>NZ_DDOP01000030.1:71486-100268 GCF_002341725.1 Bradyrhizobium sp. UBA2491
GCAAGCTTCGCCGGCCTCGCGCAGGAGAACATGAACCGCGCAGCCGGCTGGCGCTTCCTCGAGATGGGCCGCCGCGCCGAGCGCGCCATCAACACCACGCGCTTTGCCCGTCAGTTCGCCTATGACGAAGCCGGTGACGAGGACCTCGACATCCTGCTCACGCTGGTCGACTGCCAGATCACCTACCGCTCGCGCTATCTGGTGCAGCCGCTGCTGACGCCGGTGCGCGATCTGGCGGTGCTCGATCCCTTCAATCCGCGCTCGGTCGCGTTCCAGGTCGCCGCGCTGAACGAACATATCGCCGCGCTGCCGAGCCTGAAGGAGCACGGCCTGATCGAGCGGCCACAGCGGCTCGCGGTCGCGCTCGAGGCCATGTTGACGACGGCCGAAGCCGGCCGCCTCGACGTCAAGACCTTGTTTGCGCTGGAGCAGGATCTGCTCAGCCTCTCCGACGCAATCGGGCTGCATTACTTCCCGCATGGACCGAACGCCAGCCGGCCGGAGAAGCTCACGGGGCTGGCGTGATCTACGATATCCGGCACGTCACGACCTACAGCTACGAGACCCAGGTCAGCTTCGCGCGCTGCGCGCTGCGGCTGGAGCCGATCAGCGGCGACGGGCAACAACTGATCTCGCATGCGGTCGATATCCGTCCCAAGCCCGCGGAGCGCACCGCGCGGCGCGACTTCTTCGGCACGCTGACCGAAAGCGTCCTGATCGAGACCGCGCATCGCAGTCTGCGCATCGACGCCCGCTCACGGGTCTCGGTGGAGCGGCAGCCGCCGGCGCGTGACTCCGCGAGCCCGCCCTGGGAGAGCGTGCGCGATCGGGCATTCGAGGCGTCGAGCCTCGATGCGGCTTCGCCGGTCGGCTATGTCTTTGCCAGCGCGCTGGTGCCGGTGTTGCGGCCGGTGACGGCCTATGCGTCCGCGAGCTTTTCGCCAGGCGGCGGCATCCTCGCCGGTGCGGCCGACCTGATGCGGCGGATCCGGACCGACTTCAAATACGATCCCAAGGCGACCGTGATCTCGACGCCGCTTCGCGACGTGTTCGAGAAGCGCCACGGTGTCTGCCAGGATTTTGCCCATGTGATGATCGCGGGACTCCGTGGGCTCGGGCTGCCCGCGGCCTATGTCAGCGGCTATCTGCGCACCATCCCGCCGCCGGGCCAGCCGCGGCTACAGGGCGCCGACGCAACCCACGCCTGGGTGTCGGTCTGGTGCGGTAGCGAGCTCGGCTGGGTCGGGTTCGATCCGACCAACGATCTCATGATCGCCAACGACCACGTCGTTCTCGCCATCGGCCGCGACTTCGCCGACGTCTCGCCGGTCGACGGCGTCATCGTCGGCGCGCGCAAGCAGAAGCTCAGCGTCGCCGTCGACGTATTGCCCGTGGAGTGAACCGGGACGGCGGACGCGCGCTGGCGCAACGCGATCTCGATCAGGCGACTTGCCGCTTGCCGGACTTGTCCCATCCGATCGGGCTGACGATGACGCGGTCGCGGCCTTCGCGCTTGGCTTGATAGAGTGCAAGATCCGCGGCCTTGAGCAGATCGCGTGACGTGCGCTCATGGTCGGGGACGAGGCAGGACAATCCGATGCTGACGGTCGGCAATTCAGGCTCGGCCTCGCGCGCGGCGGTCAGC
The DNA here is from genome assembly GCF_002341725.1 of Bradyrhizobium sp. UBA2491. Lineage (NCBI taxonomy): Bacteria > Pseudomonadati > Pseudomonadota > Alphaproteobacteria > Hyphomicrobiales > Nitrobacteraceae > Bradyrhizobium > Bradyrhizobium sp. UBA2491. The sequence continues at coordinate 73,132 of NZ_DDOP01000030.1, forward strand.
TTGGCACGAATCTGTTCGGCAACTTCCAGGGCGCCCGCCTTGCCGATGCCGGGCAGCAACACCGAGAACTCCTCGCCGCCATAGCGTGCGCCGAGATCGGTGGCGCGCTTGGTGCTGCCTGCGATGCACTGCCCCACGGTGGCGAGCACGGCATCGCCGGCCTGATGCCCGTAGGTGTCGTTGAAGGCCTTGAAATGATCGACGTCGATCATCAGAAGCGAGACCGGCGCCTTCGCACGCAAGCCGCGACGCCATTCACCGTCAAGGGTATCGTCGAGCCGGCGCCGGTTGGCGAGGCCGGTCAGTGCATCGGTGCTGGCGAGGTGAGCGAGCCGGCCTTCGGCGGCGGCTCGCCGTTTCAGCGCGGCCAACAGGTAGAACATCAGCACGATCGAAAAGCCGCCGAGCGCGGTCACCACGATGCCGGTCAGCCAGAGCTGTTGCCACCAATCCGCATAGATGCCGTCGAGCGCGAGGCCCTCAGCGATGACAAGGGGGCGATTGCCGACCTGCTGGAAGACATAAAGCCGGTTGACGTGATCGACGATCGATTTCGATGTGTAGGAGCCCGACTGCTGGCGCGGCAGCATGCGAAAGGTCTGCGAGCTCTTGATGTTTTGTCCGATGCGCTCGATCTCGAACGGCGTGCGCATCAGGATCGTGCCGTCGGTATTGAACAACACCATGCTGTCGCCGGCGCCGAAGTTCAGCTTCCGGAACAGGTTGTGGAAGTAGCTGAGCCGCATGCTGCCCGCGACCACGCCGGCGAAGGAGCCGTCGCCGTTGCTGATGCGCCGGCTCAGGCTGATCAGATACTCGCCTTCCTGGGTGACCCAGGGCGGGCTGATGAAAAGGCCGACATCCGATCGCGCCCGATGAACCCGAAAGAAATCATGATCGGCGAGATTCGCGCGCCGCGGCGTCAGGGTCCGGGAATCGAGCGTGACGTCGCCGGCGGCGTTCAACACGAGAATGGAGCCGAGATCCTTGGCGGTCGCCGCCCGGTCGAACAGCACCACTTGGCGGAGCTCGGGGCTGATGTTGCTGATCTCCGGCAGCTTGATGCCGTCGGCGACGGCCTGCAACGAGAGGTCATAGAGTTCGATGTTGCGGTCGATCTCGCTTGCGATCGAGGCTACGAGATTGGTCGCGCCTTCTTTCGCGTGCTGAAAATCCTTCTGCGCCATCTCCCAAAGGATCGAGAGGCAAATCGCCGAAAAGCTCACGACGAGTCCGATACCAAGGGCCAGCAGCCGCTTGGTCGGCACCGCTCTCGGTCGTGGCAACAGCCCGTTCATGACCTGCTTCCCAACTCCCGCGCCCCCGCGCTTTGTCGGCCTTTATGGGGGTATCAAATTGAGAAAGCCGGCCCGAACCGCCTGCAAATTATGCGTCGACGTTAGGGAAGCATTAACCGCGCGGCGTCGGGTGACGCACGCGGCTGCCGGTCAGCGGCAGACCCTCAGGCCGCGTCGCTGCGCAGATTGTGGAAGAACTGCTCGACCTCGCGAGACAGGGTCTCGGCGGTTGACGTCAGATCGTTCGACGCTGCGAGCACGGATTCCGCCGCCTTGCTGGTCTGGTCCATATCGTCGCGCAGCGAGCCGACATTGGTCACCAGGATTTCATTGCCCTGGGCGGCCATCTGCGCGTTGGCGGAGATTTCGCGCGTCGCCGCGTCCTGCTGGCCGATCGCGCTGGCGATGTTCGCGGTGACGTTGCTGATCTCGCGGACGGCCTGGCCGATCTCGCGCACGGCTGCCACCGAATTGCGGGTCGAGGCCTGGATCAGGCCGACATTCTCGCTGATCTCGGCGGTCGCCTTCGCGGTTTGCCCGGCCAGCGCCTTGACCTCGTGCGCAACGACCGCGAAGCCGCGGCCGGCATCGCCGGCGCGGGCGGCTTCGATGGTGGCGTTGAGGGCGAGCAGGTTGGTCTGCTCCGCGATCGCCTGGATCAGGTTCAGCACGCCGTCGATGCGCTGGGTGGTGGCGGCAAGGCCCTCGATCTCGCTGATCGACCGGTCGGTGCGCGCGCCCGCCTGATCGACCGCGCCCGACGATTGGGACACCTGGCGGCCGATCTCCTCGACCGAGGCCGAGAGTTCCTCGGCGGCGCCCGCGACCGCGGAGACGTTGCTCAAGGCCTGTTCCGTGGCGCCTGCCGCCGCCACGGCGCGGCCGTTGGCGTCGGCCGCGACGGTTGCGATGGTCTGCGCGGTCTCCCGCATTGTGGCTGCGTTGTCGTGCACTGCGCGGAGCACGGTGCCGATCGTGCCGCGGAATGCTTCGACGAAGCCCTCGATGTGCCGGCCGCGTGCGTCGCGCGCCGCGGAATCCTGCATGACTTGCGCATTGAGGATGCGATTGCGGTCCATCGCCTCCTGGAACACGCCGATGGCGCGCGCCAGCGCGCCGATTTCGTCGCCGCGATCGACATGCGGCACATCGACATGCGCGCCGCCTTCGGCGACCTGCTTGATGGCCGTGGTGATCTGCGACAGCGGACGGGCCACCGAGCGGGCGATGATCAGTACGCCGAGCACCACCACGATCAGGGCGGCCGCGCCGAGCCCGGTCAGCACCAGCGCCAGCGTGCGGTTGGTGTCGGCCTGCTGCGCCAGCTTCTTGCTGCGCTCGGCATAGACCTTGGAGAGCGCCTCGAGATCCTTGTTCAGGGCGGTGCGGACGTCGCGGTTGGCGTCGTTGTCGCCCCATTCACGCCCGGCCGCGGCGCCGATCTCGATGCCGCGGCGAACCAGCTCCTTCCGGAACGCGATGAACTGCTCGATGCGCGTCTTGAACACCGCGAATTGGGCAGCGTCATCAGCCTGCACCAGGGTTTCCCAGTTCCTGACCACGCCGAGGATGCGTTCGTTGAACGCCAGCAGTCCGTCGCCGTATTTCTTCACCGCCACCGGTTCGGTCGACATGTAGATGCCGCGGGATTCCATCACCACCGCATAGACCAGCGAATTGACCCGCTCGACATTGAGCGCGGCGCGGCTCGCGAGATCGACGGCCGCGGTCAACTCGGCGTTGCGCCGCGCATTGTAGTCGGACAGGACGGCGATGGCCGCGGTCAGCGCTGCGATCAGCGCGAACGTCGAGTAGAGCCTGGCGGCAAGCGAGAATCGGGATGCCATGGAAGGCCGGGACATCGGGACGGAGGACGTGATGGGGGTGGGCATTGCGGGCACTCCAGGAGGCCGGGGAGCACCTTCGGCCGACTACGGCTTATGCGAAATCTTCATGGACAATTTCTTAATGCGCGAATTTTTCGCAGCCGCAACCGCTGGAATGTCCGAGTAATACCAATGTCTTATATTGGCTCTTGGGCGCGATAGGGTGTTGGCGGGTTGCGACCGTGCCGATGCGGACGGGGCTGCGTCATCAACAGCCTCCGGCGCGCCCGGCAAAGCCGATGGCACGACTTTCGCAAAGAGGTGCTAGGTTGCACCGCTCCAGCCCGCGACGCGAATTCCCATGCTGTATCGTCACACCATCGATGCCACGAATTACGCATTCGAGGATCTACGCCTCCTGCTTGCCAAGGCGTCGCCGCCGCGTTCCGGCGACCGGCTGGCCGGCCTTGCGGCCGACAGTGCCGCGGAGATGATCGCCGCGCGGCTGGCGCTTGCCGATGTTCCGCTCAGGCAATTCCTCGATGAGCCCGTCATCCCCTATGAGGACGACGAAGTCACCCGGCTGATCCTCGACAGCCATGACGTTGCCGGCTTCCTGCCGGTCTCGTCGCTCACGGTCGGCGGCTTCCGCGACTGGCTGCTGTCGGACGCCGCCACCGATGATGCGATCCGGAAGATCTCGCGCGGGATCACGCCGGAGATGGTCGCGGCAGTCTCGAAGCTGATGCGCAACCAGGACCTGATCCTGGTCGCGAAGAAATGCCAGGTAACGACGCGTTTCCGCAACACCGTCGGTTTGCGCGGGCGAATGAGCACGCGGTTGCAGCCGAACCATCCCTTCGACGATCCCAAGGGCATCACCGCCTCGATCCTCGACGGGCTGCTGCTGGGATCGGGCGATGCCTGCATCGGCATCAATCCGGCGAGCGATGATCCGAACGTCATCGGCACCCTGCTGCGGCTGCTCGATGACATCATCACCCGGCTCGGGATTCCGACGCAGAGCTGCGTGCTGACCCATGTCACGACCACGCTCGGACTGATCGGGCAGGGGCTGCCGGTCGACCTCGTGTTCCAGTCGATCGCCGGCACCGAGGCGGCCAACCGCAGTTTCGGTGTCGACCTCTCGTTGCTGCGGGAGGCGCGCGAAGCGGGATTGTCGCTGCGCCGCGGGACGGTCGGTGACAATGTGATGTATTTCGAAACCGGGCAGGGCTCGGCGCTGTCGGCGAACGCCCATCACCAGGTCGACCAGCAGACTTGCGAGGCGCGGGCCTATGCGGTGGCGCGCGCGTTCGATCCGCTGCTGGTCAATAGCGTGGTCGGCTTTATCGGTCCGGAATACCTTTATGACGGCAAGGAAATCATCCGCGCCGGGCTCGAGGATCATTTCTGCGGCAAACTGCTCGGCCTGCCGCTCGGCATCGACGTCTGCTACACCAATCACGCCGAGGCCGATCAGGACGACATGGACAATCTCCTGACGCTGCTTGCTGCCGCCGGCGTGAATTTCATCATGGGCGTGCCCGGCGCGGACGACGTCATGCTGAACTATCAGTCGACATCGTTTCACGATGCGCTCTACATCCGCGACCTGTTCGGCCTGAAGCGGGCGCCCGAATTCGACGATTGGCTGGCGCGTGTCGGCCTCGCCGGGCAGGACTTCCGCCTCGTTGCCGACGAGGGGCGGCTGCCCGACCTCGCTGCCAGGCTCCTGGCCTGACGGGATAGCAAAATTCTGCAGAGCAACTATCTCGCCGTTGTGACGTTGGTGCGTGCCACAATGTTGAAGAATTTCTGGCCCAGCGTTCCGCGCCGTGGTTAGATTTGCGGGTGCTTCGGGGTCATTCGATGAGAGCTGAGCGCATTGAGACTGTACGGCGTATCCTCTGCGTTTTTCCGCGCTACACGTCGTCCTTTGGGACCTTCGAGCATTCCTACCCCCTGACCGACGGCGTCAGGGCCTTCATGCCGCCGCAGGGCCTGCTGCTGATCGCCGCATATCTTCCCGAGAACTGGCCGGTCCGCTTCGTCGACGAGAATCTGAATCCGGCGACCGCGGAGGATTTCGAGTGGGCGGAGGCCGTGTTCGTCAGCGGTATGCACATCCAGCGCCAGCAGATGAATGACATCTGCCACCGGGCGCATGACCACGATCTCGTGGTCGCGATTGGCGGGCCGTCGGTCAGTGCCTGCCCGGATTACTACCCCTCATTCGACTACCTTCATGTCGGCGAACTCGGCGACGCCACCAACGAGTTGATCCGGCGGTTGGCGGCGGACACCAGCCGGCCGGACCAGCAGGTGGTGCTCAAGACCGTCGACCGGCTGCCGATGACGGAATTCCCGCTGCCGGCCTATGAACTCGCCGAAACCAAGAAGTACTTCCTCGGCAGCATCCAGTTCTCCTCGGGCTGTCCCTATCAGTGCGAGTTCTGTGACATCCCCGGGCTCTATGGCCGCAATCCGCGCCTGAAGTCGCCGGAGCAGATCATCGCCGAGCTCGACAAGCTGCGCGCCTGCGGTGCGACCGACACGGTCTATTTCGTCGACGACAATTTCATCGGCAACCGCAAGGCGGCGAGCGAATTGCTGCCGCATCTGATCGAATGGCAGAAGCGAACCGGCTATGTCACCCGGCTCGCCTGCGAGGCGACGCTCAACATCGCCAAGCGCCCCGAGATCCTGGAGAAGATGCGCGAAGCCTTCTTCGTGACCATCTTCGTCGGCATCGAGACGCCCGATCCGGACGCGCTGAAGGCCATGCACAAGGATCAGAACATGATGGTTCCGATCCTGGAGGGGGTGCGCACCATCAATTCCTACGGCATGGAGGTGGTCTCCGGCATCATCATGGGGCTCGATACCGACAAGCCCCAGACCGGCGACGCGCTGCTCTCCTTTGTCGAGGAATCGCAGATCCCGCTGCTCACCATCAACCTGCTTCAGGCGCTGCCGAAGACGCCATTGTGGGACCGGCTCGAAAAAGCCGGCCGGCTGGTCGATGACGACGGCCGCGATTCCAACGTGCAGTTCCTACTGCCATATGAGGATGTCGTCAGCTCCTGGCGCAAATGCATGGAGATCGCCTACGACCCCGAGAAGCTGTTCGAGCGCTATCTGCATCAGTGCAACTACACCTATGCCAACCGCATCAAGGTGCCGGTCAGCCCGGAGATGAAGAGCTGGGCCAACATCCGGCGCGGCCTGATCATGCTGCGCAACATCTTCTGGAAGGTCGGCGTGCTCGGCGATTACAGGCGGGTGTTCTGGAAATTTGCACTCGGCCGGCTCAGGCGTGGCGACATCGAGGGGTTGATCTCGGCGACACTGGTCGCGCATCACCTGATCACCTTCGCGCGCGCAGCCTCCAGCGGCCGGCAGAATGCGTCCAACTACTCGATCCGGCTGCGCGAGGCATCGGTCCCCGCTGAATAGCAGCATGACGACACCGCCGGTGCCACTGTCCCCTTCGCTTGCCGATCTGCGTGAGCTCACGCCGGCGCGCGTCGGTCTCGGCCGCTCCGGGGCCAGCCTGCCGACCAGCGCGCTGCTCGCCTTCACGCGTGATCACGCCCGCGCCAGGGATGCCGTCCACGCGGCGTTCGATCTCGGCGGGATCGCGGCTGACCTCGCCGGCCTCGGCATCACGGCACCCGAGGTGTCGAGCCAGGCGCCCAGCCGGCGCGACTATCTGCGCCGACCGGATCTCGGGCGCATGCTGGATTCCGCGTCGAGGCGGTCGCTCGAAGGTCGTGCCATCACCGCATGCTCCTGCGCAATCGTGATCGGGGATGGCCTGTCGCCGACCGCGGTCAATGTGCATGCCGTCGAATTGATCCGGCAGCTGCTGCCGCGACTTGCGGCCGACAGGATCGACGCGGGCCCGGTCATCGTGGCGTCGGGCGCGCGCGTCGCGTTGGGAGACGAGATCGGCGCCATCGTCGGAGCCCGCATGCTGGTGATGCTGATCGGCGAACGGCCCGGCCTGTCCGCGCCGGATAGTCTCGGTGCCTATCTCACCTTTGCGCCGCGGATCGGTCTCACCGATGCTGACCGGAACTGCATCTCCAATATCCACCGCGCCGGGCTGAGCTATGCGGAGGCCGCCTTCAGAATCTCCTGGCTTGTGCGGGAGGGGCTGGCTCGCCAGATCACGGGGGTCGCGCTGAAGGATGAAAGCGGCGGTGGATCGTCACAGAATGCGCTACCCGGGTGTGACAAATCAGATACTTAATGTTGGTGTTCGCCGGTTCCCTGCTGATTTGTCCGGACCCCTGCGCTTGCGAGCAAAGGGCCTGACCTGTAAAACCGGCGCCGGTCAATATTCGCGTGTTTTCAACGACTAGCGCCGATCAGTTGCGCCCATCCGCCTCATTCGCGCCCCTAAAGCATGATCCGAAAAAGTGCGAAGCGGTTTCCGAAGAGATCATGCGTAAACCAAGGAGCCGAGGCGCGATGAGGATCCAACCTGATCTCATCGCGCTTTAGACCCAAGCTAGACAAATTGAGCCGTTTCAGAACTGGACAGGGCATGCTCGAAAAGAACACGGAAAGTCAGGTCCACGTCGAGAAGATCGAGGAGCCGCGCTCGGGACCCAGCATCGCGTTCGGGATCGAGCGTCTCGGCCTGATCCCGATGCGGGCGCCGATCCTGTCCTGCATCGTGCTCGTTCTGCTGCTGATCGGTGCCGTGTTCGGCGTGCACCGGATCAAGATCGACGATTCGCTGTCGCAGCTGTTCCGTTCCGATTCCAAGGACTACAAGCAGTATGAGGCGGTAACCAAGCGCTTCCCGGCGACCGAGTTCGACGTTCTCGTCGTGGTCGAAGGCAAGACGCTGCTCGAACGCGACAATCTCGGCAAGCTGCGTGACATGGTCACGGACCTGCAACTCGTCGAGGGCGTGCGCGGACTGGTCTCGTTGTTCTCCGCGCGCCAGGCGCCGGCCCCCGGCAAGTTGCCGGCGGCGCTGTTCCCGAATGAGCTTCCGGAGGGCGCGGCCTACGACAAGTTCATCGAGACCGTCAAAAGCAACGAGATCATCCGCGGCAAGCTCTTGTCGGAGGACGGCACGCTGGCGCTGGTCGTGCTCTCGCTCGAGCCCGAGGTGGTTGCCAGCAACAAGCTCGGCAAGGTGGTCGGCGACATCAGGAAGATCATGGCCGACGATCTCGGCGGCAGCGGGCTCAATGCCCAGTTGTCCGGCGTGCCGGTGATGCAGCTCGAGATCCGCAACGCGGTCGAGCGCGACGGCCTGACCTACAACATTCTCGGCATCCTCGCCGGCTGCATCATCGCCATTATCTTCTTCCGCAAGATCTCCTTCATGGTGGCGGCGGCGTTCCCGCCGATGATCGCGATCCTGCTCGCGCTTGGTGGCCTCGGCTGGGCCAATTTCAATCTCAACATGTTCCTCAACGTGATGACGCCGCTCATCATGGTGATCAGCTTCTCCGATTCGATGCAGCTGACATTCGCGGCACGCGACCGGTTGATCGCGGGCCAGGACAAGTTCACCGCCTTCAAGAATGCCGTGCTGGTGGTCGGGCCGGCCTGCGTGCTGACACACGGCACGGCGGGCATTTCCTTCATCGCGCTGCAATTCTCGGATTCCGACCTGATCCGCAAGTTCGGCGAGGCCGGGCTTGCCGCCACCATCATCGCGCTGGTCGCGGTGCTGTCGCTGGTGCCGGTGTTCGGCATCCTGCTGGTGCGCAATGAGAAGCTGTTTGCGGTCAAGTTCCAGAGCGCGGATGCCGGCGTGCAGGCGCTGCGCAATTTCTGCTACTGGATCGCGGTGCGCATGGTCGGCCGTCCCGGGCTGTTCAGCCTGCTCGCGCTGATCGTGGTCGGCGGCCTCGGCATCATCTACGCCAATCTCGAGCCGCGTTACCGGCTCGCCGACCAGGTGCCGGACAAGCGACAAGCGGTCGAGGCGTCGAGCCGGCTCGACGCCAAGCTGACCGGTGCCAATCCGGTCGATGTGCTGATCGAATTCCCCAAGGGCCAGTCGCTGTACTCACCGGAGACCCTGAAGACGATCGCCGACGTTCACGCGATGGTCGAGGACTCAGCCGGCGTCGGCAACGTGTGGTCGCTGGAAACCCTGCGGCGCTGGCTTGCCGAAAAGGCCGGCAGCGACGACGTCGCGACGCTGAAGGAATATGTCGACCTGATCCCCGAGCATCTGGTGCGGCGGTTCATCGACAAGAATCAGGACGCGGTCGTGGTGTCGGGGCGCGTCCCGGATCTGGACTCGAGCCAGTTGCTTCCGGTGGTGAACAAGCTCGATCACTCGCTGGATAAGGTGCGTGCCGAGCATCCCGGCTACGAGATCGCGGTGACCGGCCTCTCGGTGATCGCCGCGCGCAACAGCGCGAGCATGATCGAGAAGCTCAACCACGGCCTCACCATCGAATTCCTGCTGGTGGCGATCTTCATCGGGCTGGCATTCCGTTCCGTCGTCGTGATGTTCTCCTGCATCCTGCCGGGCATCTTCCCCGTGGTGCTGTCGGGCACGGTGCTGTGGCTGCTCGGGGAGGGACTGCAATTCGCCAGCGTGGTGGCGTTGACCGTGTCGTTCGGCCTCGGGCTCAGCGCCACCATCCACTTTCTCAACCGGCTGCGGCTCGAGACCAAGCCGGGCATCACGCCGGAGCTTGCTGTGGAGCGCGCCACCGTGCTGGTCGGTCCCGCGCTGATCCTGACCACGGTGGTGCTGGCCTGCGGCCTCGTCGTCACGGTGTTCTCCGACCTGCCGTCGCTGCGCCTGTTCGGCTGGCTCAGCGCGTTCTCGATGGTCGCAGCACTGATCGCGGACCTCTTCATCCTGCGGCCGACCTCGATGTTCCTGATCAACCTGTCGCAAAAACTCCGCGGCAAGGGCGGGCAGCCTGCGCCGATCGAAAAAGCCTGATCGGCGAACAGCGCGGGACCTACAACAAGAAGGCCCGGTTCCGATGCGTTCGGAACCGGGCCTTTGTCATTTCCCGACGAGATCGGCCGGCAGCGTCAAGTCTTGGTCATGGTGATCGTGACGCCGCGAATCTCGCCCTTTGAGTCGATCTGCACGACCTGCTTGGAGCCGTTGGTCTGGAGGTTCAGGTTCGCAGCAAAGCCGGACGCCTCGACGAATACGTCGATTCGGCCACCACCCGCGGTGCCCTGCAAATTGCCGAAGATGTTGCGGCTCGCCTCGCTCCAGTTGCCGGAAATCCGGTCGCCCTGGCTGGTGACGTCGCTGGAGAGGTCGAATTTGTAGCTGTCGCTGGCGCAATGCAGCGACTGCTTCAGGTTCATGCCCGACGGCGCGACCTTGTAGTCTGCCTTGCAACGAATGCGTTCGGTCGTGCCGTTGGACAACGCCACCATGCCTGTTCCGGTCCATGAACCGGCAAAGCCGGCAAAGGGTCCGCCGGCTTGGGCATGAACAGCGGAGCAAGACAGCAACAGTGCGGCGCCGACACCCACAGCTCTGAGAGCCTGGCCGGACAGGCTGGAACCAAACAATTTCATTGTGAATTTTCCCATCAAAATCAACGCCTCTTTCGCAAGAAAACGTCTCGCCGCATCGAAAGTTTAGTGTCCCCGAAGAATGTTAGGTTCAAACGACAACAGCCATGCGCACGATGCCTGATCGTCATCGCGCAGAATCAGAAGCCTTCGACTCCACGGCGGCATGTAGCTGTGCGCAACCGTCATCCGCAATCGTCAAACGCGATAAAGTGATGGCAAGAATCGTTGTTTAGAATCAACGATTTATGCAGGGGTTTACAGCGCCGCAAATTTAGCCGCATTTAGCGGTGCTTGTCGTCAATCCGTTGCCGCGTTACGTGGCGTCTGCAATCCCTACAAATCCGTCCCGGCCATGCCGAAGCGCTTTTCGGGGACAGATTTTCTGCTGTCGGAAATGAAGGAATACGATGCGTAAATTTCTCCTGGCTGTTGCCCTGTTGTCGATCCCGCTCTCGTCCAGCGCCTTCGCCCAGCAGCAGGGGCGCGGTACCCCCGACGAGCAAAAGGCCTGCACGCGTGACGTGCAGCGTCACTGCCGCGCCGTGATCGATCAGGGCGATTTCACGATTCTCGCCTGCCTGCAGCAGAACCGCAGCAAGATCAGCGCCGCCTGCGATCAGGTGCTGAAGACCCACGGCCAATAAGACCGCGTCAGGCCTCAGCGACCGGCGTCAGGCCCGTGATCGGCATTCGTGCCGGCCACGGGCCGGCTATGCTGGCGGTTACAGATAGCATTGGTTTTGGTGGCGTATTCCCCTATATGGGGCTCGCAAATCCCCGCATGCGCCTGAGCCATCCGCGCCTGCGTCGTGCCATGACCAGTGTAGCCCCAATTTCCCATGACCACCGCGAGCGACCTGCGATCCGGAAAGACCCACCGCGACGAGAACTTTCCGGTCGCGTCGTGGATCATTCATCCGCGGCATCGTGCCCTGATCCTGGCGTTCTATAATTTCGTCCGCACCGCCGACGATATCGCCGATCACGCCACGCTGTCGCCTGAGGAGAAGCTGCGTTATCTCGACCTCATGGAGGCCGAGCTGCTCGGCAATGGCGATAGCCAGAAGGAGGCGGTCAATCTGCGCCGCGCCTTCGCCGAGCGCGGCATGCCGCCGCGGCACGCGCTCGACGTGCTGGTGGCGTTCCGCCTCGACGTCACCAAGCTGCGCTATGAAAACTGGGACGACGTGATCGACTATTGCCGTTACTCGGCGATGCCGGTCGGGCGGTTCATGCTCGACGTGCACGGCGAGGATACCTCGACCTGGGCGGCGTCGGATGCGCTCTGTGCCGCCTTGCAGATCAACAATCATTTGCAGGATTGCGGCAAGGACTACCGAAACCTGAACCGCGTCTACCTGCCGCGCGATGCGCTGGCCGCGGCCGGTGCGACGGTCGAGATGCTCGGCGAGGCGAAGTCGCAGCCGGCGCTGCTGAGGTGCCTGCAGGCGCTCGCGGTGCGCACCGAGACGCTGCTCGTGCAGAGCAAGTCGCTCGCCGCCGAGGTGAAGGACTTCAGGCTGGGCCTCGAAATTTCCGTGATCCAGGCCTTCGCCGACAAGATCGTCAACATGCTGAAGGTGCGCGATCCGCTCAGCGAGCGTGTGCATTTGAGCAAGGTCGAGCTGCTGCTGCAAAGCCTCGGCGGCGTCGCCGGCGAGACCGCGCAGCGCGCGACCGGACGGCGTGCGGTATCCAAGACGGCGGCAGGTGCATGAGTGTCGAGGCGGCGGCCAACGCAAATTACGACAGCACCGCGTCGGGCAGCTCGTTCTATGCAGCGATGCGCATCCTGCCGCGCGCGCAGCGCGAGGCGATGTTCCAGATCTATAGCTTCTGTCGCCAGGTCGACGACATCGCCGATTCCGACGGCCCGCGGCCGGAGCGGCTGGCCGCGCTGCAGCAGTGGCGCGACGATATCGATGCGCTCTATGCCGGGCATCCGCCGGATCGGTTGAAAGACTATGTCGCGTCGGTGAAGACCTTCGGCCTGAAGCGCGAGGATTTCCTCGCGATCGTCGACGGCATGGAGATGGACGTGCCGCAGGACATCCGGGCGCCGGACCTTGCGACGCTCGACCTCTACTGCGATCGCGTCGCGAGCGCGGTGGGCCGATTGTCGGTGCGCGTGTTCGGCCTGCCCGAGGACGACGGCATCCAGCTCGCTTATCACCTCGGCCGTGCGCTACAGCTCACCAACATCCTGCGCGACATCGACGAGGACGCCGGTCTCGGCCGCCTCTATCTGCCGCGGGAATGGCTCTGGCACGCCGGCATCACCAATGACGATCCGGCCCGGGTCACGGCCGACCGCGCGCTGCCGAAGGTGTGCGCGCCGCTCGCCGAGCGGGCCAAGATGCATTTCCAGAAGTCCGACGAGATCATGAAGCGCAATTCGCGCCGCGCGGTGCGCGCGCCGCGCATCATGTCGAAATACTATCGCGCGATCCTCGATCTGTTGATCGCGCGCGGTTTCGCTGCCCCGCGTGCGCCGGTGCGTGTGTCCAAGGCGGCCAAGATCCGCATTCTTCTTCGTTACGCGATCATCTGATGCAAAACACCGTTCATATCATCGGCGCCGGTATTTCCGGCCTCTCAGCGGCCGTGCGGCTCGCCAATGGCGGCTATAAGGTCGCCGTCCACGAGGCGACGCAACAGGCTGGTGGCCGTTGTCGCTCCTATTTCGACGCCGCCACCAATCTCACCATCGACAATGGCAACCATCTGCTGCTGTCCGGCAACCGCCACGCGCTGAGCTACGCGCGCGCGATCGGCACCGAAGCCGGCCTGGTGGGGCCCGCGCGCGCGCAGTTTCCGTTCGTCGATCTGGCCACCGGCCAGCGCTGGCAGCTCGATCTCGGCGACTCCCGCTTGCCGCTGTGGGTGTTCGACGAGGCGCGCCGCGTCCCGGACACGAGCTTGCGCGACTATCTCGCCTTGGCGCCGCTGGCCTGGGCCGGCACCGGAGCGCTGGTCGGCAACACCATTCCCTGCAAGGGCACGCTGTACGACCGCCTGGTGCAGCCGCTGCTGCTCGCCGCGTTGAACGTCGATCCGCCGGAGGGCTCGGCCGGGCTCGCCGGCGCCATCGTGCGCGAGACCTTGCTCGCGGGCGGGCAGGCCTGCCGGCCGCTGATCGCGCGCGACGGCCTGAGCTCGGTCCTGATCGAGCCGGCCGTGAAGCTGCTGCAGGACAGGGGCCACAGCGTCCGGTTCAGTCACGAATTGCGGGCGTTCGGCATGTCCGGCGATCGCCTCAGCGAGCTCGACTTCGGCGGTGGCGACAAGATCGCGCTCGGGGCCGACGATGCCGTGGTGCTTGCGGTGCCGCCGCGTGCCGCTTCATCCCTGCTGCCCGGCGTGAAAACGCCGACCAAATTCCGCGCCATCGTCAACGCGCATTTCCGCGTCGATCCGCCGCGCGACGCCGTGCCCATTCTCGGCGTGGTCGGCGGCCTCGTGGAGTGGCTGTTCGCCTTCCCGCAGCGGCTGTCGGTGACGATCAGCAATGGCGACCGGCTGGTCGATATGCCGCGCGAGGAGCTCGCGCAGGCGATCTGGCGGGACATCTGCAAGGCATCGGGCATTTCCGGCGACCTGCCGCCCTGGCAGATCGTGCGCGAGCGGCGTGCCACGTTCGAAGCGACGCCGGAGCAGAATGCCCTGCGCCCGGGGCCCGCGACGGGGCAAAAAAACCTGTTTCTTGCCGGCGACTGGACTGCTACCGGGTTGCCGGCAACCATCGAGGGATCGGTCCGGTCGGGCGATCGTGCCGCCGATCTGGTTCTGGCCAGGCGCTAGATCCGGCCGGTTGATTTCGAGCGAAGTGGTTACCGGCTCGCGCAAGGAAATTGCGGCCGGAAAAACGGAAGAGCGCGTCCGATACAATCGGATCGTGCTCCGGAGCGGCCGCGGCTTTCGATCAGCCGGCCCGCAATGAAGAGGATATCGAGCGAAATGCTTTCGAGAGATCACGGCGTCGCAGTCGATCCGGTCGCGCTGGAGAACAGCATCTCCAAGGCAACCGAGGCGCTGCTCGGCTACCGTCAGTCCGACGGACATTGGGTGTTCGAGCTCGAGGCCGACAGCACCATTCCGGCCGAGTACGTCCTGCTGCGTCACTATCTCGCCGAGCCCGTCGATGCCGCGCTCGAGGCCAAGATCGCCAGCTATCTGCGCCGCGTCCAGGGCTCGCACGGCGGCTGGCCACTGGTCCATGACGGCCCGTTCGACATGAGCGCCAGCGTGAAGTCGTACTTCGCGCTGAAGATGATCGGCGATTCCGTCGATGCGCCGCACATGGTGCGGGCACGCGAGGCGATCCGTTCGCGCGGCGGCGCGTCGACCTGCAATGTGTTCACGCGCTTCCTGCTCGCGCTCTATGGCGTCGTGACCTGGCGCGCAACGCCGGTGCTGCCGATCGAGATCATGCTGCTGCCGATGTGGTCGCCGTTCCACATCAACAAGATCTCGTATTGGGCGCGCACCACCATGGTGCCGCTGATGGTGCTCGCCGCGCTGAAGCCGCGCGCGAAGAACCCGAAGGGCATCGGCATCGACGAGCTGTTCCTGGAGGATCCGAAATCGGTTCGCATGGCGCCGAAGGCGCCGCATCAGAGCGCGAGCTGGTTCTATCTGTTCCGCTCGCTCGACGCCGTGCTGCGCGTGGTCGAGCCGATGTTCCCGAACCGCCTGCGCCAGCGCGCGATCGACGCCGCGCTCGCCTTCACCGAAGAGCGGCTGAACGGCGAGGACGGCATGGGCGCGATCTATCCGCCGATGGCCAACATCGTCATGATGTACGAAGCCCTCGGCAAGGATGAGAGTTTCCCGCCGCGCGCCATTACCCGCCGCGGCATCGACAAGCTGCTCGTGATCGGCGACGAGGAGGCCTATTGCCAGCCTTGCGTCTCGCCGGTGTGGGACACTGCGTTGACCTGTCACGCGCTGCAGGAGGCGGGCGGCGACGACACGTTCGCCAAGGCCAAGCAGGGCCTCGATTGGCTGAAGCCGCGCCAGGTGCTGGAGCTGAAGGGCGATTGGGCGGTCAAGGCGCCGGATGTTCGTCCCGGCGGCTGGGCGTTCCAATACAACAACGACCACTATCCCGATCTCGACGACACGGCCGTGGTCGTGATGGCGATGGATCGCGTGCGGCGCCACACTGGCACCCGCGAATATGATGAGGCGATCGCGCGCGGCCGCGAATGGATCGAGGGGCTGCAGAGCCGCGATGGCGGCTGGGCCGCGTTCGACGCCAACAACCTCGAATACTACCTCAACAATATCCCGTTCTCCGATCACGGCGCTTTGCTCGATCCGCCGACCGAGGACGTCACCGCGCGCTGCATCTCGATGCTGGGACAACTCGGCGAGACCGCCGAGAGCAGCAAGGTGATGGCCGACGGCATTGCCTATCTGCGTCGCACCCAGCTGCCCGAGGGTTCCTGGTACGGTCGCTGGGGCCTGAACTACGTCTACGGCACCTGGTCGGTGCTCTGTGCGCTAAATGTCGCAGGGATCGATCGCAACGACCCGATGATCCGGAAAGCGGTAGAATGGCTGGCGTCGGTCCAGAATCAGGACGGCGGCTGGGGCGAGGACGCCGTCAGTTACCGGCTCGATTACAAGGGTTATGAAGTTGCGCCGTCGACCTCGTCGCAAACGGCATGGGCTTTGCTTGGGCTGATGGCGGCCGGAGAGGTCGAAAATCCGGCCGTTGTGCGAGGGGTGGAGTACCTAAAGGCAACACAGACGGAAAAAGGACTCTGGGACGAGCAGCGATACACAGCTACGGGGTTTCCGCGGGTATTTTACTTGCGATATCATGGCTACTCGAAGTTCTTTCCGCTCTGGGCGCTGGCGCGGTATCGGAATTTGAGAAGCACCAATAGCAGGGTGGTAGGGGTCGGGATGTGATTGTTGAGGCGGGGGCCGCCGGAACCGTGGACAGGAGAATTGATCCTCGGCCGGTATTGATTGTGACTGGATTGGTGCAGGAGGCCCGCATCGCGGCAGGTCCCGGCATGATCGTGATCTGCAGCTCGAGCGATCCGCAACAACTGCGTGCATTGCTGGCGACGCTGGATCCGACCACGTTCCGCGGCGTGATCTCGTTCGGCGTGGCCGGCGGGCTCGACCCGTCGCTCAAATCGGGCGACGTCGTGGTCGCGACCGAAGTGATGTCCGGCGATACCCGTTTCCTGGCTGCATCCGCGCTGAACGAAGAGATGATCGCCAGCGCTGCGCTGAAACGCCGCAGGATCGTCCGCGGTGGGCTTGCTGGCGTCGAAGAGGTGATCGCGGCGAAGGCTTGCAAGGCCGCGTTGCGCTCGATGACGGGCGCTGCCGCAGTCGACATGGAGAGCCATATTGCGGCAGCGTATGCCGCCAAGGCAGGCATTCCGTTCGCCGCGCTGCGTGTGATCAGCGATCCCGCGCACCGGGCCCTGCCGGAGCTTGCGAAGTCCGCGGTGAAGCCGAATGGCGACATCGACCTGCGCAAGGTGCTGCGCGGCATCGTGCGCAATCCGCGCACGCTGCGCGCGCTGGTCTCGACCGGCATCGACTTCAACCGCGCGCTGCGCTCGCTGCGCAGCTGCCGCGGCTTCCTGCTCGGCAACGAGGTGCTGATGCCGGTGGACGACGTTCTGATTACCGCGAAGGCGGCCTGATCCGCAGAAGCGCGGTTTCTCGCACCATCAAGTTCAGACGACAAAGGCCCGGTCGCATCGCGATCGGGCCTTTGTCTTTGGTGCCTGATGGATGCCGTCCGGTGCGGTGTCATGAGCAAGCGCTTCGCCGGCTCAGCATCGCTCGCCAGGGGACGGTGAGGGGGCGCGTCGCTGTTCCGGCCGCCCCGCCGGCAGCGTTGCTGCTCTCTCGGTAATCCCGTTGCTGGTGATCCGCACCGCCGTGTTGGAGCCTCGGGTGTCCCGCGAGGGAACTTGACAGCGATCGGCGTTCGGACCATGGTGAATTGCGATCCTGTATTCATGAATAACGGTTCACTATGGCAATCGCTGCAGTTCGGCTCAATCAGCTGGTCGAGACCAAGGCGCGCATTCTGGACGCCGCCAGGGAGGCCGTGGCGCTCAGTGGGTGGAAGGATGCCCAGATCGCCCTGATCGCCTCACGGGCCGGCGTGGCCACGGGCAGCGTGTATCGCTACTTCGACTCCAAGGCGGACCTGTACGCGCAGGTGCTCGGACTGGTGTCCGAGCGCGAGGTCGCCGTGGTGGCCGCGA
Source organism: Bradyrhizobium sp. UBA2491 (assembly GCF_002341725.1). Taxonomy (NCBI): domain Bacteria; kingdom Pseudomonadati; phylum Pseudomonadota; class Alphaproteobacteria; order Hyphomicrobiales; family Nitrobacteraceae; genus Bradyrhizobium; species Bradyrhizobium sp. UBA2491. Next base: position 91,042 of record NZ_DDOP01000030.1, read on the forward strand.
TCGTCGCGGCGGAGGGGTCCGCGTCGCAGTGCCTGGTGGACGCGATCTACACCTTCGCGGTCCGGGCGATGCGCGGCCGCCGTCTGGCCTACGCGCTGATCGCAGAACCCTGTGAACCCGAGATCGACGCGGCGCGCCTCAAATACCGGGCAGCGCTGGCCGATCAGATCGCAGGCCTGGTCCGGCGCGGCATCGCCAGCGGCGAGTTCGTCGAGATCGACCCCAATGTCGCGGCATCCTGCGTGACCGGCGCCTTCATGGAAGCGCTGGTTGGTCCTCTGGCGCCCGAAGCGGCCCCCGATTCCGATGCGGCGAGAGCGATCGCGCAAGCGATCGCCGGATTGTCCGCACGCATGCTGTTTCGCCATCCCACGCCCGAATTGACCCCTGTATCGAGAGTCTCCGCATGAACGCGCACATCCAGCCGGTTGCCGTCGCGGGTCCGCACGCCGGTGCGTTCGCGACCCATCAGGTCTGCAATCAGGCGCGGCCAGCCACCGGCTTCAACGCGTTCGATGACGACCGCGCGCTGAGCGGCCTGATCGCAAGGATGGCGCCGTGGGCGAGAGATCGGCTTTCCGCGCTCGGCGCCCATGCCGGCAGCGAGGCCGTGCAGGATGCCGCGCGGCTTGCCAACGAGCACGAGCCGAAGCTCATGACCCATGACCGCTACGGCAACCGGAACGATTGGGTGGAATTTCATCCGGCCTGGCATCAATTGATGACGCTGGCGTTCCAGAGCGAGGTCCATAGCCTGGCCTGGTCGACGCGCGAGCCGTATGGCCATCTGGCCCGCGCGGCGCTGAGCTATCTCTGGAATCAGATCGAGAACGGCGTCGGTTGCCCGACCGGGATGGCGTACGCTGCCATCGCCGGATTTGCCGGCAAGCCGCAATTCAGTCTGTGGCGGGAGCGCACGCTGGCGGCGGATTACGATCCGCGCCGGCTTCCGATCGATGCCAAGCGCGCGGCCGTCATCGGCTACGCGATGACCGAGAAGCAGGGCGGCTCGGACCTCCGCGAGACCCAGACCACCGCACGCTTCGTCGAGCGCGGTGCGCATGGCGAGATCTATGCGATCACCGGCCACAAATGGTTCTTCTCGGTACCGGTCGCCGACGGATTCTACACGCTGGCGCGCACGCAGTCCGGCGTCAGTTGCCTGTTCGTGCCGCGCCTGCTGCCGGACGGCAGCGCCAACCGCATTCACATTCAGCGATTGAAGGACAAATGCGGCAACCGTTCGAACGCCTCGAGCGAGATCGAGTATCACGACACGTGGTCGATTCTGGTCGGCGAAGAAGGCCGCGGCATCGCTGAGATCCTCTCGCATGCGCATTTGACGCGGCTCGATTTCGCGGTCGGCTCCGCCGGGTTGATGCGGCAGGCGTTGAGCCTTGCCATCAATCACGCGCAAACCCGGACCGCGTTCGGCAGGCCGATGTCGGAGCTACCGATGCAGCGCAACGTGCTTGCCGACCTCGCGCTGGAGAGCGAGGCGGCGATGCTTGGCGCATTTCGCGTCGCGCGTGCGACCGACGGCTTGCAGACCAGCGAGCACGAGCGGCTGCTGGCGCGGGTCGCGACGCCGGTGGTGAAGTTCTGGAATTGCCAGCGTGCGCCGGCCTTCACCTATGAGTGCCTGCAGGTGCACGGCGGCAACGGCTTCATCATGGAGAACGCGATGGCACGGCTCTATCGCGAGGCGCCGCTGAATTCGATCTGGGAAGGCACCTCGAACATGATGTGCATGGACGTGCTGCGGGCGATGCAGCGGGATGCAAATTGCCGCGACGCGTTCATCGACGAACTGCGCGCGAGCAGGGACCTCAACCCGATCTACGACAAGAGTGTCGATGATCTCGCCGACCGGCTGCATGCGCGATATCCGGACGACGGGCATGCGCGGGCGCTGGTCACCCGTATGGCGCATGCCTTGCAGGCGGCCGAGATGTTGCGGCACGGCGATGCCGCGGCTGCCGACCTGTTCGTGCGATCCCGGTTCGGCGCGGACGGGATGCACGTCTTCGGCACGCTGCCGTCGTCGGCGGAACTTGCCGGCATCGTCGAACGCGCATCCGTCATCCGTCAGCAGGGGCTCCAGTAACATGCGTCAGAGCGAAGTTTGTGCGGTCGGCGATATCAGGGCCGCGGTGGGCGAAGTGGAATGGGCGACCCGGGTCGACCTCGCCGCGTGCTATCGCCTGGTCGCGCTCTATGGAATGACCGACCTGATCTACAATCATATCAGCGCGCAGGTGCCGGGGCATGACGACCAGTATCTAATCAATCCCTATGGCATGCTGTACGAGGAAATCACCGCGTCGAGCCTCGTCAAGATCGATATCGAGGGCCGCACCTTGCTGCAGCCCGACCATGGCTACAATGTCAACGTCGCCGGATTTTACCTGCACGCCCCGATCCATCGCGCGCGCCCCGACGTGAAGTGCGTTCTGCATACCCATACCAGGGCAGGCACCGCGGTCAGCACGCTTGCCGAAGGGCTGCTGCCGCTGTCGCAAACCGCGATGCGGTTTCACGGCCGGATCGGCTATCACGACTTCGAAGGGCCGGCGATCGATCGCGACGAATGCGATCGCGTGGTCGCCGATCTCGGCCGCAACAACGTGCTGGTGTTGCGCAATCATGGCCTGCTGGTCTGCGGCAACACGATCCCGCAGGCGTTCAACGCGATCTACTGGCTCGAGCAGGCGTGCCGGATCCAGGTCGATGCGCTCGGCTGCGGCCGGCCGCTGCACGCGCCGACCGAACTCGCGATCGACAACACGGTGACCTGCTTTGCCGGCACCGAGATCACGCTCGACAATGAGCGCGACACCAATCCGGTGCTGAATGAGGCGGCGCAAAATCTGCAAGCCGGTTACGGCCTGCTGGAATGGCCGGCGCTGCGGCGCAGGCTCGACCGCATCGACGGGAGCTATGCGCAATGAGCCCGTCGCTCGCGGCGTTGCGGATCGGCTTCATCGGGGCCGGTCGCGTGGCGCAGACGCTCGCGCCCGCGTTCACCCGTGCGGGCCTAAATGTCGCGGCCTTTTACAACCGCGGTCCCGACGCCGCGGCGCAACTCGGCTCCCGCGTGCCGTCGGCACGGCCGATGGCGGATGCGCAGCAGGTCGTCGACGGCTGCGACATGGTTTTCCTCACGGTCAGTGACGACGCGATCCTGCCGGTCTGCCGTGCCTTGCGCTGGGAGCCGCGGCATCGCGTGGTCCATTGCAGCGGCGCGACCGAGCTGGCCGCGCTGGATCATGCGAAATCCGCAGGTGCGGCGACCGGCGGATTTCATCCGATGCAGATGTTCGCAAATCCCGACGTCGCGCTGGAGGGATTGCGCGGCTGCACCGTCGGCATCGAGGCCGAGCCCGGCTTCCGCCGCGATCTGGAACGGCTTGCGGCCAGCATCGGATGCGAGCCGCTGGCGCTGCCGGCCGGCGTGCGGGCGCTCTACCATGCCTCGGCCTATTACGTCGGCCCGTTCCTGATCGCGCTGCTCAAGGAGGGCGTCGAGCTCTGGAAGAGTTTTGGCGCCAGCGAAGCCGATGCGCTGCGTGCCATGATGCCGCTGTTGCGAGGCACGGTCGCGGCCGTGCTCGACGGCGGACTGGCCAACGGCATGGGCGGCTGCGTGGCGCGCGGCGACGTTGGCACGATCGTCAAGCATCTTGCGGCATTGGACGGCCGCTTTCCGTCGTCGGGCGCGCTGTACCGCGAACTGGCGCTGCGCAACGTCCCGCTCGGGATCGAACGCGGCACGCTCAGCGCGCCGCGCGCAGCGGAGATCGAGAAATTGCTGCTGCGATCCGCTGACAGCCGCGTTCCGGCATAATGAAAACAAAAGGCCCGGTCGCATCGCGATCGGGCCCTTGTCCTTGATGTCCTGACGGCGCGGCCTATGCGGCGGTCGATGCCTTCTGGGCTGCCGCGGCCTTCTTCTGCTCGGCGGCGATCGCCTCGTCGCGGCGGATCTCCGAAAGCTTCTTCTGCACCTGCTGCGAGAAGATGTACTGGGCCGGCCGCTGCTTCGACATGTCGATCTCCGGCGCCATCGGGCCCGTCGTCTTGATGCCGCGCAGCGCGACCCACATCGCCTTCAGCGGATTGTTGATCGCAGCGGTCGCCGCGGTCGGCTCGTAGCCGCAATGGGCCATACAGTCGGCGCACTTCTCGTACTTGCCGGTGCCGTAGGTTTCCCAATCGGTGGTGTCCATCAGCTCCTTGAAGGTCTTGGCGTAGCCTTCACCGAGCAGATAGCACGGCTTCTGCCAGCCGAAGATGTTGCGCGCCGGCATGCCCCACGGCGTGCACTCGTATTCCTGGTTGCCGGCGAGGAAGTCCAAGAAGAGTCCGGAATGCATGAAATTCCACTTCTTGCCCTTGCCGAGCGCAAAGACGTCGCGGAACAGCTTCTTGGTCTTGGTGCGGTTGAGGAAGTGCTCCTGGTCGGGCGCACGCTCATAGGCATAACCGGGCGACATCGAGACGCCGACGCCGAGCTCGGTGGTGAAGTCGAGAAACTTCGCGATCTCCTCGGCCGGGTGGCCGTCGAAGATGGTGGCGTTGACGTTGACGGTGAAGCCGCGGGCCTTGGCCGCCTTGATCGCAGAGACGGCGCGATCGAACACGCCCTTCTGCGAAACCGCCTTGTCGTGATGGTCCTTCAGGCCGTCGAGATGCACCGAGAAGAACAGATAGGGCGACGGCTCGAACAGATCGAGCTTCTTCTCGAGCAGCAGCGCATTGGTGCACAGCGAGACGAACTTCTTGCGCTCCACGAGGCCGCGCACGATCTCACCGATCTCCTTGTGGATCAGCGGCTCGCCGCCGGGGATCGCCACCATCGGCGCGCCGCACTCATCGGCCGCGTCCCAGCACTCCTGCGCGCTCATGCGGCGGTTGAGGATCGCGTCGGGATAATCGATCTTGCCGCAACCGACGCAGGCGAGGTTGCAACGGAACAGCGGTTCGAGCATCAGCACGAGCGGATAGCGTTTGCGGCCAAGCAGTTTTTGCTTGATCAGATAACCGCCGATACGCATTTCCTTGAAGAACGGTATAGCCATTAGACGATTTTCTTTCTGCACTTATCAAAGGGAAGTGGGTTCAGATCAGCCCGCAGTCAGTTCGGCTGGCAGCCGGAATTCGATATTCTCTTCTCGGCCCGGCACGACCGAGACCGAAACCGGTCCGATCCGCCGCAGAGCCTCGATCACATCGTCGACCAGAACTTCAGGCGCCGACGCGCCCGCAGTGATGCCGACGGCCTTCGCATCCTTCAGCCAGTCCGGGTTGAGTTCGCTCCCATCGGCAATCAGGTAACTCGCGACACCGACCTCGGTGCCGATTTCACGAAGCCTGTTCGAGTTGGAACTATTGGCGGCCCCCACCACCAAAATGACGTCCACCAGCTTGCTCAGGTCCCTTACCGCAGATTGGCGGTTCTGTGTCGCATAGCAGATATCCCTGATGTCCGGGCCTTGAATATCTGTAAATCTGGCCTGAAGCGCCGCGATTATGTCCTTGGTGTCGTCCACAGACAACGTGGTCTGGGTGATATAGGCGACCGGGGTGTCGACCGGCAGCCGCAATTCCGCCACATCCTCGACGCCCTGGACCAGCAGAACCGGCCCCGGAACCTGTCCCATGGTTCCTTCGACCTCGGGATGGCCGGCATGCCCGATCAGGATCAGGGCGCGGCCCTTCGAGATATAGCGTTTGCCCTGATTGTGGACCTTGGTGACGAGCGGGCAGGTGGCATTGAGCACGGGCAGGTCGCGTGCCGCAGCCTCCTCCTCGACGCTTCGCGCGACGCCATGGGCGCTGAACACGGTCACGGCCTTGGCCGGCACTTCCGACAAATCCTCGACGAAGATCGCGCCCTTCTTCTTCAGGCTCTCGACCACGTATTTGTTGTGTACGATCTCATGGCGGACATAGACCGGCGGGCCATACTTCGCGAGCGCGCGTTCGACGATTTCGATCGCGCGCACAACGCCCGCGCAAAAGCCGCGCGGCTGAGCAAGGAAAACTTCCATAGGACGTCCGTTACGCAAATTGCACCAGCCTCGTTCAATGTCCTGCCGCCGTTCGGCAACGCACTTCGCCCGGTCGGGCCTTGCAACATCGGTTGCAATGTCCGCACCATCCCAGGTCCTGCAGGTGATCCGCGTCCCCAAGGGCATGGAAATACAGGGTTTTGTGGCAAAAAGGTAGCGCCTAGAAAGGCTCTACGGTTTGCGGGGAGGGACGTTTGAGGTAATATAGTATATCACGAGGGGCCCTGCGACCCTAAGTCCCCTCACTTGTTCGTCACTTTATCGCCCACTCATGCGGTCTATACCGGCGTTCGTGGCCGTATCCTGTCGTTTGGAACCTCCTCGCCAGCCCGTCGAGGAAGATAACCAAAACAACATTAGATCGGTCCCGGGAACTCCGCTACAGAGCGGGCGTTTTCGGCCATGCTTCCCCGAGATTAGAAAGAAACGAAGTGCTGACAAATATTGTCGTCTCCGTTGTTAGGACGTGTACGCGTTTTGCCCTTCCGGTTGTCATTTTCTCCGTGCTGCTGTCGATCGGGGCCGCCTTCTATACGGCCCGCAACTTCTCGATCAACACCGACATCAACAAGCTGATCTCGCCGGATCTGGATTGGCGCAAGCGCGATAACCAGTTCGAGGAGGCATTCGACCGCGAGCGGCTGATCCTGGCCGTGGTCGAAGCGGCGACACCCGAGCTCGCAAGTTCGGCGGCCAAGGCACTCACCGCGAAGCTGCAGGCTGACAAGAAGAACTTCGAGGCGATCACCGCGCTCGGCTCCGGCGAGTTCTTCGAGCGGAACGGTTTGCTGTTCCTGCCGACCGAAGAGGTCGGCAAGATCACGGCGCAGCTCGAATCGGCCGCGCCGCTGGTCGAGATCATGGCGGGCGATCCCTCGATTCGCGGATTGACCGGCGCGCTCGAGACCGGTCTCGCCGGCGTCAAGCGCGGTCAGGTCAAGCTCGACAACGCCGTGCAGCCGTTCAACCTGATTTCCGAGACCGTCGAGACGGTTCTGGCCAAGGGCGATGCAACCTTCTCCTGGCGCGAGCTGACGAGTGACAAGCCGCTGACCGATTCGGACAAGCGCGCCTTCATCGAGGTCAAGCCGATCATCGACTATTCGGCGCTGGAGCCGGGCAAGTCTGCCACCGATGCGATCCGGCAGGCCGCCGTCGATCTGAAATTCCCGACCGAGTATCACGCTCGCGTGCGCCTGACCGGGCCGGTGCCGATCGCCAACGAGGAATATGCCACCGTGCAGGACGGCGCGATCGCCAACGGCATCGGCACCGTGGTGATCGTGCTGATCATCCTCTGGCTCGCGCTGCATTCCGGCAAGATCATCTTCGCCGTGTTCGTGAACCTGTTCATCGGGCTTGCCCTCACCACGGCGGTCGGCCTGATGATGGTCGGCTCGCTGAACCTGCTCTCGATCGCCTTTGCGGTGCTGTTCATCGGCCTCGGCGTCGACTTCGGCATCCAGTTCAGTGTCCGCTACCGATCCGAGCGGTTCAAGAACGACAATCTGACGCTGGCGCTGGAGAACGCGGCGCGCCGCTCGGCCGTGCCGCTGTCGCTTGCCGCGATGGCGACCGCCGCCGGCTTCCTTTGCTTCCTGCCGACCGATTACAAGGGCATTTCCGAGCTCGGCAAGATCGCCGGTGCCGGCATGCTGATCGCGTTCATCACCAGCATCACGGTGCTGCCGGCGCTGCTCGATCTGCTCAATCCGCCCGGCGAGAAGGAGCCGGTCGGCTACGCCTTCCTTGCGCCGGTCGACCACTTCCTCGAAAAGCATCGCGTCCCGATCATTGTCGGCACGCTGCTGGTCACGGTCGCGGGCTTGCCGCTGCTCCACTACATGAAGTTCGACTTCAACCCGATCAATCTGCGCAACAAGCATGCGGAATCGATCGCAACCTTCCTCGACCTGAGGAAGGACCCGAACACCGGCGCCAACGCCATCGACGTGATGACGCGATCGGAAGAGGACGCCAAGAAGATCGAGGCCAAGCTCGAGAAGCTGCCGGAAGTCGCGCGCGTGATGTCGCTCGCCAGCTTCGTGCCTGACGACCAGCCGGCCAAGCTGAAGCTGATCGCGCAGGCGGCCAAGACGCTCGGCCCCGCGCTCAACCCGGACTCGGTGGATCCGGCGCCGTCGGATCAGGAGAACGTCGAGTCGTTGAAGAGTTCGGTCGACAATTTGCGCAGGACCGCAGGCGCCGACAAGGGCCCGGGCGCGATTGCCGCGCGAAGGCTCGCCGATGCCCTGCAGAAGCTCGCCGATTCGACCCAGGCGACCCGCGACAAGGCGCAGGACGTCTTCGTTGCGCCGATGAAGATCGTGTTCAATCAGCTCAGGAACACGTTGCAGGCGCAGACCGTCACGTTGCAGAACCTGCCGCCGGAACTGGTCGCGAGCTGGAAGACCAAGGACGGCCTGATGCGTGTCGAGGCGGAGCCGAAGGGCGACCCGAACGACAACGACAATCTGCGCCGCTTTGCCGACGCCGTGCTTGCCGCCGAGCCGACCGCGATCGGCGGCCCGGTCTCGATCCTGAAATCGGGCGATGTCATCGTCAACGCGTTCATCCACGCCGGCATTCTGGCACTGGTCACGATCAGCCTGCTGTTGTGGCTCACGCTGCGCCGCATCGTCGACGTGCTGATGACGCTGGTACCGCTGCTGGTGGCCGGCATCGTCACGCTGGAGATCTGCGTGCTGATCAGGCTGCCGCTCAACTTCGCCAACATCGTCGCGTTGCCGCTGCTGCTCGGCGTCGGCGTGGCGTTCAAGATCTACTATGTCACGGCGTGGCGCCAGGGCAGGACGAACCTGCTGCAGTCAAGCCTGACGCGTGCGATCTTTTTCAGTGCGCTGACCACGGCGACCGCGTTCGGCAGCCTGTGGCTGTCGAGCCATCCCGGCACCGCGAGCATGGGCAAGCTGCTCGCGCTCTCGCTCGTCACCACGCTCGCGGCGGTGCTGCTGTTCCAGCCGGCGCTGATGGGCAAGCCGCGTGAGGCCATCAAGGAAGAGGATATCGCCAACGACGTCACCTGACGCGCTGGCGATCCGCTTTCGATTTCGGTTTGGCTCTGGGGGCAGCGGCCTCCGGAGTGGCCGGCCGGCTCCCGCTAGAGCATTTTCGAGCGAAGTGGATACCGGT
>NZ_DDOP01000030.1:100472-121688 GCF_002341725.1 Bradyrhizobium sp. UBA2491
TTTTCGAGCGAAGTGGATACCGGTTCGCGTGAAGAAAACGCGTCAAGACTAGAACCTGGAGCCCCGTTCCGATCCCATCGGAACGGCAAAGGCTCTAATGCGTCGGTCGCGCGATATCCGGCAGCAGGCAGATATCACCGATGGTGTCCACCGACGCATTGGCGGCGCCCGGCGCGTTGGCCGCCTGCTTCTGACCCGGCTTGATGGCGGCGGCGGGCGGGACGGCGCCGGTGGTTTTTTGGGCCTGCGACGGCGCCGATTTGGGCGCGGCTCCCTTTGGCGCCGTGCCGGCCGCGGCCGGGTTGCCCGCGACGCTCATCGGGATCGGCGGACCGACGCGGGTCCAGGTCTCGCCGCCGCACAGGAAGCCCAGCACGCAACCCTGGATCTCGAGCTGATCAGTGCCGACTGGCTTGATGGTCGAGCTGTAGAGCTGGCCGTCCTTGGCATTGTAGACCTGACCTTCCCACGCATCGGCGCCGACCTTCTTCTTCATGTCGATCAGGATCGGCATGCCGAGGGTGGGCCTGCTTTGCTTGGCCGGATCAGGATTGTTCTTATCCTTGCCGCCGGGGGTTTTTTCCCAGGACACCGCACCCCACATGTTGCCATTGCACTGGGCGACACGGATGGTGGCGACACCGTCCGCGACCTTCCAGTCGCCGGTGGGGTCCGCTGCAAGCGCCGGTGAAACTACGGTGGCCAAAAATAAACCTGAAAAGGCTATTGTACGTGCGAATGTTCTTGGGCAGTGCAACATGGTCCAAACCTGTGCTTAACTTGACGATCCGAGCGGGGGTCAAAACGCCGCTATCGAGCGTTTTAAGTTGACGAGATGGCCATCAACCGACGTATGTAACGAATGGTAAGTTCCAATTTAGACGTTTCCGAGATTTTTGTGGAGCGCGAGGGGCAACGTGGTGCCATGCACACGCGTCACCTCAACGAGCAGCTCGTTCGCGTTCTCAAGACCATCGGCTACGACGTCGGCTTCCAGAAGGGGCAAGGCCAATACCTCTTCGATCGTCAGGGGGCTCGTTACCTTGACCTATTAAGCGGATTTGGCGTTTTTGCGATTGGCCGCAATCATCCGGCCCTGCGCGAGGCGCTGAAGAGCGTGCTCGACGCCGATCTGCCGAATCTGGTGCAGCTTGACGTCTCCACGCTTGCGGGTGTGCTCGCGGAACGCCTGCTGGAACATGTTCCATACCTGGACAAGGTGTTTTTCGCCAATTCCGGCGCCGAAACCGTCGAGGCCGCGATCAAGTTCGCGCGCGGCGCCACCGGCCGTCCTGGCATCGTCTATTGCGGGCATTCGTTCCACGGCCTGTCCTACGGCGCGTTGTCGCTGACCGACGACACGAATTTCCGCAGCGGCTTCGAGCCGCTGCTGCCGGGCTGCACGCCGATTCCGTTCAACGATCTTGAGGCGCTGGAGAAGGCGCTGTCGTCGCGCCAGGTCGGCGCCTTCATCGTCGAGCCGATCCAGGGCAAGGGCGTCAACATGCCCACCGACGAGTTCCTGCCGGGCGCGCTGGCGCTGTGCCGCAAATACGGCACGCTGTTCATCGCCGACGAGATCCAGACCGGCATCGGCCGCACCGGAAAATTCCTCGCGATCGAGCATTGGGGCATCGAGCCCGACATGGTGCTGCTCGCGAAGGCGCTGTCCGGCGGCCATGTGCCGATCGGTGCGCTGCTGACGCGCAAGAACATCTTCGACAAGATCTTCAACCAGATGGATCGCGCGGTCGTGCACGGCTCGACCTTCGCGAAGAACGATCTGGCGATGGCCGCCGGGATCGCGACGCTTGATGTCATCAAGGCCGAGAGGCTGGTCGAGAACGCCGCCAAGCGCGGCGCCGAGCTCCGCCTGGCGCTGACGCGCATGGTGCCCGGCTATGAGCTGATGAAGGAGGTCCGCGGCAAGGGCTTGATGATCGGCGTCGAGTTCGGTCCGCCGAAATCGCTGCGGCTGAAGGCGTCGTGGAACCTGCTGGAGACCGCCAACAAGGGCCTGTTCTGCCAGCTGATCACGGTGCCGCTGTTCAAGGATCACAAGATCCTGACCCAGGTCGCCGGCCACGGCCTGCACACCATCAAGTTGCTGCCGCCGTTGACGATCACCGAGGAGGACAGCAGCTGGATCGAGAAGTCGTTCGACGACGTGATCGCCGGCAGCCACAAGGTCCCCGGCGCGATCTGGTCGCTCGGCAAGACCTTGGTCGACAACGCGGTGCGCAAGTCGGCTTGAGAATGGTAGGGCGGGTTAGGCGAAGCCGTAACCCGCCATTTGTTTGCAATCGGCCCGGTGGATTACGCCTTCGGCTAATCCAATCTACAAATCACCCCTCCTTGTTCGCCCGCATCGCGGTCTCGAACTTGTCGCCGAACTCGTTCAGCTCGTCGGCGCCGATATCGCTGACCGCCCAGTAGTTCAGGCCGCGGTCGCTCCAGCTGCGGATATTGAAGCCTTGCAGGGTCGTGATCTTCGAGGGCTTGCGCTCGGTATTCGCGGTCTGCGCCACGAACAGGTTGATGACGTGCTGGCGGCGTTTGTAGACCACGGCGCCGATCTCGCGGGCGTTGACATAGTCGAGCCGGCCGCCGATCAGCGTAAAGCCTTGCGCGGTGAGGTCGATCACCGGCGGCGAAACGTCGAGCTTGCCGTTGAACCAGGGCTTCACCGTATGCTGGTCGGTCGAGACCACGTCGATCAGGTGGCCGGCTTGCAGCGAGCGCAGATGCGCCGACACCACCTCGTTCTCGATGCGCTGCTCGTCGTCATTGCGCATCACGATCGCGATCAGACCGGTCGCCGCCATCGCCGATACCGCCGAGCCCATCGCAAAGCCGCGCAGCACCGAGCGCCGGCTCGGGGTCGCCTGCGTCTGCGGTTGCGGCAGCGCCTTCTCGATCTTGCGGCGCAGCTCGAGCGGCGCCTTGTAGCGCACGTCGCTCTCGGCGATCGCCTGGCGGATCTCCTGATACTCCTTCGTCAGCGCGGCACAATGCGCGCATCCTTCGATATGGGCTTCCACTTCGCGTGCATGGCCGGCGTCGAGTTCGCCGTCGATCAGCGCGTGGATCAGCACTTCGGCTTCCTCGCAGGTCATTTCACTTGCTCCTGTTCCGCGAGCCAGGCCGATCGCAGCATGGCGCGGGCGCGCGCGAGGCGGGACATCACGGTGCCGACCGGCACGGCGGCGACATCGGCGATCTCGCGGTATGATAGATTCTGGATTTCCCTGAGCACGAAGGTCTCGCGGAACGGCTCGGCAAGTGCCGCGACCAGCTTGCGCACGGTGTCGCCGTCGAAGCGGCGCAGCAGCTGCTTTTCCGGCGTCTCGGGGGCTTCATTCCACATCGGGGCCTGGTCGCCGCCTTCGGGCAGCTCCTCGACCGCGGTGGGCGCGGTCTTGCGCCGCGCAAATTCGGCCCGGCAGACATTGCGCAAGATCGCGAACAGCCACGGCTTCATCGCAGGTCCCCGATAGCTGTCGAAGTGCTTGTAGGCACGCAGATAGCATTCCTGCACCGCGTCCTCGGCGTCGGCGGCATCGCGCAGCAGATAGCGCGCCAGCGTGTAGGCGTCATCGAGATAGGGCAGCGCGGCTTCGCGGAAGCGCCGCGCCTTTTCGGGATCGTCTTGCGGCGCGTTGACAACCATCGTGTCCTGCCCGGCATGTCGAGAGACGGCTTGTGCCCGGTCGGCGGCTGTGGGCCACCGGCCGGGCATGGTTGTGATTGTATGGGTGATCACGTTACCCAACCTTGATACTGCCTGTCATGTGCGGATGCAGCGAGCAGAAATACTTGTACTCGCCGGGCTCCGTGAAGGTGAACGAGAAGGTGCCGTCGGTATCCATGGTCTTGGAGCGGAATTTGCCCGCGCACACCACGGTGTGCGGGATGTCGTCGCGATTGGTCCAGGTCACGGTGGTGCCGACCTTCACGTCGAGCGGGTTCGGCGCGAACGAGAAGTTGTCGATATGGACCGCGACGTCTTCGGCGCGCGCCGCCGTGACCGGCAGCAGCATGGTTGCGACCACGGCGATGCCGAAGTCGCGTCGGTTGATCGAGCTCATCGGTCTCGTCCTCTAGCCCTTTGCCCTAGCCCTGCAGCGGCGTGTCGATGATCGCCAGCGGCTGGCTGTTCTGCTTGAAGTTGATGCTGGCGACGCCGAGCATGCTGCGCAGCTTGGCATCCTCGACCTTCATCGGGCCGGGCGAGGGCGCCGCACCCGGCGCCGGCTGCGGGAAGGCGGTCGACCGCGCGGTGTGGAAGGTGACGTTGCCCTCGACCTTCTGCATCACCTGGTGGATGTGGCCGTTGAGCACGGTGACCGAGCCGAAGCCCTTGACGTAATCCAGCGCGCGGGCGCCGTCCTCGGTGCCCCAGCCCCATTGCGGATAGACCGTCCACAGCGGGATGTGGGCGAACAGCACGATCGGGGTCGACTTCGAGCGGCCCTTGAGGTCGTTCTCCAGCCATTCGAGCTGCTCGTTGCCGAGATTGCCGAGGCCGCCGCCCTTGAGGTCGACGACGTTGACGAGGCCGACGAAGTGGACACCGCCGGCGTCGAACGAATAGTAGCCCGGGCCCTTGGTGCCCTTGCCATAGCGCTCCTTGTAGAGCTTGACCTCTTCGTCGATGAAGTCGTGCTCGCCCGGCACGTAATGCACGTCGAGCTTGGCCTGCGAGATGATGCGATCGGCGTCATCGAACTCCGACGCCTTGGACAGATGCGTGATATCGCCGGTGTGGATCATGAAGGACGGCTTGACCGGCATCGCGCGGACCTTGTTGATGGCCTCTTCCAGCGTGCCGATGGCGTTCGGGTTGGCCGGCTTGTCGAAGCCGACATGGCTGTCGCTGATCTGCATGAAGGTCATGCCGGTGGCTTCCGCAGCCTTGGCGGAGCCGACGATGCCGAGCGAATGCGGCACGCCGCCGGTGACGGTCCAGAGCACGCCGGTGCCGGCCCAGGTCATGCATTCCAGCACCTTGCGCCGGCTGACGCCTTTCTCCTCATCGTGGTGATTGTGATCGTGTCCGCTCATGACAAGTCTCCCGTGGGCCCAGGGATTGGGTTTCCGGGGGAGGTGATCGGTGAGCCCAGGGCTTTATTCCCGCGGCTTTGGAGAGGGGTGAGGGCAGGGATGACGATTTCGTGAAAACCATGAGAAGCCGACCGCGCGACCGGTGGCCGCAACGGCAAGATGCGCCATTGCAGGCACCGGGCTCGCGACGCTATCGACCAGTCAAACCCCTGATCGGTTGGAGCAAAACATGGTTGGCGTCACCGGTGGCTGTCACTGCGGCGAGATTCGTTACGAGGTGACCGGAACACCGGTCGTTCATGCGCTGTGTCACTGCACCGATTGCCGGCGCCATGCCGGCGCGCCAATGGTAGGCTGGGTGATGGTCGCCGACGATGCGCTCAAGGTGACCAAGGGGCAGCCCAGCATCTATCGATCCTCGGAGCATGGCCGGCGGCACTTCTGCGCGAGCTGCGGCACCGGGCTTTTCTATGCCAACGGCCATATGTTGCCCGGGTTCATCGACATTCAAAGCGGCACCTATGACGATCCCGGCGCGGTGCCGGCCACGATGCATATCCAGGTCGCGGAGCGGCTGCACTGGATGGAAACGGCGCACGAGCTGCCGTCGTTCGATCGCTTTCCGCCGACGGAATAACTGGCGCCTATGGATGCTGCGTCGACGAGGCGCGCACAAGGGCGATGCCGCGCAACGTAGATGAACGGCCGCAACAAAGCTGTCTTGCAACCGTCAGCATAATGTCAGCGCTCCTGCTTAGAGATGGCGGACTTCATTCGCCACACCGGGAGATCATCATGAGCGACCACGCAGGCGTTGAGCATCATCACAAGGCAGCCGAGCATCACGAGCACGCGGCGCATCATCACCGCGAAGCCGCCAAGCACCATGCCGCCGGCGACCATGAGAAGGCGGCACATCATGCCCACAGCGCCCATGGTCATGCCAGCCATGCCGAGCATCACCACACCGAAGCGAGCCGGCATCACGCCGAGCACCACGGCAAGCACCAATAAAAGTTCCAGTACTGCGTGAGTGGCTTCCGCCGTCCCCGTAAGGGGACGGCGCTTTCTTTTCGCCACTGCCGGCCTTTGGCTGGCCGTCGCGTCGACCTATCGTCTGATCAGAAGTGCGGAGACGGCGCTCGCCGCGCACAGGCATGCGACGATCGGAAAGATGATGGCGGTGTTGCCGGTGTGGTCCATGAAGCGCCCGATCAGGGGCTCGCCGATCCCGGCGCAGGCGTAGGAAATGAAATTCAGCACGCCGGTTGCGGTTCCGGCCAGGCGACGGCCGAAGATGTCGGGACAGAGCGCCCAGAATGACGATGCCGGACCGAACACGAAGAAGCCGCACAGGAACAGGCCGGCAATCCCGATCAGGCTGCCGTGGGGCACCAGCTCCATCGCCAGCGCGATGATCGCGGCGAGCACCATGTAGGAGATGATCGCGAGATAGCGCCGCGACTTGAACAGGACGTCGGAAATCCAGCTGTTGGTCGATGCGCCGAGCGCCATCCCGACCGGCAGCGCGACGGTGATCCAGACTGGATCGATCACGCTTGCGGTCGATTTCCAATTCGGCCCGAGGAAGTGGACGGGAACCCAGACCAGCAGGGCGTATCGTGCGGCATTCTGGAAGCCGATCGACAGGCCCGTCGCGTAGAGCCGCCAGTTCGAGAGCACCGCGCGATAGCGCGCGCCGCTGGTCGTGCTGTCGATCGCGCCGTCGACGTCCGCTTCCTCCGGAGATTTCTCGTCGGCCGGGCCTGTCAGGCCGAGATCCTCGGGGCGCTCGCGCACCACGAGGAACATGACGATGGCGCCGAACAGCATCAGGAACACCGACAGGCGGAAGATCCAGCGCCAATCGAACCCCAACGTGCCGAGAATGATGATCGGGACGAAGTAGGCCAGCACCGACGAGAAGCCGGACATGCCGACATAGAACGAATAGACGAAGCCGCGATGCCGGTGTCCCCACCAGTTCGACAGCAGCCGGCTGCCGGGTGCGAAGCCCATGGCCTGAAAATATCCGTTGAGACCCCAGGCCAGCAGCAGCACGATGAAGCCGTTGGCGAAGCTCGTGGCCCAGTTCGCGGCAAACGACAGCACCGCCCCGGCGAGCATCATGACGCGGCCGCCCCATTTGTCGCCGAGGTTGCCGTTGATCGACTGGCCCAGCGCATAGGCCCACAGCATCGATGCGCTGACCCATCCGAGCATCTCCTTGGAGAGCCCGAGTTCCTTCTGAATGCCGGGGATGGCAAAGCCGAAGGTCTGCCGTCCGAGGTAGTAGAAGAGATAGCAAAAGGAGACGCCGAGCAGCGCCGTCCATTTGTAGCGCCGATACATCTGCGTCGCAGCCGGCTCGGTTGCGAACGCCCGTGCAAAGGCCTGCCCTGTCTCGAGCATGGCGTATCCTCCCGTGTTTTATGTTTTGGTTTATTGCGCGCCGTTCAGCGCAAATTCGAAGATGTCGAAGTTGCGCATGCGCCTGGTCTCAGCGAGCTTCCGGTAGCTGTCGTTGACCGGGTGCGACAGGATGAACGGTACGATCTGCTCGCTCAGCCCGCCATGGGAGCGGAGGCGATGCCCGTCGAGCCCGCTGAGATCGTGCTCGGCCCGCGTCGAGCCGATCGTGGTGTGGGTGTCGCCGATGGCGACGAAATCGCCTTCGCGGTCGAGCGGCATCTGGTAGCGGCTCGCGGCGCTCGGCCCGTCGAGGACCAGCGCCACTCCCGGGATGCTCGCCGCGGTCTCCATCACTTCGGCCAGGGCGAGCCCCTTGCGCAGGTAGACGCGAACGAAGGAGCCGAGCGCGCCGTGATGCTTCACGAACGGGTCGGTGATCGGGCAGATCACGCGTGCCGCCTTGGCGCCGAAGCGCTGATTCAGCTCCTCCTCGAGGAACACCACGCGCGGTGTTCCGTCGGCGTTCGCCTTGTCGTTCATCCCGTGATCGGCGATCAGCCCGACGATGGCGCCGAGTTCGGCGATGCGGCCCACCTTCTGGTCGACCGCGCGGTGAAAGGCGTCGGCCTCGGCCTCGCCCGGGCCGTGCGCGTGCTGAACCAGATCGGACAGCGAGAGATAGAGCAGCTCCGCGCGATTCTGCTCGAGCAGCTTGATGCCCGCGTCGAGCACGAACAGCGACAGATCGGGACTGTACATGTCGGGGGTTTGTCGCCCGACCAGAGCCTCGACATGCTCGATGCCGTTCTCCGCGATGGTCGCGCTTCCGGCCTTTTCCGACGAGAAGCAGATGCCGCCCTCCATGCGGTGGCCGAGCATCTTGCGCAGCTTGTCCTTGGCGGTCACCGCGGCGACGCGGACGCCGGCGCGCGACATCTCGGCGAGGATGGTCGTCGCCCGCATCGGCGTCGCATCGACGATCATGATCTCCTTGCCGGTCTCGCGATCGAGATAATAGTTTCCGGAGATGCCATGCACCGCCGGCGGCGCGCCGGTCACGATGGAGACGTTGTTGGGATTGGTGAAGGTCGGCATCGCCGCGTCGGCGAGGGTGGCGAACCCGCTGTGCATCATCCGCGAAATGTTCGGGAACACTTGCCGCGCATCGGGGAAGTTGAGATAGCGCGGGTCGCATCCATCGAGGCAGATCACGACGGTGGGGCGCGTGGGCTTGCGGTAGCGACGCCCGTTGACTTCGATCATGGAGGCTCCTTGAGGCCAGGTCGGTGAGCGGTGGCCGGTAAGCGGTTTCGACGCGATCCTAGGAAGCGGCGTCTGGAATAAAAATTGAATAATTTACCGGTTCATGTAACTTTCATTCCCATGAAACTGCGCGACCTTCCGCTGGTGTCGCTCCGGACATTCGCCGTCGTGGCGGAGACCGGCGGGGTCGCCGCTGCGGCGGAGGCGCTGGGCGTCACCCACAGCGCAGTCAGCAAGCAGGTCAAGCTGCTCGAACGCTGGCTGGGCCAGGCGCTGTTCACGCTGGAGGGACGGCGGCTTGCGCTGACGCCATTCGGCCGGGTGTTGTCGCGTGAGGTTGGACGCGCGCTCGAGGATATTGCCGGTGCCTGCGCCCACGTACAGCGCCAGCGCGAGCGCCGCACGGTTACGATCGAGGCGCCGGCGACCTTTGCGATGTACTGGCTGTTGCCGCGCGTGAACCGCTATCGCGCGCAAAATCCGCGTACCGACGTGTGGGTCTCGACCCGGATGACCGGGCAGCCGCCGAATTTCTCGGCGCATGATCTCGTCGTGACGCGTGGCGAGGCCGCGGTGACGTCCTCGCGTCTCGACGAGCGAACGCTGCTGTTCCGTGAGGATCTCGCGGTGCTGACCTCGCCGGAATTGCTGGCGCGCAAGCCGCTCGCCAGGCCCGCCGATGTCAGGAGCCATCATTTGATCGAGTCGATGACCCGCCCGCAGGAATGGGCGGCATGGCTGAAGCACGTCGGCGTCAGCGATGCCTTCATCGCCGGCGGACATCGCTTCGATCATTTGTTCGTGGCGATCCAGGCGGTCAAGGATGGGCTTGGATCGGTGGTAGCGCCGCAGAACGTGTTGCAGGAGGCGATCGCGAGTCGTGATCTGGCAAGTCCGTTTCCGGAGCTGAACTTTCCCGGCGAATCCTATTTCTGCTATGGCGCGGCGGGCGGCATCGATCCCGCGACACAGAAGTTCAGGGACTGGCTGGTCCAGGAAGCGCGCACGCAAGCGAAAGCGGCGCCGACGACGCGGCGCTTCGGAGCCCGACGTCCGCCGCCTCGGCCGGGATCGAAGCGCCGGTCCTAGAGCTCGGTCCGGCTGCCGATCTCGACCAGCGAGCCGTTCGGAATCCTGAAGCGGTCGATCGCGTGTGCGGAGTTTCGCGCCATAAATGCGAACAGCGCGATCTGGAACCGGGCCAACGGATTGCGGCGCTTGCGGCTGAGCGGATCGTGGCGCTCGACAAAATAGGTCGTATCCTCCTGCATCGGCACTCCGATCTGCTTTGCGTTCGCCAGGACCGCCGGCAAATCGGGTATCTCGACAAAGCCGAAATGCACCGAGATGTGCCAGACGCCTTCGCAAAGCTGCTCGCAGCGGATGCGATCGGAGGGGCGGATACGGGGCACGCTTTCAAAGGTGGCCGTCAAGGCGATCGCCGTCTGATGCAGCGAATGGGCTTGCCTGACGTAGTTGACGATGATCGGGGGAATGCGGTGGCTCAGCCGCGTGAGGAAGATCGCGGTCCCCGGTACGCGCGCGATGTGCTGGTCGCGCAGGCCGGCGAAGAACGCATCGATATGCTCCGACTGGGCCATGCTTCGCCGGTGCAGCGCATCGAGGCCGAAATGCCAGGTGACCATGATGCCGAACAGCAGTGCGCCGAACAGCAGCGGAATCCAGCCGCCTTCTTCGATCTTGAAGAGATTGGCAAGAAAGAACGCAAGATCGACCGTGAGCAGCACGCCGGTGAGCGAGGTCGCTCGCGCCGCGCTCCAGCCCCATCTTCGCCGCATCACCTGGTAGAGCAGGGCAGTGGTCAGGACCATGGTGGTGGAAACGGCCGCGCCATAGGCGCCGGCGAGGCGGTCAGAGCTGCCGAAGCCGATCGTCAGTGCGACGGTCAGGCACATCATGGTCCAGTTCACGAACGGCACATAGATCTGGCCGTATTCCTCGGCCGATGTCTGGTTGATCCGGACGCCCGGAAACCACCCGAGCTGCATGGCCTGGCGAGTCATCGAGAATGAACCGGTGATGATGGCCTGGCTGGCGATGATGGTCGCCAGCGTCGCCAACGCCACCAACGGGTAGATCGCCCAGACCGGCGCGAGCTTGAAGAACGGGTTGGCGCCGGGATCGGGCGAGGCGATGAAGTTGCCGACCTGCCCTGCATAGTTGAGGACGAGAGCAGGCAGCACGAAGCCATACCAGGCGAGCCGGATCGGCGTGCGGCCGACATGCCCCATGTCGGCGTAAAGCGCTTCGCCGCCGGTGAGCGCGAGGAAGACGCCGCCGAGCAGGGTGAAGCCGAGCAGGCCGTGGGTCGTCAGCAGCAGGATGCCGTGCATGGGATTGAGCGCGCGCAGCACCTCGGGGTGCCGCACCAGCGAGGTGACGCCGAGCAGCGCCATAGTCAGGAACCAGAGCAACATCACCGGACCGAACGCCTTGCCGATGGTCGCGGTCCCGTGCCGCTGCAACGCGAACAACCCGATCAGGATCGCAACCGCGATCGGCATCGTGTACGGCTTGAAGGCCTCGGTCGCGACGTTGAGGCCTTCGACCGCGCTCAGCACCGAGATCGCCGGCGTGATGATGCCGTCGCCATAGATCAGGGCGGCGCCGAACAGCCCCAGCGTCACCAGCCAGCGTCCGCGACCGGACCAGCGTGCGCCGGTCAGCGCCATCAGCGCCAGGATGCCGCCTTCGCCGTGATTGTCGGCGCGCATGACAAAGATGCAGTATTTGACCGAGATCGTGATGATCAGCGCCCAGACGATCAGCGAGAGCGAGCCGAGGGCTGCCTCCGGCGTGAAGCCGCCTCCCATCAAATGGACGATCGTCTGAAGCGTGTAGAGCGGGCTGGTCCCGAGGTCGCCGTACACGATGCCGAGCGCGAGCAGGATGCTGGTCGGGCCCGGCGGTTGCTCGAACCGGCGGTGCGCTTCACCCTCGAATCCGGTCGTGTCGTTCAGGGCCGAAACTGTCGAAGACGGCATCCGGTCTCACCCTCGTCGTCGCGCGCCGCGCAGGAGGGTCGCTGCCCGCCGACAGATCACCTGATTACAACGGCGATGCAGCCGGATCGTTGCGTCGGCTGTCATCGGTCTGTGCGGCAAACGCCCGGAGCGCCGTAACCATCAGCTCCGGTGCCTCCTGGGCGACGCAATGCCCAACGCCGTCGAACCTCCAGCGGCTGGCGTGCGGGATCAGGGCCGCAGCGCGATCAGCCATCTCCTTGTAGACCGGCCACGACTGCTCGGCAGTCGCGATGCGGACCGGGCAGGCGATCTCGGAGATCCACGGGAACGGATTGCCGCGAGAATCGCCGGCGTAGATCTGCTCCATGGCCTGCATGATCGGCAGCAGCAACGCCGCCTCGATCTCCGGCGTGCAGCGCAGCCGCATGCGACCGTCGTCGAGCGTGGCAAAGCCGTGATGGACATAGGACCACAGCGATGGTTCGGTCCACGGCGCGAATGCCGGTGCCAAGCGCAATCGCTGGAACAGGCCGTCGGCGCTGTCGAACTCGGCCCGTCGCCGCAGCGTGCCTTGCACCGACGCCTTGGACATCTCGCTCAGGTCCGCGGCGCGCGGCGCGCGCGGGTCCATTACGGTCGGCTCCGTCACGAACAGACGCGCGAAGCGATCCGGCATCAACTTCGCTGCCAGCAGCAGATCAGTCGCGCCGGCGCTGTGGCCGATGCCGTAGATGTCGTGCAGATCGAGGCCATCCACCACGTTGCAGACGTCGTCGGCAAAGTCCTCGAAGTGATAGCGGTCGGCAGGCGGCTTATGGCTCAGGCCATGGCCGCGGCGGTCGATGGCATAGACAGTGTAGTCGGTGGCCAGCGCCTCCGCCACTTCAGCCCAGACTTCGGCGACAAAGCCGGTGCCGTGCAACAGCAGCGCGACTGGCTTGCCCGTGGCCGGCTCGCCCCATCGCGCCACCGCGACCTCTCCGTCGGGATCGCCAACCAGAATGCGCGTCGGGGCGTTCATCGTTCTATCGTGCATCCCCGAGGATCATCGTGGCGCCCTTCTCCGCGATCATCGCGGTCGGCGTGTTGGTGTTGCCGGAGGTGATGGTGGGCATCACGGAGGCATCGGCGATGCGCAGGCCGTGCAGTCCGTAGAAGCGCAGGCGCTCATCGACCACGGCCATCGGGTCGTTGGCGGTGCCCATCTTCGCGGTGCCGACGGGATGGAAGATCGTGGTGCCGATGTCGCCGGCAGCCTTGGCAAGCGAGGCGTCGTCGTCGCCGACCGAGGGACCGGGCAGAAACTCCTCGGGATGATATTTCTCCAGCGCCTGCTGCTTCATCAATCTGCGCGTGGTGCGGATGGCGTCGGCCGCGACCTGGCGGTCGTCGTCGGTCGACAGATAGTTCGGTGCGATCGACGGCTTGTCGTCGGGTGCGGTCGAGCGGATTCGTACTGTGCCGCGCGAGGTCGGTTGCAGGTTGCAGGCGCTCACCGTGATCGCCGGGAAACGATGCAGCGGATCGCCGAACTTGTCGAGCGACAGCGGCTGCACGTGGAACTGGATGTTGGCGCGTGAGCGCGTCGCATCCGAGCGCGTGAAGATGCCGAGCTGCGACGGCGCCATGGTCAGCGGGCCGCGGCGGCGGAATGCATAGTCGAGGCCCATCAGGCCGCGCCGCACCAGGTTGTAGTAGGTCTCGTTCAGCGTGCGCACGCCGGAGACCTTGTAGATCGCGCGCTGTTGCAGATGGTCCTGAAGATTGTGGCCGATGCCCTGGACGTCGGCGACGATGTCGACGCCTAGCGGCGACAGCCATTCGGCCGGGCCGATACCGGAACGATGCAGCACCTGCGTGGTTCCGATCGAGCCGGCGCAGAGGATCACCTCGCCCTTGGCACGGGCTTCGACGGTCTCGTTGCCCTGGCGGAACAGCACGCCGGCGGCTCGGCCGCTCTCGATGATCAGGCGGTCGACCAGCACATTGGTCTCCAGCCTGAGATTGCCGCGGTTCAGCACCGGCTTGAGGAAGCCGCGCGCCGACGACCAGCGTCGGCCGCGCTTCTGGTTGACGTGGAAGTAGCTGCTGCCCTCATTGTCGCCGGTGTTGAAATCCGGAATCCGCTTGATGCCCATTTCTTCCGCGGCATCGCCGACCGCGTCGAGGATCTGCCACGACAGCCGCGGCGCTTCGATGCGCCAGCCGCCGCCGGCACCGTGGTGCTCGCTCTCGCCGAGGAAGTGATCCTCCAGCCGCTTGAACGCCGGCAGCACGTCGTCGTAGCTCCAGCCGGTGAGGCCGAGCTGTCGCCAGTGGTCGTAATCCGCGGCCTGGCCGCGCATCGAGATCATGGCGTTGATCGCCGACGAGCCGCCGATCACCTTGCCGCGTGGATAGGCGAGCGCGCGGCCGTTGAGGCCGGGCTCGGCCTCGGTCTTGAACATCCAGTCCGAGCGCGGATTGCCGATCGCGAAGAGATAGCCGACCGGAATGTGAAACCAGATCCAGTTGTCGGTGCCTCCGGCTTCCAGTAGCAGCACGCGCTTCTTCGGATCCGCCGACAGGCGGTTGGCCATGATGCAGCCGGCGGTGCCTGCGCCGACGACAATGTAGTCGAAATCACCCTCGAGCCTTCGCGGCATATCCTCGTTCCCGGCAAGCGTCTTTTGTTATCTGTCTATTAGTCAGACGCGGCCGGTCGAGACAAGCCCGGCGGTGGATAGGGCGGCCTGCGCCGGACGATCAGGGACGGCCCGGCTTGGCTGCTTCGGCGAAGCCGTGTCGATTCGACGACAATCGTCGATGCCGGCGAGGCCGGGCAGCGATGCGGCCAAGGTCTGGCGCAGCATGCGCTGGTATGCCAATTTGACTGCGCCAACTCGCAGGAGGACAGCCATGCGAACCCATATCGTCGCCGCACTTTTCGCTATCGCAATGGTCACAAGTGCAAACGCCGCGATCCGCGAGGAGCCGGTCTCCTATTCGGACGGCGAGACCACGATGAAGGGCTTCGTGGTCTATGACGACGCGAGCGCGGCCAAGCAACCCGGCATCGTGATGGTGCATGAATGGTGGGGCATCACCAAGCATATCCATGACGAGGCGCGGAATTTCGCACAGCAAGGCTATACGGTCCTGATCGCCGACATGTATGGCGACGCCAAGACCGCGGATAATCCGAAGGACGCCGGTGCGCTGTCATCCTCGGTGATGAAGAGCCCGTCGGTAATGGAGGTGCGTTTCAACGCTGCGCGGTCGCAACTTGCCAAGCAGGCCTCGGTCGATCCCAAGCGGATCGGTGCGGTCGGCTACTGCTTCGGCGGCGCGGTGGTGCTGAACATGGCGCGTGCCGGCGCCGATCTCGCCGCGGTAGCCGGGTTCCACGCGTCGCTTGGCCTCAATACGCCCGCACCGGCGCCGGGTACCGTCAAGGCCAAGGTTCTGATCATGAACGGTGCGGACGATTCCTTCGTGAAGCCGGAGCAGTACGCTGCGCTGAAGAAGGACTTTGATGCCGCGAAGGTCGAGTATCGGATCATCGAATATCCCGGCGCAGTGCACGCCTTCACCAATCCGGAAGCCACTGAGCTCGGCAAGAAGTTCAACATTCCGATCAGGTACGACGCCAAGGCGGATCAGGAATCCAAGGCCGAGGCTGCCAAGTTCTTTGCCGCTGACCTGAAGAAATAACCAAGGCCAACCGCGGTCGCGCGCGAGCAGCAACCCACGATTACGGCAGCGGCGCCATGTAGGGGATGCTGGCCACCAGCGCGAACACCTGGACCGCATTGCACAGCATGCCGCCCCAATGCAGGTGGCGCAGTCGCCGTACGGCGGTGGGATCTCCCAAGTCTCTCGCATCCGCCTCGGCATCGAGCCGCCGCAGGAACCATCGGCGTGCCAGCACCGCGAATCCTGCGATCAAGGCGATGCAGAGTGCGACCGCTGGCCGGCCGGCTGCGGCAAAGGCGAGTGTCCCGATTGCGCCGGATACGGTCAGTACCAGGAAGTAGGCATTGAACATGCCGCGCAGCAGCCGGGTGACCGGCGGGAGGTCGAGCTTCACGAGCAGGAAGGCCGGCGCCGCCAGCAGGAAATAGCCCATCGGCACCAGCAGGATGATGGTGGAAAACAACACCGCTTGATCCGGCGTCATGCAGCCGATCCCTTGATTTTGGTTCAGGCGGAAAGCTCAAACAGTATCCGCACCGGATATTTCCTGCACCATTATGCTTTGGTCGGATGCGATCATCGTCTCGGTGCACCCGGTGATAACTCATCCGGCGATCGATGCCTTCGACGGCATCCAGTCGGCCGGCTCTGCATTTGCCGCGCTGCGGGGCCCAGTCTGAAGCATGTCACATCTGTTGGGTGGACCGGCTCTTGCATGCTAGTGGTAATCCACGTTCAACCTCCGAGGCCAGAATTCTCATGCCCATCGTCAACCGCGTCGCCGATCTGCAACCCGATATCCAGGCCTGGCGCCGCGACATCCATGAAAACCCCGAACTGCTGTACGACGTGCACCGCACTGCATCATTCGTGGCCGACCGTCTGCGGGAATTCGGCTGTGACGAGGTCGCGACCGGGCTCGGCAAAACCGGCGTGGTCGGGGTCATCAAGGGCAAGAAGGGGCCGGCCAAGGGCGACGTCAAGGTGATCGGCCTGCGTGCCGACATGGATGCGCTGCCGATCCACGAGGAAACCAACCTGCCTTACGCCTCGAAGACGCCGGGCAAGATGCACGCCTGCGGCCATGACGGCCACACCGCGATGCTGCTCGGTGCCGCGCGCTACCTCGCCGAGACACGCAATTTCGCCGGCGATGCGGTGGTGATCTTCCAGCCCGCCGAGGAGGGTGGCGCCGGAGCTGCCGCGATGATCAAGGACGGCCTGATGGACCGCTTCGGCATCGAGCAGGTCTACGGCATGCACAACGGTCCGGGGATTCCGATCGGCTCGTTCGCGATCCGCACCGGCCCGATCATGGCCGCGACCGACGCGATCGACATCAAGATCGAGGGGCTCGGCGGTCACGCGGCGCGGCCGCACAAATGCATTGATTCCGTGCTGGTCGGCGCGCAGCTCGTCACCGCGCTGCAACAGATCGTCGCGCGCGCCGTGGACCCGCTCGACTCCGCGGTGATCTCGATGTGCGAATTCCACGCCGGCAATGCCCGCAACGTGATCCCGCAGACCGCCGAGCTGCGCGGCACCGTGCGCACGCTGACCAAGGAGGTGCGCGATCTGATCGAGAAGCGCGTGCGCGAGGTGGTGGATGGTGTTGCGAAGATGACCGGCGCCAAGATCGACCTGACCTATGAGCGCGGCTATCCGGTCACCGTCAATCACGAAGCGCAGACCGAATTCGCGAGCCGGATCGCACGTGATGTCGCGGGCGCGTCCAACGTGCACGAAATGCCGCCGCTGATGGGCGCCGAAGACTTCTCCTATATGCTGGAGTCGCGGCCCGGCGCCTTCATCTTCTGCGGCAATGGCGACAGCGCCGGCCTGCATCACCCCGCCTACAATTTCAACGACGAGGCGATCGTGTTCGGCACCTCGTATTTCGTGAAGATCGTGGAGAACGCGCTGGCGGCTTGAGGCAGAGAGCCGTCGCGCTTTCGGCCGTCATTGCGAGGAGCGAGGCGAGGAAGCAATCCATATCTCCGCTTGCAGTGCGATGGATTGCTTCGCGGAACCTGTCATAGGGCGACGCTGGGTGCCGACCCGTTGGCTCGCAATGGCGGGTTTCCTCTCGGTTGGGAGGTGCGTCCCTCACGCATCCCATCGCACCGGCAACGATACCGGGCCGCGGAACACCCAGCCGCGGACGACGGGCGGAGCGTCTTCGCGCAAGCGCAGATTGCGCAGGCGTTCAAACAGCATCGGTGCCACGATCTTGCCGACGGTGAGCCGTGATACCCAGGTGCCGGCGCAGAAATGCGGGCCGGCGCCGAATGCCAGGTGCGATTGCTTGGGCCGCGTCACGTCGAAGCGATCGGGGTCGGCGAAGCGGTTGCTGTCGCGGTTGGCGGCGCCGACGCAGAGCCCGATCTGAAGGTTCTCGGGCAGCGTGGTGCCGGAGAGTTCGACATCGCGGGTGACGCGGCGCGGATACATGCCGATCGGCGAGATCCAGCGCACCGCTTCCTCGAGCGCGGCCGGCCATAGCTCCGGCCGTGCCAGCACGTTGTCTTTCTGCGCAGGGTTTTCCAACAGACCGAGCACCAGCGTCAGGATCGCGTCGCGCGGCTCGTTCAGCCCACCGCCGATGATCACCTTGATGTTGGCGCGGATGCCGTCGAGCGGCATCGGTGGATCGGCATTGATCATCGAGGACAGGATCGAAGGGTTCGGATGGCTGCGATGGTCATCGAGCACGGCGTCGATCGCGGCATCGACATCCGCGCTGGCCTGCATCGCCTTGCGCTCGACCTCGGCATCGGCGGCGTAATTGCCGGCGCCGTCGATCAAGGCTTGCGACCATTCGGCAAGGGTCTGCCACGGCATGTCGCGAAAGCCGATCATCGCCATCAGGCTGAGCGAGGCCATCGGCGCGGCGAGCGTTGCGAACAGATCGGCCTCGTCGGCAACCGACAGGTCGGCGATCAATCTTTCCGCGATCGCGGTGAAGATTGGCGCCCAATGCTCCTTGATCGTGGCCGGGCGGAACGAGGGCTCGATCGCCTTGCGGCCGATCGCGTGCTCGGAGCCGTCCTTGCGCATGAAGGTCGGCCCCATCACTCTGTTGACCAGCGAGCCGGGATTGTCGGCCGAGTAGGTCGCGGGCTCGCGCTCGATCCGCGTGATGTCGTCGAAACGGGTCACCAGCGTCAGCTTTGCGGGCTCGACATAGACGGCCGGCGCCAGCTCGCGCAGGCGGCGGAAGATCGGATAGGGGTCGTCGAGCAGGTCCTGATACGCGATGTTGGTGACGATTGGCACGGCGCTGGTCATGGGTCCTCCCGGGAGCGCTTTTTTGCCAAGGCTAGCGCCCGAAGCGAGATCGCTCAATTCGATGATGTCGATGAAAGTCATCGAAATATTGGATGACCGTGTGATAGGCTGGGCCGCGGGCAATGCGGGAGGTGAAGCGTGGCGGTCAGTTCATCGATCGATCCGATCGACATCGGGAGCTTGCGCACGCTGGTGCTGGTGTACGATTTGCAGTCGTTCTCCGCGGCCGCGAAGCGGCTCGACGTCAACCAATCCACTGTCAGCTATGCGGTCGAGCGGCTGCGCGGCGCGCTGCATGACCCGCTGTTCGTCCGCAACGGCAATGGCGTGACCGCCACCGAGCGCTGCGCGGCGCTGGTGGACTGGGCACGCGACATGATCGCCGAGATCGACGGACTGGCGGCACCGGCGGAATTCGATCCGGCGACGGCGCAGGGCAGCGTCACGATCTCCTGCAACTACCACGAACGCCAGACCCTGATCCCGCAGTTCAGCGTGCGGCTGCGCGCCGGCGCGCCGAAGGTTCGGCTCGTGCTGCTCGATGCCGCCGGCCATGGCGACATCCATCTCAAGCAGAACCAGTGCGACGTCGTGCTGGGTCCGGTCGGGATCATCGGCGAAAGTTTCTTCAGGCGCCATGTCCTCACCGACCACTATGTCTGCGTGATGGATCCGGCTAATCCGCTGGCGCGCGGCCGGATCGCGCTGCCGGCCTATGCCGGGGCCGCGCACGTCTTCATCACCCATAGCGGCGAATGGCAGCCGCTTTATCTGGAGGCGCTGAAGGCAAGGAAGGTCGAGATCGAGCCGGTGGTCAGCCTGCCGAACCATGACAGTCTGGAGCGCATCGTTGCCGGCACCAGGCTCGTCGCAACGATTCCGCATCACCTGGCGCGGGCGATGCGCGGCCGTCTGCATGTCGCGGCGCTGCCATTCCGCGTGCCGATCTCGATCGACATGTACTGGAGCGCCCGGACGGCCAGATCGGGCCTGCACAAATGGGCACGCGGGCTGCTCGCGGAGGAGGCGAGGGCCTACGCGGCCTGAGCCCACCTTGACGGCAAAAGGCCCGCACTTGACGTGCGGGCCTTTGTCCGGCGCGGGTCGTGCACCGAGAGCGGGTCGGTCTCAGAACACGTGGTAGAACACGTAGTACAGGATGCCCGAGAGGATCATCGCGGCCGGCAGGGTCAGCACCCAGGCCATCGCGATGTTGCGGATCGTCGCCCATTGCAGGCCGGAGCCGTTCGCCGCCATGGTGCCGGCGATGCCGGACGACAGCACGTGGGTGGTCGAGACCGGCAGGCCGTAACCGTCGGCCGCCGCGATCGTCGCCGCCGCCGTGATCTCGGCGCAGGCGCCCTGCGCGTAGGTCAGGTGGGTCTTGCCGATCTTCTCGCCGACGGTGACGACGATGCGCTTCCAGCCGACCATGGTGCCGAGGCCGAGCGCGATGGCGACGGCGAACTTCACCCAGCTCGGGATGAACTTCGTCGCGGCATCGAGCGAGCCCTTGTACTCGTTCAGCGTGGAGACGTCGGTCGCGCTCAGCTCGGCTTCCTTGTCCTTCATCAGGAGGCGGATCGCTTCCGAGGCGAGGTACATGTCGTTGCGGGTGTTGCCGACCACGTCAGCCGGGAACTTGGCCAGCGAGCCATACTGGGCGACCTGTTGGCCGATATCGCGGACCAGCACCGCCAGCGAAGGATAGGTGCCTTCATTGATCTGGTGCTGCGAGACGTAGTTGGTCACGGCCGGGCGCGGATTGCCGATCACGTTGTAACCGGCGGCCTTGCCCTCGATCACCTTGCTGGCCGCGGTCGAGTGCGAAGCGAACTGCTCGATCTGGCTCGCGGGCAGCGCGCGGTTCAGCGCATAGGCGGTCGGCACGGTGCCGATCAGGATCAGCATGATCAGGCCCATGCCCTTCTGGCCGTCATTGGAGCCGTGGAAGAAGCTGACCAGGGTGCAGGTCAGGATCAGGATGCCGCGGATCCACCACGGCGGCGGCTGGTCGCCGACCGGCTCGCCGAACAAAGCGGGCGTGGCACGCACCAGCACGGCCTTGAGGATGTAGAGCAGGCCAGCCGCCAGCACGAAGCCGAACAGCGGCGACAGCAGCAGCGCCTTGGCGATGTTGGCCGCCTGCGACCAGTCCACGCCGGAGGTGCCGTCGCGGCCGCGCAGCAGCGCGTTGGTGATGCCGACGCCCATGATCGAACCGATCAGGGTGTGCGAGCTCGAAGCCGGCAGGCCGAGCCACCAGGTGCCGAGATTCCAGATGATGGCGGCGATCAGCAGCGCGAACACCATCGCGAAGCCGGCGCTCGAGCCGACCTGCAGGATCAGCTCCACCGGCAGCAGCGACACGATACCGAACGCGACCGCGCCGCTGGAGAGCAGCACGCCGAACAGATTGAACAGGCCCGACCACACCACGGCGACATGCGCCGGCAGCGAGCGGGTGTAGATCACGGTGGCGACCGCGTTCGCGGTGTCGTGGAATCCGTTGACGAATTCGAAGCCG
>NZ_DDOP01000077.1:0-59223 GCF_002341725.1 Bradyrhizobium sp. UBA2491
GGCCGGATCGGACCCGCTGCCGAGCGCGGTTTCCAGCTGGGCGGCAGCCTCGGCGACGCCGAAGGCGCCGATCGCGCGTGCCGACCCCTTGAGGGTATGGGCATGGGTCGCCGCCTCCGGCGGCAAGGCGGCCAGCTCACCGAGGATCCGGGCCGACTGGGTCGAGAACATGGCCAGCACCTCCCGTTCCAGGGCCGGGTCGCCCAGCGTCATGCGCTGGAGATGGTCGACGTCGATCGGCCCGCCGCCGGGCGCGAGCGGTGGCGATTGGGTCCATTCAACCCGTTCGAGATGAAGCGGCATGGCCAGTCCCTGTGGTCCCTGTCCGGCCCTTGCCGGCGGGATCGTTGGCCCAGCCAATCACGAAACTGGTTAACGGATTGTTGTCTGGATGATCGGCAAAACCGCCTGATTCTGGACAATTTCCGGACACAATCGACGCGCCAGGGCAGGAATTTTGAGTACCCATAAGGCCTTATGGCGCAAAGCTGTTAACGATGATTAAGAAAGTATTAATCGCAAGCATTTCATTCGCATCACTCTCCCCATAGGATGTTTGCGGATGTAGCGGACAAGCCGCCGAGGGGGGCGCTTGCGCTCCGCTTGTGGGCACCGGCTTCGAGCTTGCGCGGGGACAATCGCAGGCTCGCCGACGCGTAAATAGTGAGAGGGCTTAGACTGAACATGGCGAACACTCCCAAGAAGGTCAAAGATCCCACCGAAGTCGCGCTTTCTGCCATCCAGGAAGCCCTCAACATCAGCGAACAGGGCGCGGAGAATCGCAGCCCCGTCAACGACGGCGCCGCGCCGCCGAGCCTGCCACCGGCCACACCGGATTTTTCGGCCACGTCGTTCGAGCCCCGCGCGAATGCCGATCGAGCGGTGTTCGAGCCGATCGAGGAACCGCGCAACCAGCGCCGCGCCGCCAATGACGATCGCGCCAGCATCGGCCAGATGCTTCAGGAGGTGCAGAGGGGCCGCCCCTCCCTCAACACCTACACCCTGTTCGCGATCTGCTCCGGCGTCTGGCTGCTCGGCTGCGCCATCCTCACCATCGCGTTCTGGCCGTCGCTGCAATCCGCGATGGCGCAGGGCACCGGCGTGCTGGTGCTTGCGGGCCTTGCCGCGCTGTTCATCGCCCCGGTGCTGCTGTTCTTCTTCGTCTCGACCCTGGCCGCCTACGGCCAGAACATGAACAAGATCGCGCAATCGATGGCGCAGGTCGCGATGCGTTTCTCGGAGCCGGAGCATGCCGCCTCCGATTCCATGGTGACGGTCGGCCAGGCGATCCGCCGCGAGGTCGCGGCGATGGGCGACGGCGTCGAACGCGCGATCGCGCGCGCCGGCGAACTCGAGACCCTGGTCGCCAACGAGGTGGCGGCGCTGGAACGCGCCTATTCCGACAACGAAGTGCGCATCCGCGCGCTGCTACAGGACATCGCCCACCAGCGCGACAATCTGGTCGGCCAGGCCGAGCAGGTCCGCAGCGCGATCTCCGGCGTGCAAATCGACCTGCGCCACGACATCGCGCTGATCTCGGACGCGATCGCCTCGCGCGTCGACGAGGTCGCCAAGAGCATCACCGGCGCGCTGGAAGAGCGCGGCCAGCACATCACGACCGCACTGAGCCATGCCGGCGACAACATGATCCTCGCGCTCGGCGAGCGCGGCGGCGACCTGCTCGACCGCCTCGAGGAAGCCAGTGCCGAGACCACCCGCGCGGTGCTCGACGCCTCCGAGCGGCTGACCACCAGCCTCAACTTCAAGACCGGCCACGTCCATGACGAATTCGTCGACCTGGCCGATCGCGTCCACGAGATGCTGAACGAGCGCATCGACCGCATCACCGGCGAGTTCGAGCAGCGCTCGTCGGCGATCGTCGACGGCATCTCGGACCGCACCGCGGACGTACACGACTCCCTGAAGAACTCGGCCGATTCGCTGCTGCTCGAACTCGAGCTGCGCAGCAACGACCTGGTCGGCAAGATCGACGACGCCGGCAACCGCCTCGCCGGCCAGATCATGACCTCCGGCGACAAGGCGAGCGAAGCGCTCGACGTCACCGTCAATTCGCTGGTCGCCAAGGTGGTGGGCCAGACCGAGACCGCGCACGATTCGCTGTCGCTGCAGATGAGCGCGTTCGACGACCTGGTGAAGAACCATGGCAGCGAGCTGGCCGAGAAATTCGCCCGCGACTCCGGCACGCTCGGCGCGCTGATCACCCGCCACATCTCGGAATTCGACCGCACGGTGAAGACCTTCGGCGGCGACATCGTCGACCGCATGGGCCAGCGCACCCAGGACATCGCCGACAGCCTGAAGACCTATGTCGACACCTTCGACAATCGCGTCACCACCAACAGCGGCGAGATCACCGCCTCGCTCGACCAGCGCCTGCTGCAATTCGAGACCACGCTCGGCAGCCGCGTCACCCATCTCGACGCCTCGCTGACCGACAAGCTGTCGTCGTTCGACTCTTCGCTCGCCAGCAAGATCGGCTCGTTCGACGGCCGCCTGCAATCGCTGGATGACGCGATCGACGGCCGCATGAAGACGCTCGAGGTCACCTTCGAGAGCCGCGCCAAGTCGGTCACCGACACCATCGACGGCCATCTCGGCACGCTCGCGACCCAGCTCACCGAAGGCGCCACCCAGGCGATCCATTCGATCGACTCGCGGCTCGGCCTGCTCACCACGACCCTGACCGAGGGCACGGTGCAGGCGATCGCCGCGGTCGACCACCGCATCAACGGCGTCACCGAGACCATCGACGGCCACAGCATCCGCCTGGTCGACACCATCAACGGCCACAGCACCCGCCTCGCCGACACCATCAACGGTCACAACACCCGCCTCGTCGACACCATCACGGGTCACAGCGCGAACCTGACCGACACCATCTCGGCGCGCTTCGCCAGCATCCAGCAGGGCATCGAGAGCCATGTCGGCGTGATCGCAGGCGACATCGACACCCGCGTCGCGCAGTTCGAGGACCTGCTCGGCTCGCGCGTCGAGGCGGTCGCGGGCCGCATCGAGAGCAGCGGCCGTCAGGCCAGCGAGGACCTGATGTCCCGCGCCGAGCTGCTGTCGTCGAGCATCAAGTCCCATGTCGAGGACGCCGAACGCTCGCTGACCAACCTCGTGGTCAACACCAGCGAGACGATCCAGACCGGCGCGCGCACCGCGCAGCAGGCGCTGCTCACCGTGTCCGCCGACGTCGGCAACCAGCTCAAGCAGAGCTCGGCCGAGGTCGAGAGCGTGCTGACCGCGGTCGGCACCAATGCGGCCAATTCGATCCTCACCAGCGCCCGCGACGCCCAGGTGTCGCTGGTCTCGGCCTCCGGCGACGTCGCCTCCCAGATCAAGTCGCTGTCGGAGGATGTCGAGCGCACACTGCAAGCGGCCGGCAGCGCCACCGCGGCCTCCGTCCTGTCGGGCGCCCGCGACGCGCAGACCACGCTGGTCAGCGCCTCCGCCGAGGCCGCCGGCCAGGTCAAGTCGCTGGCTGCCGATGTCGAGCAGTCGCTGTCGATGGCCGGCTCCGCCGCCGCCGAGGCGATCATGACCGGTGCACGCGAGGCACAGACCACGCTGATCTCGACCTCGACCGACGTCACCGGCCAGGTCAAGTCGCTCGCCAGCGATGTCGAGCGCTCGCTCTCGATGGCCGGCTCCGCCACCGCGGAGGCCGTCGTCGCCTCCGCCCGCGAGGCCCAGACCACGCTGGCCGGCGCATCCACCGAGGCGACCAACCTGATCCGCTCGCTCGCGGCCGACATGCAGCACTCGCTCTCGACCGCCGGCACCGCGACCGCGGAATCCATCGTCGCCTCGGCCCGTGAGGCGCAGAGCACGCTGGCCGGCGCGTCGACCGATGCCACCAACCTGGTCCGGACATTGTCGGCCGACATCGAGCGCTCGCTGTCGATGGCCGGCTCCGCCACCGCGGAAGCCGTCGTCGCC
This sequence comes from Bradyrhizobium sp. UBA2491, assembly GCF_002341725.1. Taxonomy (NCBI): domain Bacteria; kingdom Pseudomonadati; phylum Pseudomonadota; class Alphaproteobacteria; order Hyphomicrobiales; family Nitrobacteraceae; genus Bradyrhizobium; species Bradyrhizobium sp. UBA2491. The sequence continues at coordinate 3,964 of NZ_DDOP01000077.1, forward strand.
TCCGCCCGCGAGGCCCAGAGCACGCTGGCCGGCGCATCCACCGAGGCCACCAGCCTGGTCCGCACGCTGGCGGCCGACATGGAACGCTCGCTCTCGATGGCCGGCTCCGCCACCGCGGAATCGATCACGTCAGGTGCGCGCGAAGCCCAGAGCACGCTGGTCAATGCGTCGACCGAGGCCACGAGCAAGGTGTCGGCGCTCGCCGCCGACATCCAGCGCGCGCTGTCGATGGCCGGTTCCGGCACCGTGGAGTTGCTGACGGCCGGCGCCCGCGAGGCGCAGAACACCCTCGTCACCGCGTCGACGGAGGCTGCCAACCACGTCAAGTCGCTGGCGGTCGATGTCGAGCGCACGTTGACGTCGGTCGGCACCAACACCGCGCAAACGATCGCGGGCAGCGCCCGCGACGCGCAGAACTCGTTCGTGGCAACGTCGAGCGAAGCCGCAAGCCAGATGCGCGCGATCTCGGCCGAGATCGAGCGCTCGCTGACCGCGGCCAGCGCGGAGACGGCGCAGACCATCCTGGGCAGCGCCCGCGAGGCCCAGAGCTCGTTCGCGGCGACCTCTGCCGATGCCGCCGCCCAGATCCGCACGCTGTCGACCGACGTCGAGCGCGCGCTGGGCGCGGTCACGGCCAAGACCACCGACAACATCCAGACCTCGGCGCAGAACGCGCAGGCGGCCCTGATCACGATGTCCAACGAGGTCTCGACCAAGGTCAAGACGACCTCCGCCGACATCGAGCGTTCGGTGCTGTCCGCCTCCAGCGCGTTCGGCTCGGCGATGACCGGCAAGACCGACGAGATCGTCACCTATGTGCAGCAGCAGACCGAGCGCCTGTCGCAGATGGTCGACGGCCGCCGCGGCTCGCTGGTCGAGGCGCTGACCGCCAAGACCACGCAACTTGCGACCGACATGGATCGCGCCACCGCGGATGCGCTGAAGGCGATCGAAACCCGCGGCCTCGCCTTCTCGCAGTCGATGTCGGCGCATGGCAGCGATGTCGCGCGCAACATCACCTCGGCGGGCGACCAGGCAACCGGCGCGGTGGCGAAGTCGCTCAAGGAGCTCGAGCACGCCTCGCGCGCGGCGATCGACCAGTCGCGCCAGGTCTCGATCTCGGCCGTCACCGAGATGCAGGAGACCAGCAAGATCCTGCGTACCGATACGGTCGCGCTGTTCGAGCGGCTGCGCGAAGGCAACATCCTGTTGCAGGAGGTGTTGACCGGCGCCCACGACAACCTCAACTCGCTGGAGCGCGCGCTGGTGACCCGCGTGGCAGACTTCGTGTCCGCCATGAACGACGTCACCTCGCGCAACGGCGTCGCGACCCAGACGCTGGAAGACCAGCTCACGGTGTTCAACAGCAAGACCGGCAAGGCGCTGGAGGACCTCGGCGCGCTGTCGAGCCAGTTCGAGACCCACGGCAAGGCGTTGATCGACGCCGCCGCCGTGGTCGAGCAGGCCAACCGCTCGACGACGACCTCCGTCAACGAGCGCAAGTCGGAGCTGGAATCGCTGGTCACCACCATCGACCTGCGCACCACCGATCTCGACCAGCGGCTGTCGCGCTTCACCGGCTTGCTCGATGAATCGCTGGCCGCGGCCGAGGAGCGCGCCCGCGACATCGCCCGCGTCGTGGCGGAGACCGCAGGCGCCGGTTCGGCTGCGATCAGCAGGCAGTTCGAGGCGGTGCGCCAGGCGGCCGAGAACGAGCGTCAGCAGACCGTCGATGCGATGAACGACCTCTACCAGCAGAGCAACGCCGAGACCGATGCGATGTTCAAGGAATCGACGGAGAAGTTCTCCGCGATGGTCACGGCGATGAAGCAGATGGCGAGCGAGATGCACAGCGAGCTCGAGGCCACCCGCAACGAGCTGCGCCGCGGTGTGCTCGAGATGCCGCAGGAGGCCGCCGAGAACACCGCGCAGATGCGCAAGGTGATCGTCGACCAGATCGAGGCGCTGGCCGAGTTGAATCGCATCGTCGCCCATCACGGCCGCGGGCTCGACGTGGTCTCGACCAACCGCGCCAGCGTCCGCCACGAGGAGCCGCTGATGGCTGCCGCCGGCGGCCGTGGCGACGTGCGGATGCGGGACGACGTGCGCGCGCGCGACAATGGCAACAGCGCCGCGACGCTGCCGCCCCCGGATCTGGGCATGCAAAACCTCGGCATGCCGGCCTCGCGTCGCACCGAAGCTCCGTCGGTCAGCCCGGCGAGCTCCGACAATGGCCAGGACGGCTGGCTGTCCGACCTGCTCAACCGCAGCGACGCGGCGCCGCCTGCCCCGCCGAGCCGCGACACGCAGCGCCCGCGTCAGCCGCCGCAGCAGGCCGTCAATCCGCTGGAGTCGCTGTCGCTCGACATCGGCCGGCTGATGGACCGCACGCTCGCGGCCGAGATGTGGGATCGCTACCAGCGCGGCGAGAACAAGGCGTTCAGCAAGCGGCTCTACACGCCCGCCGGCCAGAAGGCCTTCGACGAGGTGGCCCGCAAGTACCGCGCCGATCGCGGCTTCAAGCAGACGGTCGACCGTTACATCGCGGAGTTCGAGCGCCTGCTCGACGAAGTCGCCCGCGACGGCCGCGGCCAGCAGGAGCTCGCTGGCCACCTGACCTCGGAGACCGGGCTGGTCTACACCCTGCTCGCGCATGCCGCGGGACGGCTGGGGTAAGTTGATCGGCGAATAGTGAGTAGCGAATAGCGAAGGAAAAGCGGAGGCCGAAAGGCCTCCGTTGTTTTGCGCCACGGTTGAACAGGCGGACAGCGCGTCACCGATAACGTGATGCCCTAACCGCCGTCGTCACCGTCAGGAAACGACAGATGGTCTCACCTCAGGGCGTCAATCCGGCTACCCAGGCAGCAGTCGGCAGCGTCGTCCCGGCGAACACCCCAATCGAGAAGGCTTTTCGACGCGGCGTTCCCCAGGGAAACCACCGCATTCCGCCCATCAAATACATTGCGACCCAACAGGCTGCGAACAAAGTCCAATCGCGCCACGCGATGCCTAACAGCACGGCAGCGGGAACCGCGCCGACAGCGAATATCAGCGCGTACAGCATTGATTGCTGAAGCGAGTCTGGTTTGTCATTCGACACGACAACCTGTTCCGGTTCGGACTACTTTATGCGATCGGCTGCTTCGCTCCGCTCACGATGACGGGGCCAACAGGCGAGGAGCCATTCGCCATTTGCCACTCACCCTTCGCCTGTCACTACTGCCTTCGCCGCGGCCCTGGCGCCGCGGGAGCCGGCGCGGGCTCGGGTGCGGCGTTGTTGCTGCCGCCGAAGATCACCCGACTAGGGTTGCGGTCGAAATTGTTCACGGCACGGCTGATATCGGCGAGCGTGCGGCGGCCGTCGTTGATCAGGAGATTGGTCCGCTTGTCGACATTGTCGGCGAGCTCGCGGATCGACTTCACCATCTGGTTCAGCTCGCTGCCATTGTTGCCGCCGGCGATCGCATTGAGGCCGAGCATCAGATTGTCGGCCTTGGCCATCACGCCGTCGACCTTGACCATGACGTTGTCGATCTTCTCGGAATTGCGTGCCAGCGCCTGGGTGAAGACCTCGAGGTTCTTCAGCGAATTCTTCACCGACTGCTGATTGTCGGCGACGATGCGGTTGACGTTTTGCAGGGTGGCGCGGATCGCCTCGGTGACGTCCTGCAGCGCATTGGGATCGGCGGTCAGGACCGGGATGCCGTCCTCATCGAGCGGCACCGGCGGGGCGGCCTCCTCGCCGCCTTTCAGCGAGATCGCGGCGACGCCGGTGAGGCCCTGGAATTCGAGGCCGACCAGGGTGTCCTTGCGGAGCGGCGCGCTGTTCTCGATCATCGCCAGCGCGACCACGCGGCGCGGGTTGTCGAGCTTGACCGAGACGACCTCCCCTATTCTGATACCATTGAAATTGACGTTGCCGCCGTTGCGCAGGCCTGACGCCGGCCCCTCGAAGATGACCCGCAACGGGCTGCGCTGCTTGGTGGTGTGCAGGCTCTGGAACCACAGCACGAAGCCGAACGCCGCGGCGATGACCGCCAACGTGAAGGCTCCGATCAAGACGTAGTTCGCCCGCGTTTCCATCAAATACTCGCGTTAATACCTTTGAGCTCCCGCGCAGCCGGCCTGCGCGCGAACCCGTCGAATTCTCCGTTGCCGCATGATCTCGTCAAAACCGCTGGTCTCGTCTCGGGATCATGGCTAGGCCACAACGGCACGGGCGCGCTTGCCGTTGAAATATTGCTGCAACCACGGATGCTGCGATGCCCTCATGTCGGCGATCGATCCTGCAGCAATGATCTTACCGTTCCCTAAAACGGCGATACGGTCGCACGCGGTGTAAAGGCTGTCGAGATCGTGGGTTACCATGAAAACGGTCAGCCCCAAAGTGCGCTGGAGTGTGCGCACCAGCTCGTCGAAATCGCCGGCGCCGATCGGATCGAGGCCCGACGTCGGCTCGTCAAGGAACACGAGTTCAGGGTCAAGCGCGAGCGCGCGCGCCAGCGCGACGCGCTTGATCATGCCGCCCGACAGTTCCGACGGATAGCGATCGGCGACCTCGGGCTTCAGCCCGACCATCACGAGCTTCGCCACCATGATCTCGTCGAGCAGCCGCTGCGAGACCCGCAGATATTCGCGCGCCGGGAACTGGATGTTCTGGCGCACCGTGAGCGAGGAGAACAGCGCGCCCTGCTGGAACAGGATGCCCCAGCGCCGCTCGACCGCGCGGCGCTGCGCCGAGTTGGCGGCATCGAGGTCGACGCCGAACACTTCGATGCGGCCGGAAACCTTCGGCACCAGGCCGATGATGGTGCGCGTCAGCACCGACTTGCCGGCGCCCGACGGCCCGACGAAGCCGAGGATCTCGCCGCGCTTGACGTCGAGGTTGAGGCCGTCGAGCACCCGGGTCTCGCCGAACTGCACGGTGATGTCGCGGACCCGGATGATGGCGTCGTTGTCCTCGTCCGCCATGATCACATCCCGATCGAGGCGAAGAAGATCGCGAACACGCCGTCCATCACGATCACGAAGAAGATTCCCTTCACCACCGACGCGGTGGTGTGCTGTCCGAGCGACTCCGCCGAGCCCTGCACCGCCAGCCCCTCGACGCAGGCGACGATGCCGATCACCGCCGCCATGACCGGCGCCTTGACCATGCCGACGATGAAATGGTCGATCGATATGGCATCACGAAGGCGGAGCAGGAAGGCTTCCGGATCGACGCCGCCATAGAGCCAGGCCACCAGGCCGCCGCCGTAGAGCGCGGCCATCGCACCGAGGAAGGCCAGGATCGGCAGCGCCAGCACCAGCGCCAGCATGCGCGGCAGGATCAGGACCTCGATCGGATCGAAGCCCATGGTGCGCAGCGCGTCGATCTCCTCGCGCATCTTCATCGAGCCGAGCTCGGCGGTGTAGGCCGAGCCGGAGCGGCCCGCGACCATGATCGCGACCAGCAGCACGCCGATCTCGCGCAGCACCAGCACGCCCAGCATGTCGACGACGAAGATGTCGGCGCCGAACCTGCGGAAATGGAAGATGCCCTGCTGCGAGATGATGCAGCCGATCAGGAAGGTGATCAGCACCACGATCGGCACCGCGCGCAGGCAGACCTGTTCGAGGTGATGCACCGTCGAGGTGAAGCGGAAGCTGCGCGGATGGATCAGCACCCAGGCGGCCGCGGCCAGCACCGCGCCGAGCATATCGACCAGGCCGACGATGGTGCCGCTGATCCCGGCCACGGTGCGCCCGATCTGCTCGAGCATGCCCACGATCAGCAGCGGTTCACCCGCGGCCTTGGGCGCGGGATCGACGCGACGGACCTCGTCGACCAGGCTGGAATAATTCGCCGAGAGGCCCGCAATCTCGGCTTCGGCACCGGTGTCGCTGAGGCTGCGGCGCAGCCGTTCGATCAGCCAGGCGCCGAAAGTGTCGAGGCTTGCGACCTGCGACACGTCGATAAAAATATGCGGGCGGCTGCCGCGCAGCTTCTCGGCATCGGAGACGATCCGCTCAAGCGCCGGCGCGAAGCGGGCCGTCCAGTTGCCCGCCGCGCACAACGCCAGTCCTTCGCCTTGGGCTATCCGCTCCAGTGTCGGGTCGCCGCTCACCTTTTGCCTACCCCTCAAGCCGGCTGGCCGCCGCTTATGCAGATCTCCGGCGGCTTGCCGGATCGGCTTGTCGAATCTGTCACTAACCAGCCATAGTTGGTTGCGCGTCGCAAGCTACGGTTCAGGAAATAGTAGACTTTAAAATGACTTCCACCCCACGCGGAACTGTTTCCTTGACGGTGAGGATCGAGCGCTGGCCGATCGCGGGCTCGTTCACGATCAGCCGTGGCGCCAAGACCGAAGCCGTCGTCGTGGTGGCGGAGGTCGGCCAGGGCGGCCTGATTGGCCGCGGCGAATGCGTGCCCTATCCGCGCTATGGCGAAACGCCGGAGGCGACCCTGGAGGCGATCCAGGCCATGCAGGAACCGCTTGCCGGCGGTATGGACCGCATCGCCCTGCAAGGGCGGATGCCCGCCGGGGCCGCCCGCAATGCGCTGGACTGCGCGCTGGCGGACCTCGAGGCGAAGCGCGCCGGTCGGCGGATATGGAACCTGCTCGGCCGGTCTGCGCCAGAACCCCGCACCACCGCCTACACGATCTCGCTCGGGACATCAGAGGCGATGGCGGAAGCCGCCGCGAAGGCCGCGCACCGCGCGCTGCTCAAGATCAAGCTCGGCGGCGATGGCGACGGCGCGCGGATCGCCGCCGTGCGCAAGGCGGCGCCGGGTTCCGAGTTGATCGTCGATGCCAACGAGGCCTGGACCGAGGACAACCTTGCCGCCAACCTCAAAGCCTGCGCCGATGCCGGCGTCACTTTGATCGAGCAGCCGCTGCCCGCGGGCAAGGACGAAGCGCTGGCGCGGATCAAGCGGCCGGTCGCGGTGTGCGCCGACGAGAGCGTGCATGATCGCGCCTCGCTTGCCGGACTGCGCGGTCGCTATGACGCCGTCAACATCAAGCTCGACAAGACCGGCGGGCTGACCGAGGCGCTGGCGATGGCGGATGCCGCAAACGCGCTCGGCTTCGAGATCATGATCGGCTGCATGGTCGCGACCTCGCTGTCGATGGCGCCGGCGATGCTGATCGCGCAGGCCGCCCGCTTCATCGATCTCGACGGCCCGCTGCTGCTGGCGAAGGACCGCGACGACGGCCTGCGCTATGACGGCAGCCAGGTCTATCCGCCGGACGCGGCGCTGTGGGGATGATGATGGGTTAGGCGTCCACGCGCCAGCCATGCCACCAGCCCGCCGGTCGCCGCCGTCGCCGCCATCATGTCGTAGACGCCGAGCCCGAAGCGCGCATAGACCATGCCGCTGACGATCGCCGTGGTGCTGGCGACGATGCCGCCGCAGGCGGTGAGATAGCCCTGCGCGCGCGCCATCACATGCCCCGGCACGTGCTGCACCATCAACCCCATGATGCCGACCTGGGTCAGGCCGAAGCTCAAGCCGTGTCCGAGCTGGACCACGGCGAGCACCGCGAGCGGCGGGTCCTGCGCGGTGATCGCCCAGCGCGCCGCGGCGCTGGCCGCTGCGATCATCACCAGCACCGCCGACGGCAGCGTGAAGCGCGGCGACAATGCGAACAGCACGATCTCGGCGATCACGCCGATCACCCAGAGGCATGCGATGGTCAGGCCGTTGAAACCGGCCTGCTGCCAGGCAATCGAGGCGAAGATGTAATAGGCGCCGTGGCTGCCCTGGATCAGCGACGAGGCCACGATGATGGCGAGAAAGGTCGGATTGCGCAGCAGTCTTGGCGCGCCGGCCTTCGGCGCGGCCGCCGCCGCCGGACGGCCGAGCGGCCGCAAGGTCAGCCCGACCAGCGCGCCGAGCAGCGTCATGGCCGTGATGATCCAGATCAAATCGACCTCCGCGACGTAGCGGAGCAGGAAACCACTGACCAGCGCGCAGACCGCGAAGGCCGCCGACCCCCACAGCCGCAGCGGCCCGTAGCTGAGGCCGAATTGCCGGACGCCGCGCAGCGCATAGGCGTCGGTGAGCGGCACCATCGGCGTCCAGACGCAGCAGGTCAGCGCGTAGACCGCGAGCAGCACGAAAGGCTGATGCTGGGTGCCGATCACGACGAAGCCCAGCGCCGTGGCGAAGCCGGTGGCGATGATCGCGCCGCGCAGCATCTGGCGCCGTTCCGCCGCCGCGGTGATCAGCGGCAGCACGGTGAAGCGCGTCACCGGCGGCACGGCGGTGATGATGCCGATCCAGGTGGCATCGATCCCGATCGCCTTCAGCCACACCGTGAAGAACGGCAGATGCACCCCGGTCATGCCGAACAGCGTGGCGTAGAATGCCGCGAGCCTTCGCGCGAATCGCCGCGATGCAACCCTGGCTGCAATGGGGATTTGTGATTCGGAAGACATCAATTCAATTGCGATTCGCGCGATATCGTGGTGATCGTTAGCGTAACGCGCAGTGATTTGCGCGAAGAGATTGTGATGGCCGAAGAAGCATTCGCCCTGTCTCCGATATCCGCCCGCGCGGCCCTGCCGAGCGAGGAGGACTATGCCGCGATCAGCGCGGCCTTCATGGAGACCTCGCGGGGCCGCTGGTTCCTCGGCGAATACGCCAAGCGCAACCGCAATGCCGACACCCGCATGGTGCTCGACGCCGTGGCGCGGATCGAGGAGAGCCTCAGCGCCCAGCGGCAGGCCGCCGCGGACGCGATCAGGGACGAGCAGTTGGCGCAGGCGCTGGGCGCCTTGCGCGGCGCGATCGAGGCCAGCCAGGCGTCCGCGATCGCCGCGCTCGACGGCATCAGCTTCGAGCCGAACCTCGCGCCGGTGCGCAAGGGCGTGCGGGTGATCCGGGAGATCTCCTGGCGGCTGCGCGAGATCGGCAATGACGGGCGGATCTGCGACATCATCGATTCGCAGGCCAGCGCGATCGAGTCCGGTGCTGCGCAGGTTTCGATGGACGACGCCAAGGCCGTGCTGGATGCCGCCTTCGCGGCGCTGGCCCGCCGGCTCAGCGAGTTCGATCCGGACAAGGCGGTCACGCCTGCGGCCAAGCCTGAAGTGGCCGAGGGCCCGGTTGCGGAACCGGCCGCGCCCTCTGCACCGCCGCCAGCAGCCGAAAGCGCCGCCGCGGCCGATAACGTTGCTCCAGAAGCCGCCATGGCCGCTGCGTCGCCAGCGCTGCCCCAGGAGACCATTGCAGCGCCGAACGCCGAGGCCGCGATGCCTGCCGCAACGCCGAGCCCTGAGGCGGCTACGGCCGTGATGCCGCAACCGAGCGAGGCCTGGCTCAAAGCCGAAGCCGCACTGGCCGAAGCCGAAGCTGCGGAGCTCGCCCGCGTCACCGACGATGCCGCCGCCGACGCGCAAGACGAAGCGGTGCTCGACCTGATCGCGATGGAAATGGGCGCGCCCGATCCGATCGACGAAGAGGCGATCGCCGAGGAAATGCGCGCCGCCGAGGAGATGCGTGTCGCCGAGGCGATGGCGGCCGAGCCCGACATGGTCGCGCCCGCGACGGAGCCCGAACCCGCGCCTGAGCCGATGCTGGCGGCCGAGCCGAAGCTCGAGGTCGAATCGTCGGCAGTCGCCGTGACGCCGATTGCCTCGGCTCCAGCGGCCGTGCCGCCGCCTCTCCCGGCGAGCGTTGAAATTGCCCCGGCGCCCGCGGCAGAGGTTTCCCTCGGCGCGACCATCATTGCGAGCGGCCTGCTGAAGAAGCCGAGCGTAGCAGCCAACGATCCGCTGGCGCCGATCCGCCGCATGAGCCAGGCCGAGAAACTCGCGTTCTTCTCTTGATCGAGTTCGCGCCTGGCCGCGCAACGAAACAGGGGCAGAGCGGCACCGCCCTGCCCCCGCTTGATCTCAAATCGTAGCCGTCAGGCGACGAGCTTCGCGAACAAATCCGCGTCGACATTGCCGCCCGAGAGCACGATGACGACGTTCTTGCCTCGGGCGTCGATCCGCCCGGCCAGCAGCGCGGCAAGGCCGATGGCGCCACCGGGTTCGACCACGAGTTTCAGCTCGCGATAGGCAAAGGCAACCGCCGCACCAACCTCTTCGTCGGTCGCGCTGACGCCGTTGGCGAGCAGCTTGCTGTTGATCGCAAAGGTCAGTTCGCCCGGCATCATCGCCATCAGCGCGTCGCAGATGGTGCGCGCCGCAACCGGATGCGCCTCGCGATGCCCGACCTTGAGCGACAGCGCGTGATCGTCATAGCCCGCGGGCTCGGCGACGATGACCTGGGCCTGTGGATATTTTGCTTTCACCGCGGTGGCGACACCGGCGATCAGGCCACCGCCCGACGCCGGCGCGACGACGATATCGGGGGTCAGCCCGAGCGCCGCCATGTCCTCGGCGATCTCGCGGCCGGCGGTGCCCTGGCCCGCGATCACCAGGGGATCGTCATAGGGAGGCACCAACGTCGCGCCGCGCTTGCTGGCGATGCCGCTGGCGATCGCCGCGCGGTCGTCGCGATCGCGATCGTAGAGCACGACTTCGGCGCCATACGACTTGGTCCGCTCGCGCTTGGTGAGCGGCGAGTCCGCCGGCATCACGATGGTCGCCTGCATGTTGAGGATCTTGGCCGCCGCGGCGACACCCTGGGCATGGTTGCCCGAGGAGAACGCGACGACACCTCCGCTCCGCTTGTCCTGCGGGATCGAGGCAAGCTTGTTGAACGCACCGCGAAACTTGAACGATCCGGTCCGCTGCAACATCTCGGGCTTGAGGAAAACTTGGCTGCCAACACGTTCGTTGAGAACGGGGAAGGTCAGGAGCGGCGTGCGCACCGCGAACGGCGCGACCACCCTTGCGGCGGCATCGATGTCCGCGGCAGCGACGGGTGGATTTGAAACGGTGTCCGTCATCCGCGATTTGTATCGCGACGGAGCGCGGCCCGGCAAGACGCTTTAACGTGAGATTGTTTAGCGCGAGGTCGGCTGGCTCGCCGGCAGGCCTGCGAAATGGTGCTCCTCGGCACCGAATTCGAACACCTCCCCCTCGCCGTCCGGCGCCGCGGGGCGGACGTTCAGGCAGCGCTCGATGAACACCCGGGCCGACGCCTGCCAGGTGTGGAGCGCGGCGAAATCGACGCAGGCCTGCCGCGGAATGCTGAGTGCCTCGAGGCAGGCGTGATGCAGATCCTCGTCGAGCACACCGACCGGTGCCGCGCCAATCACGTCGCGGGGGCCGGTGACCGGAAAAGCGGCAACCGGCAGACCGCTCGCCAAGGCCTCGAGCAACACCAGACCGAATGTATCGGTGCGGCTGGGGAAAACGAACACATCGGCCGCCGCATAGATCTCAGCCAATTCTTCTCCATGGCGCGCGCCGAGGAAGACGGCTTCCGGATATTTCCGCTCCAGCGCAGCCCGCGCCGGGCCATCCCCGACCACAACCTTGGTGCCGGGCAAATCGAGATCGAGGAATGCCTCGAGGTTTTTCTCCACCGCGACCCGGCCGACGCTCAGATAGACCGGCTGCGGCAGGCAGAGATCGACATCACGCGGATGGAACAGCGCGGTGTCGACGCCGCGCGACCACAGCACCACGTTGCGGAAGCCACGCTGGCGCAGTTCGGCCGCCAGCGCCGGCGTCGCCGCCATCACGGCCCGGCTCGGCTTGTGGAACCAGCGCAACGCACGCCACACCCAGGCTTCCGGAACCGGCGTCCGTGCCGACACATACTCCGGGAAACGGGTGTGGAAGCTCGTCGTGAACGGCAGGCCGTGCTTGCGGCAATAGCGGCGGACCGAAAGCCCGATCGGGCCTTCGGTCGCGATATGGATGCTGTCGGGCTTGGCCGCCTTGATCAGGCTGGCGACCTTGGCCTGATACGGCAATGCCAGCCGGAGATCGCGGTAGCTCGGCATCGCGAAGGTGCGGAACTCGTCCGGCGTCAGGAAACTCACCTCGACGCCGAGCGATTTCGCCGCCTGTGCCATCATGGTCAGCGTGCGGACAACCCCGTTGACCTGGGGATGCCACGCATCGGTCGCGACCAGGATATGCGTCATGCAGCGCGTGCCGTCACTCGCGGAACTGGCGCGATCCGGCGCACCGGGTCGGTCCAGGTGATGATTTCGAAATGGCCGTCCTCGTGCTCGGCGAGCGCGGTGCAGCTCTCAACCCAGTCGCCGCAATTCATGTAGCGGATGCCGTGCTCGTCATGAATGGTCGCGTAGTGGATGTGGCCGCAGATCACGCCGTCGCAGCCGTGACGACGCGCTTCGCCGGCAAGCGTGGCCTCGAACGCGCCGATATAGTTGACCGCCTTCTTGACCTTCAGCTTCGCCCATTGCGACAGCGACCAGTAGGGCACGCCGAACATCTTGCGGAAGAAGTTGACGAAGCGATTCATCTGGATCGCGAAGTCGTAGGCCTTGTCGCCGAGATGGGCGAGCCAGCGCGCGTTCTGCACCACGAGGTCGAAGATGTCGCCGTGGATCACGAGGTAGCGCTTGCCGTCGGCGCCGGTATGGATGGTGTTCTCCACCACATCGATGCCGCCGAAATGCGTGCCGTAATATCTGCGCAGGAACTCGTCGTGGTTGCCCGGAACGTAGATCACCTTGGCGCCCTTGCGCGCCTTGCGCAGCATCTTTTGCACGAAGTCGTTGTGAGTCTGCGGCCAGTACCAGTTCGACTTCAGCGCCCAACCGTCGACGATATCACCAACGAGGTAGATCGTGTCGGCGTCGTGAGAGCGGAGGAAGTCCAGCAGGCGGTCGGCTTGCGAACCGCGGGCTCCGAGATGGACATCGGAGATAAACAAAGTGCGAAAGCGCCGCTCGGGGCTTTCTTCACTCAAGGAGTCACTTCCCATGCCTGTGCACCTAACAGATTCCTGTGACAGGGCGATGACGATCCCCGCGACCTGAGGTCCCACAAAGAGTTAACGAGAATCAGCAGCACGCCCCTTCACTGCGGATAACAGCGACGTGCGACAATCTGGCGACATGAGCGGTCGCGGCTGTGTGGAACGGGCGTTGTGTTGCGCGCATGGCGCAGCGGGACGACGAGGGCGGTCGATGAATGCGTAGCCGGATTCAGCTACCGAGTTTCAATAGTATTTGTGGAAGTGATGCACCGGCCCGTGACCCTGCCCGACCGCAAAGCGATCGGCGGCCGCGATCGCATCGGTGATCCACGCCTTGGCGTGACGCACCGCGGTCTCCATCGTCTCACCCTTGGCAAGCCCCGCCGCGATCGCCGACGACAGCGAGCAGCCGGTGCCATGCGTGTTGGCGGTGGCGATGCGCGGCGCCGACAGCGCGATGCTGCGCTCGGCGTCGATCAGATAGTCGATGCTCTCGGTGCCGTGTCCGTGGCCGCCCTTGACCAGCACCGCGCGACAGCCCATCGCCAGCAGTTGCTTGCCTTGTCGTTCGACCTCGGCTTCGTTCGATGCGACCGGCTGGTTGAGCAGCGCGGCTGCTTCCGGCAGGTTCGGCGTGATCAGCGACGCCAGCGGAAACAGCAGGGTCTTCAGCGCGTCGACGGCTTCAGCGGCAAGCAGCCGGTCGCCCGATGTTGCGACCATCACCGGATCGAGCACGATGTGGCGCGGCGCCCAGCGCGTCAGCCCATCGGCGATCGCGGCAATGGTCTCGGCCTGCGCCACCATGCCGATCTTGACCGTACCGACCGCGAGGTCGGAAAACACCGCATCGATCTGCGCGCTGACGAAGGCCGCCGGCACCGGATGGATGCCGCTGACACCCTTGGTGTTCTGCGCGGTGAGCGCCGTGATGGCCGAGGCGCCATAGACCCCGAGCGCGGCAAAGCTCTTGAGGTCGGCCTGGATGCCCGCGCCGCCCGAGGAATCCGAGCCGGCAATGGTGAGCGCGACCGGCGTCATTGCGCAGCACCGGCGGTTGATACGAACGAGACCATGACGAAGTGCACCATGGCCTGTCCTAGCCCGGCCGCCCGCCGGCAGCAAGTTTGCCTGACTTTACCGCGAGTTGACCCTGCCTCGGGCCCCCCTCCCCCTTGCCTTGGCCGCCGGTTTTTGGCCTATAGTCGCTGATATCCCCGGAGACGACTTTGATGGTTCCCTTCTTCGTCCAGATCAAATGCAAGCTCGGCCAGTCCTACACCGTCGCCAACGCGCTGGCGGAAGCCGAGATTGCATCCGAGATCTATTCCACCGCGGGCAATTACGATCTGCTGGTCAAGTTCTACGTCGACCACGACACCGACATCGGCCATTTCATCAACGAGAAGGTTCAGGTGATCCCGGGCATTCAGGACACCCTCACCATCATCACCTTCAAGGCGTTCGGCGCGAAGTAGGCTCTGCCTGCCCGAGAACTTTCCTTCACCTCTCCCAAAGGGAGGGGTGAACCGATGTCCCCACCAGCATCCCCGCTAGGACTTCTTTTCGGGCTTTGTGGGCTTCGGCGGCCCCTCGACCGGCGGCAGCGACTTGATGTAGTCGGCGATCGCGTCGCGATCGCCTGACGGAAGCTGCGAGGTGTTGCGGATCACCCGCACCATCGATCCGCCGGCGCTGTCGCCATCCGGCGTCTGCCCGCTCTCGAGGAAATAGGCGATATCCTTCGCGCTCCAGTCGGACAGCCCCTTCTGCGTGATGTTGGGCACCCAGCCCTCGCCTTCCGGATTCGGGCCGCCGGCAAAGCGCTGCGCGCTGACGATGCCGCCGAGGAAATTGCGCGGGCTGTGACACTCGGCGCAATGGCCGAAGCCGTTGACGAGATAGGCACCTCGATTCCATTGCGCCGAGCGGCTCGCGTCCGCGACGAACGGCTTGCCGTCCATGAACAGGAATTTCCAGACGCCGATATTGCGGCGGATGTTGAACGGAAACGGCACATCGTGGTCGCGCACCTTCCCCGCCACCGACGGCAAGGTCTTCAGATAGGCGAACAGGTCGCGGACGTCGTTGACCTTGGCGTGCTGATACGACGGATAGGGAAACGCCGGGAAATAGTGCGTGCCCGACGGCGACGTGCCCTTCATGACCGCGGTGACGAAGTCGGCCTCGCTCCAGCGGCCGATGCCGTCGTTGGGATCGGGCGAGATGTTCGGCGCATAGAAGGTGCCGAACGGCGACGGTATCGCCAGCCCGCCGCCGAGTCTGGTGCGGTCATCCTGCTTCGGCACGGCATGACAGGAGGAACATCCTCCGGCATTGAACGTTGTGAGGCCATTGGCAAGGTCGGGCTGATAGGCCGGCAGCGCGCTGGCGGCGACGGTCGCGGGGATCGTCAGCCACCAGAACACGGCGAGGCCGATGGCGCCGACCAGGCCGGCCAGGAGGAGAATTCGTCGCAACATTCACCGATCCGTCATTGGTCGCGTCAGTCTATCAACCAGTATGATGGCAAGCGGTCGCACAAGCTCGCATCAAATTTGCCGCATGCACGTTCATTTTGGGAATAAATCGGAACGGCCGCGGTTTGAACACTGCAACCATCGTGTGACGTCAAAGGGGAGAGAACCATGCCCAACAAGACCTTGCTTGCCGCGCTGACCCTCGGCGCTGTCGTCGCCCTCGCCGGCCCGGCCTTTGCCGAGAAGCTGCATGCCAAGCTGGACGGCAAGACCGAAGTACCGCCGAACACCAGCGCCGGCACCGGCACCGCCGACATCGACTATGACGCCGCCTCCAAGAAGCTGAGCTGGAAGCTGACCTATTCCGGCCTGACTGGTCCGGCCACTGCTGCGCACTTCCACGGCCCTGCGGAGGCCGGCAAGAATTCCGGCGTCGCGGTCGCGATCCCGAACGCGACGTCGAGCCCGGTCGAAGGCAGCGCAACGCTCACCGACGCGCAGGCCGCCGATCTGCTCGCCGGCAAGTACTATGTCAACGTCCACACCGCGGCCAACCCGGGCGGCGAGATCCGCGGCCAGGTGACCAAATAGCCGCGGGCGAAGTCGTCGCAGGCGAAGACACGCGAACAAGAAACGGCCGACACAAAAAAGGGCGGGTGCCTGAAGCACCCGCCCTTTCGTTGATCGAACCGCGATCAGCCCTTCTTGAGGCGATAGGTCTCGTGGCAGCCGCCGCATTGCTTGCCGATCACGCCCAGCTCCGCCTTCAGCGTATCGACATCCTTGATCTTGCCCTTGGCATCAGCGACGGCCTTGGCATAGCTCGCGATGTGCTGCTCGAAGCCGGCCTTGTCTTCCCAGATCTTCGGCCCGGCCGAGTAGTCGCCGTCGGTCTTCAGCCCCTTGGAGCTTTCCGGGAACAGCGTCGGTAGCTTCTTGGCGGTGTCCTCGAACTTCGCCAGCGCGGCGTCGACGGTTGCCTGGTCATAGGGCTTCTCGCCCTTGACGATGGCCCCGAGCGCACCGGCGTTCTTGCCGGTTTCCTTCATCTGGGCCTGGGTCTGCTTGACCTGATCCTGGTCGGCGACGACCGCACCGGCACTCAACACAAGCATCGCAGCAACGACGACAATCCGTTTCATCGGCAATCCCCTCAATCCTGCTCTGTCCCGGTCCGCGGTCTGCGGCCGGCCTGACCTGCAAACACCGCAGGCGGAATCTTCATTCCGCCTGCGACAATTTATCAGAGAGTGTGGCGGCGCTGCGCCTCGCGGATCGCAATCCAGACCCGCTCCGGCGTGGCCGGCATGTCGATGTGGTCGATCCCGTATTCGCGATGCAGGCCCTCGACGATCGCGTTGACGATCGCCGGGCACGAGCCGATCGCACCGGCCTCGCCTGCTCCCTTCACGCCCATCGGATTGGTGGTGCAGGGAACGTTGTTGGTCTCGAACACGAACGACGGACCGTCGGCGGCACGCGGCATCGCGTAATCCATGAACGTGCCGGTGACGAGCTGGCCGTCGGTTTGGCTGTACACCGCCTGCTCCATCAGCGCCTGCCCGATGCCCTGCATCGCGCCGCCATGAACCTGGCCCGCGAGCATCAGCGGATTGAGCGTGACGCCGAAATCGTCGACGATGACATAGCTGACGATCTTGATGATACCGGTTGCGGGATCGATCTCGACCTCGGCGAGATGGGTGCCATTCGGATAGGTGCCGTCGGCGCTGGCGAACGTCGCGCTGGCATTCATCTTTGCGGTGTCGCCGCCGGGACGCTTGGCAAGATCGGCGAAGCTGACCGAGCGGTCGGTGCCGGCGATGCGGATCCGGCCGTCGGCGATCTCGAGGTCGCCGGTGCCGGCTTCCAGCGCCTGCGCCGCAAGCTCCTTCAGCTTGTTGCCGAGCTCATGCGTCGCCCGCTGCACGCTGACGCCGCCGGACGGGATCGATGCCGAGCCGCCGGTGCCGAGGCCGGTCGCGATCTTGTCGGTGTCGCCTTGCAGCACATGGACGCGCTCCGGCGGCACGCCGAATTGCTCGGCCACGATCTGCGCATAGGCGGTCTGGTGGCCCTGCCCGCTCGACTGGGTGCCGATCAGGACCGAGATGTCGCCATTGGGATCGAGCGCCACCTTGGCGGTCTCCTCGCCCATGGTGCCGCAGACCTCGACATAGCTCGCCATGCCGATGCCGCGCACCAGGCCGTCCTTCTTGGCCGCCTTGGCGCGCTTTGAAAACTCCTTCCAGTTGGCGATCTCCATCGCGCGCTTCATATGCGCGACGAAGTCGCCGGAGTCGTAGACCTTGCCGGTCGCGGTCGTGTAGGGCAGCGACTTCGGCGGGATGAAGTTCTTCCGCCTGATCGCGTCCGGCGTCATGCCGAGCTTGCGCGCAGCAGCGTCGACCAGCCGCTCGATGACATAGGCGGCCTCCGGGCGGCCGGCGCCGCGATAGGCATCGACCGGCACGGTGTTGGTGAACACGGTGCGGACGCGGCAATGGAAGGCCTGGATGTCATAGAGGCCCGGCAGCATGCCGGCGCCGCCATGCGGGATATAGGGCGCAAACGTCGAGAGATAGGCGCCCATATCGCCCATCAGGTCGACATCCATGCCGAGGAATTTGCCGTCCTCGGCCAGCGCCATCTTCGCGGTGGTGAGATTGTCGCGGCCCTGCGCGTCGCCCATGAAATGGTCGGAGCGCTCGGCGGTCCATTTGACCGACTTCTTGAGCTTGCGCGCGGCGACCGAGATCAGCGCGTATTCGCGATAGGGAAACAGCTTGGTGCCGAAGCCGCCGCCGACATCCGGGCAGATCACCCGCATGTTCTCCTTCGGCATCTTCAGGATCATGTCGCAGAGGATCTCGCGCAGGCGATGGCTGCCCTGGCTGCCGATCGTCAGCGTCAGATGGTCCTTCTTGGCGTCGTATTCGGCGACCGCGGCGCGCGTTTCCATGAAGTTGGTGATGACGCGCGGATTGACGATGGTGATCTCGGCGACCGCATGCGCCTTGGCGAACGCCGCCGCGGCGGCGCCCTTGTCGCCGATCGAGACGTCGAACAGCACATTGCCGGGCTTGTCCGGCCAGACCTGCGGCGCGCCCTTCTTCACCGCGTTGAGGAGACCTGCCACCGCCGGCAACGGCGTCCATTTGACGTCGATCGCCTCGATCGCGTCGCGGGCATGATCGAGGTTATCGGCGACCACGAAGGCGATGGCGTCGCCGACATGGCGTACCTCGTCCTTGGCGAGGATCGGATAAGGCGGCGCGGTGAACGGATCGGTTTCGAGGTTGAACAGGCACGGCAGCCCCCCGAGTTCGGCGACATCGGCCGCGGTCAGGATCAGCGCCACGCCGGGCAGGCCGCGGGCCTTGCCGGCATCGATCGTGTAGGTGGCATGCGCATGCGGCGAGCGCAGCATCAGCGCGTGCAATGCGGGAGACGGCGCGACGTCGTCGGTGTAGCGGCCCTTGCCGCGAATCAGAGCGTCGTCCTCCTTGCGCCGCACGCTTTGTCCGACGCCGAATTTGATGGGAGCTGCCATCGTCTCTCCAATTGCCTTGGTGTGTTTTGCGCATATTGGCGTGGTTGTCCGCGAAGCGCAAACCGCTTTCGGTCGCGCGCGGCGCCGTCTCGCACCCCGCTCCTATGCACTTGATTTGAAAGGTAAAACTATACGCGCCGCAGTGCGAACAACCAGCCGCGGCCGAACAGCGCGAGGATCAGGAACGCGTAGATGAAGACGCCGACCGCAATCAGCAGCAGCAGGACCAGTTCGTCGCGGAAATGCTGCACCGGCGCGAACCACACATAGGCGAAATGCGAGGTCAGCCAGAGCGCGAGCGCGAGCAGCGCACCGCACAGCGCGAAGGTCGCAAACGAGCGGATCAGCACGCGATCGAGCACGAGATAGCCGCGGCGCCCGGCGAAGAACAGCACCAGCAGCAGGTTGACCCAGGCGCCGACCGCGGTCGCGAGCGCGAGGCCGACCTGCGCGAGCGAGCCGACCAGCGCGACCTTCAGCGCGACGTTGACCGCGACCCCGGTCAGCGCCGCCTTTACTGGCGTTGCGGTATCCTTGCGGGCGTAGAAGGTCGCAACCGCGCTGCGGATCATCACGAAGGGAATGAGCCCGACCGCATAGGCGGCAAGCGTGGCGCCGGCGCTCGCGGCATCGGCCTTCGAGAACGCGCCGCGGGCAAACATCGCGCGCATGATCGGATCTGCGACTGTCAGGAACGCCGCCACGAACGGCACCGAGAACAACAGCGTGAAATCGAAGGCACGGCGCTGCGCGGCCATCGCGCCGGCGTGATCGTCGGCGGTCAGGCGTCGCGACATCTCCGGCAGCAGCACGGTGCCGATCGCGATCCCGATCACGCCGATCGGCAATTGATTGAGACGATCGGCGTAGTACAGCGCCGACAGCGCGCCAGCCGGGAGGAAGGTCGCGATGATGGTGTCGGCGAACAGCGCAACCTGGGTTCCCATCGAGCCCAGCGTCGCCGGTCCCAGCGCGCGGAAGAAGGCGCGGACGTCCTCGTCGAGCTTGAGGGGCGCGAACCGCGGCAGGCCGCCATGGCGCGCGAGGTCGCCGGCGAGCAGAGCAAACTGCAGGAAACCCGAGATCAGCACGCCCCAGGCCGCGGCATGGCCGGCGCTCGGGAAGAACGCCGCGAGCGCCAGCGTCATCATCATCGCGAGGTTGAGGAAGATCGGCGCGGCGGCGGCGCTGGCGAAGCGATGCATCACGTTGAGCATGCCGCCATAGAGCGTCACCAGCGTGATCAGCAGCAGATAGGGAAAGGTGATCCGCGTCAGCTCGATCGCAAGCTTGCGCTGTTCGGCGTCGTCGGTGAAGCCCGGCGCGAGGATGCTCATCGCCTGCGGCATGAACGCCATCGCCACGACGAGCAGGATCACCTGCGAGGCGAACAGCAGCGTGAAAATGCGGTCGGCGAACAGCCGCGCCGACGCCTCGCCGCGCTCGCCATGGACATGGGCATAGGCCGGCACGAAGGCGGCGTTGAAGGCGCCTTCGGCAAAGATCGCGCGGAAATGATTGGGCAGCCGCAGCGCCACGAAGAAGGCATCGGCGACCGGCCCGGCGCCGAGGATCGCCGCGAGCATGATGTCGCGCGCGAATCCGGTCACCCGCGAAAGCAGGGTATAGCCGCCAACGGTGAAGATGCGCCCAAGCATGGCTGCTTCTAGCGCATCATCACCCTAGGTCAAAATGACTGATCAGGCCGACAGCGCGCTGCGCACAGCCGCGATGATGCGGTCCTGGGTCGCCTCGTCGAGATAGGGGTGCATCGGCAGCGCGATGACGTCCTTTGACAGGCGCTCGCTGACCGGCAGGCCGCCCTCGGCAACCGGGAAGTGGCTGTAGGCCGTCTGCTGATGCACCGACTTCGGATAGTAGATCATGGTCGGAACGCCCTGCGCCTTCAGGGCTGCCGCGAAGGTGTCGCGATCGATGCCCTCGGACAGGCGGATGGTGTACTGCGCCCACACCGAGGTGCAGCCCGGAGCCAGGCGCGGCACCGCGACCAGGTTGCCGAGCGCGCGCGAATAGCGCTCCGCCAACTTGTTGCGCGCCGCGATCTCGTCGTCGAAGATCTTCAGCTTCTCGAGCAGGATCGCCGCCTGCATGGTGTCGAGCCGCGCGGTGAGGCCGAGCCGCACATTGTCGTACTTGTCCGAGCCCTGGCCGTGGACGCGGATGCTGCGCAGCGTGGCCGCGAGTTCCGCATCGTCGGTGAAGATCGCGCCGCCGTCGCCGAAGCAGCCGAGCGGCTTGGCGGGGAAGAAGCTGGTGCCAGTGGCGAGACCGAAGGTGCCGAGCTTGCGGTTCTTGTAGGTTGCGCCGAAACCCTGCGCGGCATCATCCAGCACGAACAGGCCCTCGGCCTCGGCGACCGCCGCGATCGCGTCATGGTCGGCGCTCTGGCCGAACAGGTCGACCGGGATCACCGCCACCGGCTTCAGCCCGCGCGCCCGCGCGGTCGCGATGCCGCGCTTCAGCGAGTTGACGTCGATGTTGAAGGTCTCCTCGTCGACGTCGACGAAAACCGGCGTCGCGCCGGTCAGCGTCACGACTTCGCCGGTCGCGCAGAAGGTGAAAGTCGGGCACAGCACCGCATCGCCCGGGCCGACATTCTTCGCCATCAGCACCATCAGCAGCGCGTCGGTGCCGCTGGCGCAGCTCACCACATGCTTGGCGCCGCTATAGTCCGCCAGCGCCTTCTCCAGCGCGGTGACCTCAGGACCATTGATGAACTGGCAATGGTCGAGCACGCGCGCGACCGCGTCATCGATCGACTTGCCGAGCCGCCGGCGCTGCGCGGAAATATCGATGAAGGGGATGGGCTCAAGCTGCATATGCTGGTTCATGGAAGCTCTTTGCAGGTGTTGAATGAATGACAATCGGCCGGTGAAGGATCAGCCGGCGACGCGGCGCGGCCCCTTGCGGATCGTCGAGGCGGCGGGCCTCGCGGGCGATTCCAGGCAGCGGATCGCGATCTCGAGGCTCGCGACGCCCTCGTCGCCGGACACCGCCGGCAGCTTGCCGCTACGCACGGCATCGAGGAAAGCGATCAGCTCGGCGCGCAGCGGTTCGTCATGACCGACCGGCAGGTGACGCATCGAATAGCTGCCGTCCGGCTTGAAGCCGAAGCATTCGGTGACCTGGCGCGTCAGCAGGTCGCCCATCACATATTTGCCGCGGGTCGCGACCGTGACGTTGCGCGCCTTGAACGGCGTCAGCCAGTTGGTGTTGATGTGGGCGAGCACGCCGGAGGCGGTGCGGAACTGGAGCAGCGCGATATCCTCGCGCTCGGCGACCGCGCTGGAGAGCTGCGGCTGCACCTCGACGATGTCGGACTCGGTGAACCAGCGGATCAGGTCGATGTCGTGCACCGCGAGGTCGATCACGACGCCGACATTGGACATCCGCGGCGGGAACGGGCCGACCCGGGTGATGCCGATCGACAGGATGTCCTCGCCCGAGATCGCCTGCTTGATCGCGGCGACCGCCGGATTGAAGCGCTCGACATGGCCGACCATCAGCGTGACGCCGGCCTTGTCCGCGGCGGCGACGATCTCGCGTCCCTCCTCGACGGTGGAGGCGACCGGCTTCTCGACCAGGATATGGATGTTGCGCGCGATGCAGGCGAGCGCGATTTCGTGATGCAGGTGGGTGGGCGCTGCGATCGTCACCGCATCGACGCCTTCGGCGAGCAGCTGATCGAGGTCTTCGAAGGCGCGGCAGCCGACCAGGCCGACGGCGCGCGAACGGTGTTCGGGGAGCGGATCGACGATGCCGACCAGCGCGACACCGGGCAGTCCGGCCAGCACGCGGGCATGGTTGCTGCCCATCACGCCGGCGCCGATCACGCCGACACGCAATGCGCGGCCGGTATCGGCATTTGCGCCCGCTGCGGACACTTTTGCATTCATATCGTAGACCCCAAGTAACGTTCTGGCGGATGTCCCGGCTTCTCTGGGAGCCACCCCGGCTCCGAGCGAATCAGCACCTCGGCTCTCGTCCGATCAGGCGCTTCGGCGCAAATCACGACCCCGCTTCGTTGGCAGCCGCTATAGCACGACGTCACAAATGTGGCGAATGCCAACGACGAAATCCGGACACGTTTTGATTCAAAGAGTTACATCGTCCCGCGCCGCATGATCGGCGCAGGAACCAGCGCAACCCTCAGGTGCGCTGATAATCGTCCTCGATGCGGATGATGTCGTCTTCGCCGAAATAGCTGCCGGTCTGCACCTCGATCAGCTCGAGCTGAATCTTGCCCGGGTTCTCCAGCCGGTGCACGGCGCCGATCGGGATGTAGATCGATTCATTCTCGTGCACCGTCTTGATCAGCTCGTTGACGGTGACCTGCGCGGTGCCGCGCACCACGATCCAGTGCTCGGAGCGGTGGTGATGCTTCTGCAGCGACAGCCGCCCGCCCGGCTTGACGATGATGCGCTTGACCTGATGGCGGTCGCCATTGTCGACCGACTGATAGGAGCCCCAGGGACGATGCACCTTGATGTGGCTCTCGGTCACCTCGGGTGCCGTCACCTTCAGTTTCGCGACCAGCCGCTTCAGCCCGTTGGCATCCTTCTGGCGCGACACCAGCACGGCGTCCTGGGTCGCGACCACGACGAGGTCGTCGACGCCTTCGAGCGCCACCAGCGCGCGGTCGGTCGCGACGTTGCAATTGCGGCTGTCCTCGAACACCGCCGTGCCGCGCGCCGCGTTGCCGAGGCTGTCCTTGTCGGAGAGCTCCCAGACCTGGCGCCACGAGCCGATGTCGGACCAGCCGCACGCCACCGGCACCACCGCCGCATGGGAGGTCTTCTCCATCACCGCGTAGTCGATCGAGATCGCCTTTGCCGCAGCGAAGGCCGCGGCATCGAGCTTGACGAAGCCGAGATCGCGCGCCGCCGACGCGACCGACTGCTCCACCGAGGCCACGCTGTCGGCATCGACATTGCGGTACTCATCGAGCAGCACGCCGGCGCGGAACATGAAGTTGCCGCTGTTCCAGAGATAGCCGGCATCGATGTAGCCGGCTGCCGTCGCGGCATCCGGCTTCTCGACGAATTTCGCCACCGCCCGCACCTCGCCGGCGACCACGTCGCCCGGACTGATGTAGCCGTATTCGGTGGCGGGCCGCTCCGGCTTGACGCCGAAGGTCACGATGCGGCCGGCTTCCGCCGCCACCAATCCGCCGCGGCATGCGGCGACGAAGGCCTGGGTATCCCGCACCAGATGGTCGGCGGCGAGCGCCAGCACGATCGCGTCACTGTCGCGGCTTTGCGCGAACACGGCGCCGGCCGCGATCGCGGGTCCGGAGTCGCGGCGCATCGGTTCCAGCAACACGTCGGCCTCGCGGCCGATCTCGGCCAATTGCTCCAGCACCATGAAGCGATACGCCTCATTGGTGATCACGATCGGCCGCTCGAACAGGCCCGCATCGGACACCCGCAGCAACGTCTCCTGGAAGGTCGAGCGGGCCCCGAACAGCGAGAGGAACTGCTTCGGGTGCACCTCGCGTGACGCCGGCCAGAGCCTCGTGCCTGCGCCGCCGCACATGATCAGGGGAATAATTCGTCGATCCATCGATGCCTCAAGTCCTGTCGCAGACGACACACCAAATTGGCCCCGGGCCACCGCGGCCGACAGCCCTGTTACCTGGGAAGCACGATCCGAGCAGTATCACGCGCCCCCACGCGCCTGGTCGGATCTTACCGGTATTGTAAACCGCCGGTGAGTGGCTGGCCGTCCCCCGTTACGGCCTCTTTAACCGCCCCTTCGCACCTGCCGCAATAGGGACCAGTACGGGTATTGCCAGATCGGTGCGGAAACCATACCAAGGCGGCGAATTTGGGCGCGCGAAAGCGTTTTGCGCTTTTTTTGACACAATCTGACACCTGGCAGCGCGAACGGAAATGCGCCGAATCCTGCTTTCGACCGCCAAGCTCCTGATCTCGGGTGCGCTGCTCTATTTCTCGCTGCGCAAGGTCAATCTGTATGACCTCGCCTCCCGCATCCAGGTCGAGAGCCTGGGCTGGCTCGGCCTCGCGATCGCGGTCACATTCTTGCAGATCTTCCTCGGGGTGCTGCGCTGGCGGGAGATCAGCGCTGAGTGCGGCGCGCCGCTCGGGACCGGGCAGGCGATGCGCTACAACGTGATCGGCACCTTCTTCAACCAGACCCTGCCGTCCTCGATCGGCGGCGACGCGGTGCGGCTCTGGCTGGTCGCACGGGCCGGCGCGGGCTGGCGCGCGGCCACCTATTCGATCTTCGTCGACCGCGCGATCGGACTGATCGCCCTGGCCGTCGTCATCGCCGCCGCCTTGCCGTGGAGCTACCGGCTGATCTCCGATACCCACGGCTGGATGGCGTTGCTGCTGCTCGACCTCGCCGCGCTTGCGGCCGGATTTGGTTTCCTGCTGATCGGCGCGTTGCCCTGGCCGTGGCTGAAGCAGTGGTGGGCGACGCATCACGTCCACGCCTGCGCCGTGATCGCCAACCGGGTGTTGTTCAGCCGCGAGCACGGATTGCGGGTCGCGACCCTCTCGATCGCCATTCACGTCGTCACCGTCGTGATCGGCTGGTGCGTGGTGAAGTCGATCACGGCTCCGGTCACCTTCGGCCAGATCTTTCAGTTGTTGCCGCCGGTGATGCTGATCACGATGATGCCGATCTCGATCGCGGGCTGGGGCGTACGCGAAGCCACCATGGCGCTGGCGTTCGGCTATGCCGGATTGATCGCCAATGAGGGCGTCAACATCTCGCTGCTGTTCGGCGCGGTGTCGTTCGTGGTCGGGGTGTTCGGCGGCCTGGTCTGGATCCTGAGCCCTGAAAAAGCCGCCAAGGGCGCCGAGCCGATCGAAGTCCCGGGATCGCCATCGCGAGTCCCGGGATCGCAGTAGCCGGACCGATGAATAGTTTCGAGACCCTCCTGTCGCTGATCGCCGTGGTGCTCGCCGCATCGATCTCGGCCGTCCTGATCCTGCTGACGCGGCCGCTGCTGCTGCGCGTGGCGCTGGCGAAGCCGAATGCGCGCTCGTCGCATCGCACCCCGACGCCACAGGGCGCTGGAATCGCGGTCACGATCGCCACACTGCTCGCGGGCGGGATCGTCATCATGCTGGCGGGATCGCCGGACCTGACGATTCCGTTCATCGTGTTCGCGGCCTGCCTGTTCATCGCGGTGGTGGGTTTCGCCGACGACGTCCGCTCCCTGCCCGTCGTTCCTCGGCTGCTGCTACAGGCCGCCGCCGTCGCGGCCGTGGTGCTCTCGGTGCCGGGCGATCTCAGGCTCGTTCCGGCCTGTCCGGCCTGGTTCGAACGCGGCCTATTGGTGATCGCCGGCCTGTGGTTCGTGAACCTCGTCAACTTCATGGACGGGCTCGACCTGATGACGGTGGCCGAGGCGATCCCGGTCACGGTGGCGGTCGCCCTGCTCGGCGGCGCCGGCTACATCCCGGCGGCGCCCGCGCTGGTCGCGGCAGCCCTGTGCGGAGCGATGCTCGGCTTCGCGCCGTTCAACCGGCCGGTGGCGAGAATATTCCTCGGCGATGTCGGCAGCCTGCCGATCGGCCTGCTGCTCGGCTGGTGTCTGCTCGAACTCGCGTTGCGCCAGCAATTCGCGGCCGCGCTGCTGCTGCCGCTCTACTATCTGGCGGACGCCACGGTCACGCTGTTCCGGCGCATCGCGCGTCGCGAGCCGTTCTGGGCCGCGCATCGCACGCACTTCTATCAGCGCGCGACAGACAACGGGTTCACGGTGTGGCGCGTCGTCGGCGAGGTGTTCGCGCTCAACGTCGTGCTGGCGCTGCTCGCATTCGCCTCGGTCGTCATCAATTCGCTTGCCGCGGATGCCGTCCTGCTGCTTGCCGGGGCGCTCGCCGTTGCCTGGCAGTTGCGCCGGTTCTCACGGCCGCGCTGATCGCCTCGGATCAGCCATCCGTCTTGCGCAGCGCGCGCCTCAGCCCATCGTCGAGGCTGATCGGCTGTTGCCATCCCGTGCTCGCGATCTTGGAAAGGTCGAGTTCGAGCGAGGTGAACAGGCTGTCATAGGCTTCCTTGCGACCGCCGATCGCGAGCGACACCTTCAAGAGCGGCAGCGGCAGCCAGAACAGGCGCGGCGAGGTTTCCGCCGCGCGGGCGAGACGCTCGACGAAATCCCGCGTCGAGACCTGCTCGCGGTCAGCCACCAGAAACACCTCGAATTCATTTCCCGGATGCGACAACCGATGCAGGATGAACGACGCCAGGTTTTCCGCCGACAGGAACGCACGGCGGTTCCCTACATCGGCCAGCGGAAGCGGCACGCGATTGATCACCGCACGCTTCAGCAAGGCGAAATTTCCCTTTGCGCCGGCGCCGTAGATCAACGGCGGCCTGATCACGGTCACCCGCATGTTGCTGCCGGGCACAATTCCCTTCAGGCCGACCTCTGCGGCCGCCTTCGAGTTGCCGTAGAGGCCACGGGGAGTAAGCAGATCGTCTTCTCGAAACGGCGGACGCCCGTAGTTGCTGCGTCCATGCACCAGGATCGTGCTGACGAAGATGAAATCGCGAACGCCCGCGGCGGCCGCGGCGCGCGCCAGATGCAGCGTGCCCTCGATATTGACGTTGCGGTACAGTTCAATCGCCTGTTCGTCGGACTGCTGGTGTACGCGCGCCGCGAGATGGACAACGGCATCCACGCCATCGAGCGCGGCCCGCCAATCGGTGGTCGGACTGAGCGAACCGATCGTGACGTCGTTTGCGTCTCGCGGCGGGGTTCGCACCGCGCGACGCACCTGCCAGCCGCTGCGCGCCAGTACGGGCACCACGTGGCGGCCGACGAAGCCGCTGGCCCCCGTCACCAGAACCTTCCGGCCACCGTCATTCATGCTGTCCGCTCCACATCCTGACTGGATAGCAGATCCCGCACCAGCGCAGCGTAGCTCGCGAGCGCCCGCTCCGGACTGAAGGTCCGCGCGGTCGCGACGGCGCGGTCGGCCATCGCGGTGTCCTGCGAGCGTGACGCCAACCTGATGGCATCGGCGAGTTGATCGGGCCGTTCAGGTGTGACGACCCATCCGAGGCGATTCTCACTGACGGTCAGCGCGGCTTCGGCCTCGGGCTCGGAGACCAGGATGACGGGTCGGCCGGCCGCGAGCAGGTTGTAGAACCGGCTTGGCACCGAGACGCCGGCAACGTTCTTGCGATAGGGAATGAGCCAGACGTCGGCACTGGACAGCAGCGCATCGAGCTTGTCATCCGCGACGCGTTCGACCAGCGTCACATTGGCCAGTTGGTCCGCGGCCTGCATCTCCTTCAGCCGCGCGAAGCCCATCCCCCACCCTGAAAGCAGGAAATGGATGTCGCTCTCGTTGCGCAACAGGCGGGCTGCATGGAAAACAATGTCCGGATCGTGGGTGAAGCCCAGATTGCCCGACAGTCCGACCACGAAGCGGGCGGCGATGGCCTTACGAAACGGATTGTCCGGGTCGACGGGGCGGTTGGCGGGGGTGAGCGAGGCCCAGTTCGGAATGAACCTGATCTTGTCCGGCGTCATTCCGCCATACCGCAGCAACAGCTTCTCGGCGTCCCGGCCGATGACGATGACCGCATTCAGGGCCCGGAACATCAGCGCGTTGATCCCGCGCATCGCCCGCGCAACCAGCGAGGAAGGCCGCAACAGCCCGGCCATCACCAGCACATCGGGAAACAGGTCGTGCATGATCAGCGCCGACTTTGCGCCCTTCAACTTGGCCGCGGCCGCAACCGCATAGGGAAGCGCGAACGGCGCGGTCACGGTCAGTGCCACGTCGCCCCGCTGCAACCGCGACAACAGCGCAAGGAAGATCCGACCGGTGAACAGCGCCTCGGCCAGCGCGCGCTTGAGCAGCGCCCCCTTTCCCGGCAACCAGTTCCTGATCTCGACGACCACTGGCTGCCCGGGCGACGGCGCCCTTGCCGAGCCCGGCATGCCCGAGACCACCATCACGTCCGCCTCCTGCGCGATCCGTTCGGCGATCGCGGCCATGATCGCCGCAGTCGTGCTGTGGTCCGGCGGATAGTGCTGGCTGACGACCACGACTTTTCGAGAATGACGCATCAATGGCTTTCGAAATGATCCTGCCGCATCGCGCGCAGGACGGCGCTATCAGGCGGCATTCGATCCGAACTCGGGCACGGCGTCCTGAAGCACGGCGCGGATGGTCACGCGGTCATCCCTCGCGATCGCATCCTCGAGCGCCGCCAGCCACTTGCGCAGCGTCGACATCGGAGGCTGGTTCGGCTTGGCCGCCATCACGCCGGCGACGCCGATTTCGAGCGTCGGCTCCTGGCTTGCGAACAGGATCTCGTTCAGCCGCTCGCCGGGACGGATGCCGCTGAACACGATCTCGACGTCGACACCGGGTTGCAGGCCCGACAGCCGGATCATCCGCTCGGCGAGATCGACGATCTTGACCGGCTGGCCCATGTTCAGCACATAGACCGAGACGTCGGGCCGCGCCGGCGTCACCGCATGCGTCGCCGCCGTGATCACGAGATCGCAAGCCTCGCGGATCGTCATGAAGTAGCGGACCATGTCCGGATGGGTCACCGTGATCGGTCCGCCGGCCTCGATCTGGGCCTTGAACTTCGGCACCACGGATCCGTTGGAGGCCAGCACATTGCCGAACCGCACCGAGATCAGCCGCATGTGCGCGTTGCCCTTGGCCTCGGTCATCAGGTCATGGTCCAGCGCCTGGCAGTACATCTCGGCAAAGCGCTTGGTCAGGCCCAGCATCGAGACCGGCTCGATCGCCTTGTCGGTCGAGATCATCACCATCGCGCTGGCGCCCGCGGCACGCGCGGCGTCGGCCACGTTCACCGATCCGAAGATGTTGGTCTTGACCCC
Organism: Bradyrhizobium sp. UBA2491; assembly: GCF_002341725.1. Lineage (NCBI taxonomy): Bacteria > Pseudomonadati > Pseudomonadota > Alphaproteobacteria > Hyphomicrobiales > Nitrobacteraceae > Bradyrhizobium > Bradyrhizobium sp. UBA2491. The sequence continues at coordinate 33,705 of NZ_DDOP01000077.1, forward strand.
CTCGCTCCAGTCACGCTCCAGGATCGGCACATGCTTGAGCGCGGCGGCATGGAACACGATGTCGGGCTTGAACTCGCTCATCAGCCGCGTGATTCGCTCGCGATCCCTGATGTCGGCGATCCGGCCCTCGATGACGGCGCCGGTGTCGCGCGCGGACAGCGCCTCGGTGACGGCATAGAGCGCAGGCTCCGAGTTCTCCACCACCAGCAGGCGCGCCGCACCGAAGGTCGCGACCCGGTCGCAGATTTCCGCGCCGATGGAGCCGCCGCCGCCGGTCACGATCACCGATTTGCCTTTCACCAGCGCCTCGAGCCGGGCGTAGTCGATCTTCTGGCTCGGACGCAGCAGCAGGTCCTCGACCGCGACATTGGTGAGCCGCGGCGCATCGCCGCTCTCCAGCGATGGCAGCCGGCTGACGATCAGACCCAACCGCTTGGCGCGCATCAGCACGCTCTCCGGATGCGCCTCCGGCTCGAATGCGGAGGGTGTCATGATCACGCGCTTGATCGGCTTCTGCCGGCTCTCGAAGTCGCGAATCACCGTCTCGATGTCGTCGACCCCGCCGACCACCGGAATGTTGCGGATCATCTGGCCGCGGTCCGCGACCGACGGCGAGAGCACGCCGACCGGCCAGAGCCGCTTGATGGCGCCGTTCTCGATGCCGCGCAGCACCACTTCGGCGTCGGCGGTGCGTCCGATCAGCAGCGCCGGCGCGGCGTTGTCGGACCGGGCGTGAAGGCGCGTGCGCGAGTAGCGGAAGTAACGATAGCCCAGCCGCAACGTGCTCAGCGCGAACACTTCCAGGAAGAAGAACAGGATGATCGTGACCCGGCCGAGGAACACCGGGCTTGGCGAATTCGCTCCCGTGAAGAAATAGACGTAGTCCAGCACCACGAGTGCCAGCGTCAGCACCGCCGCGACCCGCAGGATGTTCACGGCATCCGGCAGCGAGGTGAAGCGCCATTTCGCGGTGGTCAGGTTGGAGAAATAGCTCACCACAATGCTGAACAGCACGAACCAGGGCAGGATGCGCAGCAAATGCGGCAATCGGTCGGTAAGGAGGCTCCCCTCGAAACGCAGGTAAAAGCTCGCCAGCAACGCAAACGTCGTCGCGAGCGCGTCATGCACCAGAATCAGGAAATTACGCAGGGTGAATTGTGAAAGACGCGTCATCTAACGGACGGGTTACCGGCAGCTGGGAGTTCGCGGCGAGACATTGGCAGGCTGATAGCGTATCTGCACAGCCCTTGCCAGCGATCATGGACGGATCGGAGGTTCGGGTTCCATATCGCCCCCCAATCGCTCGTTCAACGCCATGCCGCCCGCAACCCCGACGCCAAGCACATACATCCAGCCTTCGTGAAAATCGAAGATGTGCGAATTAAACAGCGAGCTGAAAATATTCTGTACCACGACGAGAAGTCCGATCCAGTTGACGAAACCCCCGCCTCGGAACAGCAGGAGGTGCAGGACCCACATGGCATACAGGATCGCAACACCCACAATGCCCCACTGCACGGCGACGTTCAACGTTTGATTGTGCGGGTTTCCGATCACCTCGCCGGACGCCTGGGTCACGCCACCGGTCGCGACGCGCTCGAACAGGCCGCGGGTCGCGCCGGTGCCATGGCCGATGAGCGGGGCTTCGGCAAAGAAGCCGAGCGACTTCCGCCAGAATTCGAGCCGCAAACCGAGCGACGTCGGCTCGTTGCGTTCCATATAGAGCTTGTAGTCGCGCTGGAACGACTCGGCGGTCCAGCGAAATTGCGGCGAGGCATACCACGCCACCACGGATAGCGTGGCGGCGGCACAAATAATCAGCACGATGCTGCGCCAGCGCAAATGGAGCAACGCAAACACCGCGAACATAATCGGAACCGTGACCAGGGCCGTCCGCGACACCACCACCAGCGCCATGTTGGCGAACAGGCTGAGCGCAATCACGATCAGCAATATGGCCGGCCAGATGCGCCTTGCCCGCAGCAACATGACGATCGGATAGGCCAGCGCGACCGCGCAGAGGGTGAATTCCTGGCTCTGGTCGATGTAGTTCTTGACGAAAACGCCCTGCTCGCCGGGCGCGGGCGCCCTGAGCGCGAGGTGCGGATAGGCAAACACCAGCCAGGACATCAGCATCAAGAGCGTGCATGACACCAGGAAGGCGATGAACACCGCGGTGCCGCGGGTCGACCGCTGAAAATGATAGAGCAGGACCGGCAGCACCAGGAGCTTTGCTGTCGGCCCGACCGCGTAGAATCGGGCACCCCAGGCAGCGTCCGACCAAAGCGTGCCGACGAGCGCGAGGCAGAACAACGCGATCGGCGCGACGCAGATCGGCCGCTTCAGCAGCGCCCAGAACGCCTTCAGGTCGACGGTGGGCGCGATCGCGATCAGCAGCACCACGCCGAAGATGCCGACCAGCGAGGTCGACCACGGCAACGACAGCGCAATCAGCACCGCGACCACATCGGTCCCGGTGCGCCAGCGCACTGGATCGCGCCACCAGACCGGGCAGGCCGGGGCGGACGCCGATGATGCCATGCTCGCGCTCACGCCTTGCCCTCGCGCGCCCGGGCAACCAGCGACGTCGTGCTGTGGCCGGGCAGGATGTCGACCAGCACGACCTCGCCGCCGGCGGCCTCGACGATCTCGTGGCCGACCACCTGCGCGCGGGTATAGTCACCGCCCTTCACCAGCACGCTCGGCCGCACCTTGGTGATCAGATTGATCGGGGTGTCCTCCTCGAAGATTGCCACGAGGTCGACGGCTTCCAGCGCCGCCAGCACTTCGGCACGGGCGCGTTCGTTCTGCACCGGACGCCCCTCGCCCTTCAGCCGCTTCACCGAGGCGTCGCTGTTCAACCCCACGATCAGGCGGTCGCAGGCGCCGCGCGCGGCCGTCAGCACCTTGACGTGGCCGGGATGCAGGATGTCGAAACAGCCATTGGTGAAGCCGATGCGCAGATCCTGCCGGCGCCATTCATCGAGATAGGCATCGATATCGCCGCCGGCCGGGACGATCTTGTCCTCGGCCGCGAGCGAAGCGTGCGGCAGGATCCTGCGCCGCAATTCGTCTGACTTGACGATCGCGGTCCCGGTCTTGCCGACGGCAACCGCTGCCGCCGCGCTCGCGATCCGCAGCGCGCCTTCCCAGTCGGCGCCACCCGACAGCGCCAGCGCCAGCGCGGCCGCTACCGTATCGCCGGCGCCGGAGACGTCGCGCACCTTGACCGGCAGCGCCGGCACGTGGATCGAATCGCCGCCGCGCGTCACCAGCGTCATGCCGCGCTCGCCCTGCGTCACCAGCATCGCCTCGCAATCCGCGAGATACATCGCATCGGGCGCGGCCTGCGCGATGCTGTCCAGGCTGTCGGCGCGACTGCGGGTCGCCTCGGCGAATTCCTTGCGGTTCGGCGTCAGCACGCTGGCACCGCGATAGATCGCGAGGTTGGCGCTCTTAGGATCGACGATCACGCGCTTACCCGCCTGCCGCGCGGCATCGATCACGTTGCGGATCACCCGCGCGGTGAGCACGCCCTTGGCGTAGTCGGACAACAGCACGATGTCGGCACGCGCCAGACACGGCAGGATGGTGTCGATCAGTTGCTGTTCGATGGCCGGCCCCGCCGGCGCGGCGAGTTCCCAATCGGAGCGCAGCATGTGGGTGGAGAATTGTTCGGAGACGAACCGCACCTTGCGCGTGGTCGGACGCGCGGCGTCACGCACCAACAGGGCCTCGATACCGGGCTCATTCGCGAGCGCCTCCGACAACACCGTGCCGGCGGCATCCTCGCCGATCAGGCCGACGAAGATGCAGCGGCCGCCGAGCGAGGCGATGTTGCGCGCGACGTTGCCGGCGCCACCGATATTGGTCTCGCTGCGCCTGACCGCGATCACCGGCGCCGGCGCCTCCGGCGAGATCCGCGACACCTCGCCATAGACGAACTCGTCGAGCATCAGGTCGCCGACGCAGAGCACGGTCTGGCCGGACATCGCACGCGAGATCGCTTCAAAATCGAACATCACTCACCGTACTCAGCTTCAACGATAGCGATCGGAGCGATCGAGAAAACCCTTCACATAGGCCCCGACTGCGTCTTCCAGGCGGGTGAAGCCGCCATTGTATCCGGCCCGGCCGAGACGATCGACGACGCTCTGGGTGAAATACTGGTAGCTGCCGCGAATCTGCTCGGGCATGTCGACATATTCGATGTTCGGCTCGCGGCCGAGCGCGCCATAGGCCGAGACGATCAGGTCCTTGAAACTGCGCGCCTTGCCGGTGCCGACATTGAACAGCCCGGAGACCTGCGGGGTTGCGATCAGCCAGATGATCACCCGCACGACGTCGTCGACATAGATGAAGTCGCGGCGCTGATCGCCATCGGCGATGCCCTCGCGATGCGACTTGAACAGCTGCACCACGCGGCCCGATTTGATGTCGTCGAAACGGCGCGCCAGCACGCTCATCATCGGGCCCTTGTGATATTCATTCGGGCCAAACACGTTGAAGAATTTCAGTCCCGCCCATTGCGGCGGCAGCCGTTCGCCCTTCGCCACCCGCTCGGCGACCGCGAGGTCGAACAGGTTCTTGCTCCAGCCGTACAGGTTCATCGGCCGCAACTGCTTCAACGCCTCGACCGAGCCATCGTCGGCAAAGCCCTGCTCGCCGTCACCATAGGTCGCGGCCGAGGACGCATAGATGAACGGCGTCCCGTTCGCGGTGCACCAGTCGAGCAGCCGCATCGAGAGACGGAAATTGGTTTCGATCACCAGATCGCCGTCGGTTGCCGTGGTCTCCGAGATGGCGCCGAGATGGATGACGGCGTCGAGCCGCCGCCCCTTGATCCAGTCGCCGAGCTCGGCCGGGGGAACCAGATCGGCAAGCTGACGCTTGGCCAGGTTCCGCCATTTGCCGTCATGACCAAGCACGTCGCAGACCGCAACATCGCTGCGGCCGGCGTCGTTCAACGCAGCCACGACGTTCGATCCGATAAAACCGGCACCCCCGGTTACCAGAAACATTATGAAATCCCGCCAGATTCCTTTGCAGCCGCCAGCTTTGCCCCACTCCCGCGCCACAGGCAACGACGGCTTTACCTCACATCGCGAACCGGTTACCGACTTGGCCGGGTCCGACCCGGTCCTGGCTATTTAGAAATGAATATTGATTCAATATCAGATATCGAAACCGAGGATGCGCAGGATAGCCGACCGATCCTGATCGTACCCTATGTCTGGATCGGCGATTTCGTGCGCGGTCAGACCGTTGTCCGGGTGTTGCGCAAGCGCTGGCCGAACCGGCCGGTCGACCTTCTGACCTCCAGCCTTTGCGCCCCTTTGGTCGATTATATGCCGGGGGTCCGGTCCGCGGTCGTGTTCGACCTGCCGCGCAGCCGGCTGGCGTTGCGCCGGCAGCAGGCGCTGGCGGCCGAGCTTCGCACCCGGAACTACGCCACCGCGCTGGTGCTGCCACGGACCTGGAAGTCCGCCCTTGCACCGGCGCTGGCGGGGATCCCGGAGCGGGTCGGCTTCTTCGGCGAGGTCCGGTTCGGCCTGATCAACGCGATGCGATGGGGCGAAAAGCAGCTGCCGCGCTTCATCGACAAGAACGCCGTCCTGGCGCTGCCGGACGGCGCGGCCCGGCCGCCCGAATGGCCGGTGCCTCAGCTTCGGGTTCCCGCTGACGAGATCGCGCGGTGGCGGCAGGCCAACGGCCTCGGCACCGGCCCCGCCATCGCCCTGGGCCCCGGCTCGGTCGGCGCCTCGAAGCGCTGGACCTATTATCCGGAAGCCGCGCGGCTGTTTGCCGAGCGCGGCTTCGATGTCTGGGTGGTCGGTGGCCCCGGCGAGAAGGCACTGGCGGAGCAGATCGCCGCAATCGGCGGGCCGCGGGTGCGCAATCTCACCGGCACCGATTTGCGCAACGGCGCGCTGGCGATGGCCGCGGCCAGCGTCGCGATCGCCAACGATTCCGGGCTGATGCACATCGCCGCCGCGATCGGCACCCCGACAATGGGCATCTTCGGCCCGACCGACCCTTATCTCTGGGCCCCCCTCAACCCGCTCGCCGCGACGGTGCGGCAAACGAAGAGCACGCTGTCGTGCCAACCGTGCCAGCGCACGGTCTGCACCATGAACGACCACCGCTGCATGCGCGACATCGCGGCCGAGGAGGTCGTGGGGATCGCGCAGCGCGTGCTGGCTCAGATCAACGTGCGATAGACCCCGGCGATCGCGCCGGCTTCCGCATCGAGGCTGAACTTATCCACAACTCGTTGGCGCGCCCGCGCTCCCATCGCCGCCGCCGCGGCCGGATCGCGCATCAGCGGCTCGAGCGCGGCCGCCAGCGCGTCGGCGTCGCCAGGCGGCGTCAGCACGCCGGTGACGCCGTCCTCGACGACGAATTCAGCGGCACCGGCGCGTGCCGCCACCAGCGCCGCACCGGCCGACATCGCCTCGATCAAGGTCAGGCCAAAGCCTTCATTGCGCGAGGTGAAGGCGTAGATGGTCAGCCGCTGATACCAGCGCACGACATCCTCGATCGGCAATTCGCCCGTGATGATGATACGCGATTGCAGGCCGGCGGCCTCGATCTTCCGCTTCAACTCGCCGGCGAAAGCAAGTTGCTCCGGCACCACGGCGCCGACGATGACGGCGGTGAAATCGGGATAGCGCGGCAGCAACCTGCACATCGCCTCGACGAACACATCGCTGCCCTTTTGCGCGCGCACCCGCCCGAAGCAGCCGATCGCATAGCGGCCCGGCAATCCGCTCTCGGCAAACGCCGCCGCGCGATCGGCCGGCGGCGTATAGCGGTCGGTGTCGACGCCATGCATCACCACGGTAGCTTCACGCTTCAGATATGAGGCCGACAGCGGGCTGGTGGCGACGACCGCATCCATGTTGCGGATCAGCCAGCGCGTCAGCCAGGTGTGATGACGCTGCGCGGCCGAGGTGAACAGCAGTTTCAACGGCCAGCCGAGCGCGCGCAGCATAAGCCCCGCGATCATCTCGTCATTGCGCCGCGCGTGCCAGATCACGGGACGCGCGCGTCGCCACAGCCGCAAGAGATCGCCAAGTCCCATCGCATCGATGCCGTCGGGCCGATGCGAACCGAGCCATGCCGCGCGGAACATGCTTGCGAGCTTCGGCGCGACCATGCGGTTGGTCGCGGTGACACCCGAATAGCGGCGGTGCAGGTTGGGCACGATGAGCTCGAGCTCGCCGGCAGGTGTGTTCTCGATCGGCACGCAAGTCTCCGTTTCGCGCCAGTTCCTATACGCAACATTAAGCATAGTGGCCAGTTCGGCCGCCGCGAAACCCCCTCTTCACCGCACTCCCGTTAGCATCGCCGGTTAAAGATATCGGGAGAGCTTGATCGATGACCGTGCTCGTGACCGGCGGTGCCGGCTATATCGGAAGTCACATGGTCCATGCGCTGGTCGATGCCGGCGAGAGCGTCGTCGTGATCGATAATCTCTCCACCGGTTTCTCCGCGTTCCTGCCCGAAGGCGTGCCGCTGTTCATCGGCGATGCCGGCGACGAGAACCTCGTCGAGGGCGTGATCGCACAACATGGCATCGATAGCATCATCCATTTCGCCGGCTCCGTGGTGGTGCCGGACTCGATGCGCGATCCGCTCGGCTACTACCGCAACAACACCATGACGACGCGCAGCCTGCTCAATGCGGCGGTGAAGCGCGGCGTCAGCCGCTTCATCTTCTCCTCGACCGCGGCGGTCTACGGCAATCCGGACCAGGTGCCGGTGCCGGAGATCGCGCCGACGCGGCCGCTGTCGCCCTACGGCTCGTCGAAGCTGATGACCGAGATCATGCTGCACGACGTCGCCTCCGCCCATGGCATGAGCTACGTCGTGCTGCGCTACTTCAACGTCGCCGGAGCCGACCCGAAGGGCCGCGTCGGCCTCGCCACCATCGGCGCCACCCATCTGCTCAAGATCGCGGTCGAGGCCGCGACCGGCCAGCGCGCCAAGATCGACGTGTTCGGCACCGACTATCCGACCCATGACGGCAGCTGCGTGCGCGACTTCATCCATGTCAGCGACCTCGTCGAGGCGCACCGCTCGGCGCTGGCCTATCTGCGCGGCGGCGGGCAATCGGTGACGATGAATTGCGGCTACGGCCGCGGCTATTCCGTGCTCGAGACCATCGAGGCGGTGCGCCGGGTCTCGATGCGCAATTTCGCGGTCGCCTATGCCGGGCGCCGGCCCGGCGACATCATGACCATGGTGGCCGACACGGGGCGGATCCGGTCGCTGCTCGACTGGACGCCGCGGTATGATGATCTCGAGACCATCGCGAGCCATGCGCTGGCCTGGGAGGAAAAGCTGTTCCGGGAGCGCGGCGGCGCTCCGCGACAGGCAGAATCGGCCTAAAAATCAAGCCGTTATCAAGCCGTTATTGTGCTTGAAAAAGCCCCGCCAAGCGGGCAAGGAGGTCCGCAACCCTGACGGCCGGCGCTGCCCGCCGTCAATGGAACGCGGATGGCTCAGTTTCCAAAGAAAATTACCGACGATCCCTATGGCGCGGCGATCCTGATCCGCCGCCTGGTCATGGAACAAGGGATTACCTATTGGCGACGCTATCTGATGGCGTTCGGCCTGATGGCGATCGCGGCCGGCTCGACCGCCGGCGCCACCTATGTCCTCGGCCAGGTGATCAACCAGGCCTATGTCGACAAGAATATCCCCGGCATCGCGATGTTCGCCGGCATCACGGTGGTGCTGCTGTTCATCAAGGGCGTGGCGACCTACGGCCACATGGTGATCCTGAACAAGATCTCGAACGCCATCCTTGCCAGCAATCAGCGGCAATTGTTCGCCAAGCTGATGAGCGAGAGCATCGGCTTCTTCTCGCAGCGGCACTCGTCGGAGTTCCTGGCGCGGCTCACCGCCGGCGCCAAGTCGATCACCGACGTGCTCAACATGCTGGTGAATGCGATCGGTCGCGACTTCCTGATGCTGATCAGCATGCTCGCCGTGATGGTGTGGCAGGATCCGCTGATGTCGTTCATCGGACTGGTGGCGGTGCCGCCGGCGATGCTGATGCTGCGCAAGCTGGTGAAGCGGATCAAGGGCCTCGCCTACAACCAGTTCACCGGCACCGCCGACATCATGGAGACGATGCAGGAATCGTTGCAGGGCATCCGCACCGTGAAGGCGTTCACGCTGGAAGACGCCATGCAGCAGCGGATCGACGAGCACATCGCGACCGTCGAGAACAATGCCAACAAGATGGCGCGCGTCGCCAACCGCTCCAACCCGCTGATGGAGATGCTCGGCGGCTTCGCAGTCGCCGGCTGCCTGCTCTATGGCGGCTACAGCGTGGTGGCGCTCGGCTCCACGCCGGGTCAGTTCTTCACCTTCCTGACTGCCTTCCTGATGGCGACCGAGCCGGCCAAGCGGCTGGCGCGGCTCAACATCGACCTCAACAGCCAGCTGGTCGGCGCGCGCATGTTGCTCGAAGTGGTCGACAGCCCGGCCAGCGAGCAGACCGATGACGACAAGCCGGCGCTGAAACTCACCGATGCGCGGATCGAGCTGCGCGATGTCAGCTTCGGCTATCGCCCCGGCGAGCCGGTGCTGAACCGGATGAGCTTCACGGCCGAGCCCGGCAAGGTGACCGCGCTGGTCGGCCCGTCCGGCGGCGGCAAGTCGACGGTGCTCGCCTTGCTGCTGCGGTTCTACGAGACGCAGGAGGGCGAGATCCTGATCGACGACCAGTCGATCTCGCAGGTCTCGCGCAGGTCGCTGCGGCAGCAGACCGCCTATGTCGGCCAGGACGTCTATCTGTTCCGCGACAGCATCCGCGCCAACATCGCCTTCGGCAAGCAGGGTGCCACCGAGGCCGAGATCGTCGAGGCCGCCAAGGCCGCCTGCGCCCACGACTTCATCATGAGCTTCCCGCTCGGCTACGACACGCCGGTCGGCGAGCACGGCACCCAGCTCTCCGGCGGCCAGCGCCAGCGCATCGCGGTGGCCCGCGCGCTGATCAAGAACGCGCCGATCATCCTGCTCGACGAGGCCACCGCCGCGCTTGACTCGGAGTCCGAGAAGCAGGTGCAGGAGGCGATCGAGCATCTCTGCCAGGGCCGCACCACGATCGTGATCGCGCACCGCCTGCACACCATCATGCACGCCGATGCGATCCTGGTGGTCGAGGGCGGCGAGATCGTCGAGCGCGGACGCCACGATGAGCTGTTGCGCCGCGGCGGCCGTTACGCCTCGTTCTTCCGCCTGCAACATCGCGAGTTTGGCGCCTCGGGCCCAGTGCTTGCCCTCGCAGCCGAGTCATAAATCTTATTCGACGTTCGTGTTTTCTTTTGACGTTCATCAGAGCTCGCCGCTGACATTTTGAAGGGCGTATCATGAATGCGGCCGACGAAACGGGACTGAAAAACGCCGTCGCTCCCGCAAGAACCTATCGGCTGCAACTGCTCTGGCGAATACTTCTCCCGCTTTCCAGCTTGGCGATGTTGTTCGGCGGATTGGTCATCTGCTACGCGGCGTTGACCCAGCCGGGAGATTTACCGATCGAGGGCTTGACGGCTATCTGGTTGTTGGGAGTCGCGACCGCCGCCTTGTCAGTTTCGATTATGGTTTATTTCACCGGCTGGCGCGTAACCGTGACTGATGACATGATCGAGACATCGAATTGGGTGAGCAGCCGTCGTCTCCGCCGCGACGAGATTGCGGGACGCAAGATCGTCCAAAGGTGGACCGTCGTTGTGCCTTCGCGCGCTGAGCTTAAGAGCATTTGCCTTCCTTGCCACCTGCTCGATCCAGATACGGCATTTTTCGTCTGGCTTTCGGGCTTGCGAGATCTGGACGCTGAAGGCTTGCGAGAATCGACCGCCGCTATTGCTGCGAATGTCGCGCTAGGAGCGACCTGCGACGAACGCCTGCGTAAACTCGCCCTGGCCAAGAAAACCGCGGCCGGGTTGAAGTTCACGGCGATTGTCCTCGGCCTGTGGTCCATCGTCGTTCCATTTCCGCATCCACTGGTGATCGTGAGCCTCGCGGTGCTTCCGGCTTTGGCTACTGCATTGACGTTGTTGTCACGGGAACTCTTCCGTGTCGGTCCTGGGACCAACGACGCCCGCGCCAACCTGGGAATGGTCGCCGTGTTTCCCGCGCTCGCGATCATGGCGCGCATGCTGTTCGACAACTACATGGTCAGTTGGCTCCCGCTGATCGGAGCTGCCGTTCTCGGCATGGCGCTGTCCACCGTAGCTCTCATGATCTGCAATCGCGATCTGCGCCAGCAGCCGTTGAAGCCGCTTCTGGTCGGATTGTGCACCGCGATCTGCGCGTTTGGCACGATCGGCGAGGCAAACGCTCTGCTCGACAATTCGCCTGCAACCGTGTTTCAGAGCAGAATCCTTGACAAGCATATCTACCACGGCAAGCGGACATCTTATCACCTCAAGCTTGCTCCGTGGGGACCACTGCACGAAACCGGCGACATCAACGTACCGTCTGATGTCTATGATGAGCTGGAGGTGAACAAGATGGCCTGTGTCCTCGTCCGGCGCGGTGCGCTGGAAATGCCCTGGTTCAGCGTTCAAGCGTGTCATTGATCGGCGCACCGCCAGGTCTCATCCGTGCGGGGCCGGTCCTGCGCGCAACATGCACAGAACGTTGCGGGCCATCACTTTGCGCCTGATCGCGACCGTGCAACCGGACCCCGGAGGCTCAGCGAAAAGTTACCTTCACATCTCCGCCTGCTGGCGCAGCCACTAGCCCCAAACGTCGTAACCGCGTAATACGGCCGGCGCGCCCTTCTTCAACCCTCCGGGATCCGTTCATGAACGCCACCTCCACCGTCATTCCGCTTCCCCCGCAGCCTTCGCTCCCCGTCGTCGGCGAAACCGGCACCTATCCGGTGCGTCGCATCTGGTGCGTCGGGCGCAACTATCTCGAGCACATCAGGGAGATGGGCAATGACGAGCGTGCGCCGCCGTTCTTCTTCGGCAAGCATGCCGACATGCTGGTGCCCGACGGCGCGACGATCCCCTATCCGCCGCTGACCAAGGACCTGCACCACGAGGTCGAGCTGGTGGTGGCGATGAAGAGCGGCGGGTTGAACATTCCCGCCGACAAGGCGCTCGATCACGTCTACGGCTATGCGGTCGGCATCGACCTGACCCGCCGCGACCTGCAGATCGCCTCGCGCAAGAAGGAGCGGCCCTGGGAGGTCGGCAAGTCGTTCGACTATTCCGCACCCTGCTCCGCGATCCAGCCGGCCTCGAAGATCGGCCACCCGACGGCGGGCAAGATCTGGCTCACCGTCAACGGCAAGGAAGCCCAGAAGGGTGACCTCACCGAACTGATCTGGAACGTGCCGGAGATCATCTGGCAGCTCTCGCAGCAGGTGAAGCTCGCCGCCGGCGACATCATCATGACCGGTACGCCAGCTGGCGTCTCGCAGTTGCAACCGGGCGACAAGATCGAATGCGGCGTCGACGGTGTCGGCAAGCTCGCCGTGACGATCGGCAAGCCGGAATAGAACTGGCTTCGATGGATGAGGCCAAGAGCCCCGGACCTTAGGTCCGGGGCTCTTTGCTGCGCGAGGTCAGCGCATCGTGCCGGGCATGCAGGGCGGCTCGGTGAACGGAGCCGTTGCGAACGATCCGACGTTCGGCGCGCGCACGCAATCGGTGGTCTTGCTGCTGACCGCTGTGGTCGCCGACGCATGGGCGCGTCGCGCCGCGGCATTGCTGCCGGCGGCGGACGCCTGCGCCGAATACGCAGCTGCCGCGACCAGGGCAACGGTCACGAGAGTCAATTTGGTCATTGGGTTTCTCCGCGCGATGGGTGAAGCCGACCAAGCTCGGCTCCTGCGAACAAGACCGCCGTCGTGCATGGATATTTCATCACGCGCAATCACCGAACCGCGAGCACCCCGTGCGTGGCAAGTCCTAATGTCTTGCCGCGCCCTGCGCGGCCGGGCCGAGATGTGTCTTCTCGTACTCGAGCCACAACTCGAGCAATGCCATGAACGCGACCACCGCACCCGCAATGATGCTGAAATGCATGGCGCGGGTGTGCGCGAAGCCGAGCAGCCAGGGCGAGACGATCAGCCAGCAGCCGACCAGCAGATTGATCCATTCCTCCCAGACCGAAAACGCGACGATCGCCGCCAGCGACATGATCGCGATCGCTGCACCGCTGATCCTGAGATCGATCGACGCCGTCGGGTTGGCGTGCGCGAACAGCCATGGTGCGGCGAGCAGGAAGATCGCCGCGGCGAGGTTGTAGAGATCGAGTGCCGATTCGTTTCGCCATTTCATCATCTGCTTCTCCCTTGCTCGTTCAAACCGGCCGCTGGTGCGCAGCCGCGGCATTGATGTCCTTGCCGGTGTAGTCGGTCATCAGCGCGGTCGCGATCAGCGTGATGACGGCGCAAATCGCGATATAGACCGCGATCGCAGTCGACGAATGATAGGTGCCGAACAGCCATGCCGCGATCAGCGGCGCCGGACCGCCGGCGATCACGGAGGCGAGCTGGTAGCCGAGCGAAGCTCCGCTGTAGCGCAGCCGGCCGGTAAAGCTCTCGGCGATCAGGGCGGCCTGCGGACCGTACAGCATGTCGTGCGGAACGAGCGACAGGATGATCGCCAGGAAGATGATCGGCACCGATCCGGTATTGAGCATCGCGAAATAGATGAAGCCAAAGATGCCAGTCGCCGCTGCGCCGATCATGTACATGTTCTTGCGGCCGATCTGGTCGGACAGGTGCCCGAACACCGGGATCGACACGAACGACAGCACCGAGGCCGCGAGGACCGCCGTCAACAACAGGTCGCGCGATACGTGCAGCGTGCCGATACCGTAGGAGAACACGAAGGCGGTGAAGATGTAGAACGGCGCCTGCTCGGCCATGCGCGCAAAGGCGGACAGCAATATCTCCTTCGGATGGTCGCGGATCACCGTCAGCATCGGCGTGCGGTCGACCTTGCGCTCCGCCAGCAGCCTGGTGAACACCGGCGTTTCGAGAATGCCGAGCCGGATGTAGAGGCCGACGCCGACCAGGATGATGCTGAGCGCGAACGGAACACGCCAGCCCCATGCCAGGAACTGATCACCCGACATCTGACTGAATGCCAGCACGGCAAGATTGGCGAGGAACAGCCCGCAGGGCACGCCGAATTGCGGCCATGACGCGACCAGGCCGCGCGAGTGATCGTTGCGCGCCCATTCCATCGACATCAGCACCGAGCCGCCCCACTCGCCGCCTACGCCGACACCCTGGATGAAGCGCAGCACGGTGAGGATCACCGCGCCCCAGATGCCGATGCTGGAATAGGTTGGCACCAACGCGACTGCCGCGGTCGCAAGACCCATCAGCAGCAGCGTCGCGATCAGCGTCGACTTGCGGCCGATGCGGTCGCCATAGTGCCCGAAGATCGCAGCACCGATCGGGCGCGCGACGAAGCCGACCGCATAGATCGCGAACGCTTCCAGCGTGCCGACCCAATGATCGGAATGCGGAAAGAACAGCTTTGCGAATACCAGGCCGGTGACGGTGCTGTAGAGGAAGAAGTCGTACCATTCGATCGCGGTGCCGACCGTGGATGCGATCACCGCGCGGCGCAGCTGGAGCTGATGCTCGGCTGGCGTGAGCTGGTTGGAGTCGGGGCCAAACGTTTGGCTGGTTTGACCAGGTGTTTGATTGGGTGCTTGGCCAGAAATTGGCATGGGAGCGTCTCCCTCGGACAGGCCCCCGGATGGATCGTGACCGCTTGGGTCGTTTGAGCACAAACGAGCGTGCCGCGCAGAAGGTTCCAGCGGAAAGCAACGTCAGGGCTAGAACTTTAGTCGGCCGCGGCAGCGCCTCGCGCCTTCGCACCGCTTGCAGGCGGGTGCGAAGAATCGCGTCGGGCGCCTGTGCGGCTACGCCCGATCGCTACGCCGATACGGCACGTAGCGCGGGGTCCAGATCTTGGCCTGGATGCGCGCCTCGACCTGGTCGATCGGAACGTCCTTGGCGAGCCCCTCCTTGTGCGCCTGCAGCGCCACCGCCAGTGCGACCGTCAGCGCGACGTCGCGCAGCGCGCTGACCGGTGGCAGCAGATTGTGCTTCGGATTGTTGCGGGCCGGCGACACGCTGGCCAGCGCCTTGGCGGCAGCCATGAACATCCCGTCGCTGATCCGGCTGGCGCCGACCGCAAGCGCGCCGACACCGACGCCAGGGAAGATGTAGGAGTTGTTGGTCTGGTCGACCTTGAAGCGGGCACCGTCGCGCGTGATCGGCGGGAACGGGCTGCCGACGCCGATCAGGGCCCGCCCTTCGGTCCACGCTTCGATGTCGGCGGGCGTCGCCTCCTCGCGCGAGGTCGGGTTCGACAGCGGGAAGATCACCGGCCGCTTGTTGCACTCGGCCATCGCACGGACGACCGGCTCGGAGAACGCGCCGGCCTGACCGGAGACGCCGATCAACACGGTCGGTCGCGCGTTGCGCACCACGTCGAGCAGCCCGATCTTGTCCGGATGGCTGAGCTGCCAGCCTGCGGTCGCCTGCTTGCCTTGCACGAACGGCAACTGGAACGGGGCAAGCCCGCTCATGCCCTCGAGCAGCAGACCATCGCGGTCGACCATGAAGAAGCGTTTCGACGCCTCGCCCTCCGACAGGCCGGCATCGACCATCGCGGCGCGGATCAGGCTGGCGATGCCGCAGCCGGCGGAGCCGGCGCCGAGCACCGCGACGCGCTGTTCGGTGAGCGGCACGCCGGTGACGTTGATCGCGGAGAGCAAGGCGCCGGTCGCGACCGCGGCGGTGCCCTGGATGTCGTCGTTGAAGGTCAACAGCCGGTCGCGATAGCGCTCCAGCATGCGCGTCGCATTGTTCTTGGCGAAATCCTCCCATTGCAGCAGCACGCGCGGCCAGCGCTTCACCACCGCCGAGACGAATGCCTCGATGAAATCGTCATAGGCCTGGCCGCGGACGCGCTCGTTGCGCCAGCCGATATAGAGCGGATCGGCCAGGCAATCGGGATTGTCGGTGCCGACGTCGAGCAGGATCGGCAGCGTGGTCGCCGGGTGGAGGCCGCCGCAGCCGGTGTAGAGCGCGAGCTTGCCGATCGGGATACCCATGCCGCCGGCGCCCTGGTCGCCGAGACCGAGGATGCGTTCGCCGTCGGTCACCACGATCGCCTCGACATGGTCGAAACGCGGATGAGCGAAAATGCGGTCGATCCGGTGCTGGTGCGGGATGCTGAGGAACAGCCCGCGGGGCTTGCGAAACAGGCGGCTGAATTTTTGGCAACCCTCACCGACGGTCGGCGTGTAGACGATCGGCAGCAGCTCTTCCAGATTGCTGACCAAGAGTGCGTAGAACAGCGTCTCGTTGGTGTCCTGCAGCTCGCGCAGGAAGGCATAGCGCTCGATGTCCGTCTCGTAGCCGCGCAACGCCTCGAGGCGGCGCGAGACCTGCTCGTCCAGCGTCAGGATGTTGGGCGGCAGCAGGCCGTGCAGGTCGAACGTCTCGCGCTCGGCTTCGGAGAACGCCGTGCCCTTGTTCAACCGGGGATCGGCCAACAGCTCGTAGCCGCTCAGCGCAGTGGTCGCGAAAGCTCCAGATGTCTCCGGCATGACAAGGTCCCCTGAGTGCAAAATGTCAAATCGGACTGTAGCACTTCGACACGTACAAGGCAGCGCGAACTCACCCTGCCCGCCAGGTTCTTGCACGCCATGAGCGGATCAACCATCCGTCACATCGCGAGAGTGTGATCGGCGGTCGGCACGCCGACGTTCGGCGCAGACCCGTCGGCGCGCTCGTCTTCGGCGCACAGCGCGCGGTCACCAACCACGGCCAAAGGTCCATGTCAAAATCGCAACGCAGGCTGGACGACGACCGTTCTGGTTCGACCCGTCACACGCCGATACTGTGCGGCAAAATCACAGGTGAGGAAAACGAATCATGTCGGGAATGGAGCTTGCGACGCCACGGCTGAAATCTATTCAACGCGTCGCGCTGGCTCTGCTGGTCGTTGCCGGGGTCGTCAACTACATCGATCGCGCGACGCTCGCGGTTGCCAATCCGCTGATCCGCGAGGAACTCGGGTTGTCGATCGCGGATATGGGTTACCTGCTTTCCGCCTTCCTGTGGGCCTACGCATTCTCGCAGCTCCCCACCGGCGCGATGGTCGACCGGCTGGGTCCGCGCCTGCTTCTCACCATGGGTCTCAGCCTGTGGTCGTTGGCGCAGTTGATCGGCGGCCTGGTGCAGAATTTCGGCCAGTTCTTCGGGGCGCGCGTCCTGCTCGGAATTGGCGAAGCCCCGCAATTCCCGACCGGCGCGCGCGTGGTGCGGGACTGGTTCAACCAGCGCGACCGCGGCCTCGCCACCGGCGTGTTCAATTGCGCGTCATCGCTCGGCACCGCGATCGCCGTGCCGCTGCTGACCTATCTGATGCTGACATTCGGCTGGCGCGCGATGTTCGTGATCATGGGTATCGCCGGCCTGATCGTCGCCGCCTGCTGGTGCCTGCTCTATCGCAATCCCGAGCAGGTTGCGCTCACCGCGCACGAGAACGCCTACCGGACGCAAGGCGATCCGCCCGGCCAGCGCACCAAGGTCACGTTCCGCGACTGGTCGCTGTTGTTCCGCTTCCGCACCACCTGGGGCATGATCTTCGGCTATTTCGGCTGCATCTATTTGACCTGGATCTACACTGCCTGGCTGCCGGGCTATCTCGAGATCGAACGGCATATGAGCGTAAAATACACCGGATGGGCGGCCGCGGTGCCGTTCGCCTGCGGTGTGGTCGGCGGCGTCATCGGCGGATACATCGCCGACATCCTGGTACGCCGCGGCGTCGAGCCGCTGAGGAGCCGGCGTTACCCGGCCGCGATCTCGCTGCTTGGGACGGCGGCCTGCACGGTGGCCGCGGCCTATGTCGAGAGCAATGCGCTCGCGATCGCCTTCATCTCGATCTCGCTGTTCCTGGTCTATGTCACCAGCACTTGCGCCTGGGCGCTCAGTTCGGTCGCGGTCCCGACCAACTGCACCGCCTCGATCGGCTCGGTGCAGAATTTCGGCGGATATCTCGGCGGCGCTCTGGCGCCGACCGTGACCGGCGTGATCGTGCAGAAGACGGGTTCGTTCGTCCCAGCCCTCGTCGTCGGCGCCCTGATCGGCGTCGTCTCGGCGGGATGCTATCTGTTCATCGTCGACCAGCCGATCACCGCGGCCGATATGGATGCCGCCTCCGACGCCAAGATCGATACGCTCGGCGTCGGCGCCAATCGGGAGCGGTAGGCCAGGACCAGACGGCGCCCGGCAAAGCAAGAGCCCCGGAACACCGCTCCGGGGCTTTGCAGTCAGTGCGGCAAACCAGCTGCGGTCAGCGCAGCGCCGACATCACGATCAGGCCGAGGATCAGCACGGTCACGGAATATTTCAGCGTGTAGTACACGTTCCGATTCCACTCCTTGACCTTGCGGCTGGCGAGATGGACCTCGTAGAGCTTGCCGAACACCTTGTTCAGCGCGCCGACATGCTCGCCGTCGACGTTCTGGGTGGCCGACGCCTTGACGATGTTGTGGCTGACCCAGCGGTTGATCCGGGTCATGAAGCCGTATTTCATCGGGCGCTCGACATCGCAGAACAGGATGATGCGGTTGACGTCGGTCTTGTTCTCGGCGCTGTGGATGAAGGTCTCGTCGAACATGAAGGCCTCGCCGTCGCGCCAGACGCATTCGACGCCATCGACGAGAATGCGGCACTGGTTCGAGTTCGGCGTCACCAGGCCGAGGTGATAGCGCAGGGAGCCCGCGAACGGATCGCGGTGCGCGCCGAGCTTGCCGCCGGGCGGCAGCATCGCGAACATCGCGCCGTGCACGTTCGGGATCGAATTCAACAGCTCCACCGTCTGCGGGCACAGCGTGCGCGCCGACGGCAGGAAGTCGTCGTACCATTTCAGGTAGAACCGCTTCCAGCCGCTCTTGAAGAACGAGTAGAAGCCCCAGTCGTTGTTCTTGGCCGCGGCACGGATGAAGCCCTCGTCGAACAGCCGGGTCGCCTCGTCGCGGATGGTCTCCCAATTGTCGGAGAGCTTCTTCAGCTCGGGAAACTGCTCGACCGGGATCACCGGGGTGTTGGGCACGGCCGAGCCCGCATACATCAGCACATTGTAGGGCGCGAGATAGGTCGAGTGATCGCCGAGCTGGCGCGCGAAGCGCAACCGCTGCTTGCCGCGGAAGTGCACGTAAAGTGTGGAGGCCACCAGCACGTAGAGAATAACGAGCTGCGGCGCGAAGAGCTGTCTCAACATGGTCCGTCTATGATCGCAGTGCGCCGACGCTCTTCCTGCGAGCCGCCCCGCAAGAGCCGATCCCGGTGAAGGCTGGCTCCGCCGGGCGGCGAAGGCATCGCCGTCCGCGAAAATTCCCCTGTTCATACTGACTTGGTACTGCCGCGAGCTCTGGCGTGGGCTGAAGCCCTGCCGCAGTGCCATCCCGGATGAGCCATGTAAGCGTATACTCACCAAATGTGAAGCACCGCCTCATTCGAGGACGCAATCATGTGGCAACATTCACACACGTTCCAATTTGCCATTGACAAACTAATTTGATAATTCCTAATCAAAAGATGACCCGCCAGAGAATGCGGACATCCAGGAGGAGGAACGATGAGACATTTCTTGGCGACAGCCATGCTCGCGGCGATGACGACCGCAGCTCAAGCCCAGGTTTCCGATGACGTCGTGCGCATCGGAGTGCTGACCGACCTGTCGAGCTGGGGCCGCGATAATTCCGGCCCGGGCTCGGTCGAGGCGGCCAAGATGGCGGTCGAGGAATTCGGCCCCACCGTGCTCGGCAAGCCGATCGAGATCATTTCCGCCGACCACCAGATGAAGACCGATGTCGGCGTGCAGATCGTGCGCGGCTGGTTCGACAACAACAAGGTCGACGCCGTCGTCGACATTCCCAACTCCGGCATCGCGATCGCCGTGCACAACATGGTGCGCGAGCGCAACAAGATCGCGCTCTTGTCCGGCCCCGGCGCGAGCTCGCTGACCGATGAGCTGTGCAGCCCCAACACCGTGCACTTCACCTACGACACCTATGCGCTGTCGAAGGTGACGGCCTCGGCGGTGATCGCGGAAGGCGGCAAGTCCTGGTACTTCATCACCGCGGACTACGCTTTCGGCCAGCAGCTCGAAAAGGACGCGACGCGCTTCGTCAACGAGATGGGCGGCAAGGTGCTCGGCAGCGTCCGCCATCCGACCAACACCGCCGACTTCTCCTCCTTCGCTTTGCAGGCGCAAAACTCGAAGGCGGATGTGGTGGCGTTCGCCAATGCCGGCCAGGACACCGACAATTCAATCAAGCAGTCCGGCGAGTTCGGCCTCGTGCAGGGCGGCCAGAAGCTGGTCGGCCTCCTGATGTTCGACACCGACGTGCACGCGATCGGCCTCAACGCCGCGCAGGGCACCTACATGACGACCGCGTCGTACTGGAACATGGACGAGAAGACGCGCGCCTGGTCGAAGAAATTCTTCGCCCGCACCAACGTGATGCCGACCATGATCCAGACCGGCGTCTACGGCTCGGTGCTGCATTATCTCAAGGCCATCAAGGCTGCCGGCACCGACGATCCGAAAGCGGTGATGGCCAAGATGCGCGAGCTGCCGATCGAGGACACCTTCGTGCATGGCGGCAGACTGCGCGAGGACGGCCGCGTGATCCGCGACATGTATCTCGCGAAGGTAAAGAAGCCCTCGGAGTCCAAGGAGCCGTGGGACTATCTCGACATCGTCAAGACCGTGAAGGGCGAGGACGCGTTTCGTCCGGTCTCCGAGTCCAAATGCCCGCTGCTGAAGAAATAGGATCGATCGCGTGGCCAACGAAAAAAACCAAGAAACCCGAGACAACCAGGAAACCTATGACTGCGACGCGCTCGTCGTCGGCTCCGGCTGTGCCGGGCTGTCCGCGGCGGTCACCGCCGGCCATCATGGCCTGAAGGTCCTGGTGGTCGAGAAGGAGCCACGCTTTGGCGGCACCACCGCGCGCTCCGGCGGCTGGCTGTGGATTCCCGGCACCTCGCTGGCCAAGGCCTGGGGCATCGAGGAGAGCCCCGATCAGGCCAGGACCTATCTGCGCCACGAAGCCGGCAACAGCTTTGACTCCGCGCGCGTCGATGCGTTCCTGACCGAAGGGCCGAAGGCAGTCGATTTCTTCACGACCAGGACCGCGGTGCGTTTCGACATGCCGCTGACCTTCCCGGACTATCATGCCGAAGCCCCCGGCGGCGCGCAGGGCGGCCGCTCGATGGTGACGCGGCCGTTCGACGCCCACGAGCTCGGCGATGCCTTGAAGAACCTCGGCAGCCCCCTGCCCGAGCTCACCGTGTTCGGCATGATGCTCGGCTCCGGCAAGGAGATCGTGCACTTCATGCGCGCGACGCGGTCGATCACCTCGGCGGCCTATGTCGCCAAGCGGCTGTCGAAGCACGCTGTCGACGTGATGCGCAACGGCCGCGGCATGACCTTGACCAACGGCAATGCGCTGGCCGGCCGGCTGGCGAAATCCGCCTTCGACCTCGAGATCCCGCTCTGGCTCAATTCGCCGGTGCGCGAATTGATCGTCGAGAACGGCGTGGTGCGCGGCGCGATCGTCGTGCGCGAGGGCCGCATTGTCCGCGTCAACGCCAGGCGCGGCGTCGTGCTCGCCTGCGGCGGCTTCCCGCATGACGTGGCGCGGCGGCAGAAGATGTTTCCGCATGCGCCGACCGGCATGGAGCACTATTCCCCGGGACCGACCGGCAACACCGGTGACGGTCTGCGGCTTGCGGAATCCGCCGGCGGCCGCGTCGAGGATTCGCTGCCGAATGCTGCGGCCTGGGTGCCGGTCTCGGTCACGACGCGCAAGGACGGCTCGAAGGGCGTGATGCCGCACTTCATCGATCGCGCCAAACCCGGCGTGATCGCGGTCATGCGCGACGGCAAGCGCTTTGCCAATGAGGGCAATTCCTACCACGACTTCGTGCAGGAGATGATCAAGGCAGCACAGCCCGGCGAGGAGATCGCAGCCTATTTAATCTGCGATCACGACACGCTGCGCAAATACGGTCTCGGCTGCGTGCCGCCGCGCCCGATGCCGCTCGGCCATCATCTCAAGACCGGTTACCTGAAGCGCGGCGCGACGCTGTCAGAGCTTGCCGCCCAGGCCGGCATCGACGCCAGAGCGCTCGAGGCCACCGTCGCTGAATTCAACAAGTTGGCGGCCGAGGGACGCGATCCCGCCTTCGGCAAGGGCTCGCGCGCCTATAATCGCTACCAGGGCGATGCGCTGCACGGCCCCAATCCCTGCATCGCGCCGATCCAGCACGGGCCGTTCTACGCCATCAAGATGGTGATCGGCGACCTCGGCACCTATGCCGGCATCCGCACCGATGCCAATGCCCGCGCGCTCGATGCCGACGGTCAGCCGATCGAAGGCCTCTATGCCGCCGGCAACGACATGGCGAGCATCATGGGCGGCAACTATCCCGGCGCCGGCATCACGCTGGGGCCCGCGCTGACCTTCGGCTACATCGCCGGCAAGCACATTGCGGGGGCTGCGGCTTAGCGGAGAGTGCAGCCGTGAGCACTATCACCGTCACCCTGAGGAGGCCGCGAAGCGGCCGTCTCGAAGGGTCGACGGCCTGAAGTGGGGCCGTCCATCCTTCGAGACGCCGCTCCGCGGCTCCTCGGGATGACGCACAAAAAGACTCCCCACGCGTCGACGTCTCGCGGCCAGCCGGGTTTCCTGCTAAGCGCGAAACGACGAACACGAGCAAGGTCACATGACGAGAGAAAGTCGCGGCATACAATCGATCGAGGTCGGTGGAGAATTGCTCCGCGCGCTCGCCCGCAACGGCGAGCCGATGATGCTGCGCGATCTCGCCCGTGAGGCCGGCATGCCGCCGGCCAAGGCGCATCCCTATCTCGTCAGCTTCTCCCGCATCGGACTGATCGAGCAGGACGAGGCCACCGGCCGCTACGAGATCGGCGCGCTGGCGCTCGAGCTCGGCCTGATCAGCCTGCGCCGGCAGTCAGCGGTGCGGATCGCGACGCCCAGGATCGCCGCGCTCGCCGACAGCATCAATCATGCGGTGTCGCTGTCGGTCTGGGGCACCCATGGCGCCACCGTGGTGCGGCTCGAGGAGCCGAGCCATCCCGTGCATATCGCGATGCGCGTCGGCTCGGTGGTGGCGCTGCTGGAGACCGCGACCGGCCGCGCCTTTGCCGCCTTCATGCCGCCGAACGCGATCAGGACGGCACTCGAGAGCGGCCTCGATCGGCTCGGCGTCGGCTACAACCCGAAGCGTGATCCCGTCCACGCGAAGGCTGCGGAGGTGCTCGACGAGGTCCGCAGCCGCGGTCTCGCACGCGCGATCGGCGATCCATTGCCAGGTGTCAACGCCTTCGCCGCGCCGGTGTTCGATCACGCCGGCCATGTCGCACTCGTGATCACCGCGATGGGCCCGGAAGGCACCTTCGACGCCGGTTGGGACAGCGCGATCGCCGCCGCGCTGCGTGATTGTGCCGGCGATATCTCGAGGCAGCTAGGATACGGCACGGTGCGGGCATCGGAGTGACGCTGGCGACTGCGGCACACGTGCCCAGTCGTCATTCCGGGGCTCGCGCCAAGCGGCGCGCCCCGGAATGACGTGTGGATAGAGGTGCGCTCCTGCGTCCGCATTCTTCGCTGTCATCGTCCGGCTCGACAGGGCGATCCAGTACGCCGCGGCTTCTCGATTCAAGCACGACCGCCTCTGGAATACTGGATCACCCGCTTTCGCCGGTGGTGACACCGCGTGAACTATTCACAGTCGTAGTCCCAGCGAATGACGAGGCCCGCCCAGCAAAAAGCCCCGGACGATGCCGGGGCTTTTCACTTCATCGATCGCAGTGCGCGCTGCTCAGTAGCGGTAGTGATCCGACTTGTACGGACCTTCCTGCTTGACGCCGATGTAGTCGGCCTGGTCCTTGCGCAACTCGGTCAGCTTGACGCCGATCTTGGCGAGGTGCAGCCGCGCGACCTTCTCGTCGAGCGTCTTCGGCAGCACGTAGACCTTCTTGGCGTACTTGCCGTCCTTGTTGTTGGCCCAGAGTTCGATCTGCGCCAGCGTCTGGTTGGTGAACGAGGCCGACATCACGAAGGACGGATGGCCCATCGCGTTGCCGAGGTTCACGAGACGGCCTTCCGACAGCATGATGATGCGGTGCTTGTCGGGGAACTCGATCTCGTCGACCTGCGGCTTGATGTTGGTCCACTTCAGATTGCGCAGGGACGCGATCTGGATCTCGTTGTCGAAGTGACCGATATTGCAGACGATGGCGCGATCCTTCATCGCGCGCATGTGCTCGATGGTGATGATGTCCTTGTTGCCGGTGGCGGTGACGAAGATGTCGGCGCGCGGCGCCGCGTCTTCCATCGTCACGACCTCATAGCCTTCCATCGCCGCCTGCAACGCGCAGATCGGATCGACCTCGGAGACCATGACGCGGCAGCCGGCCTGGCGCAGCGAGGCCGCCGAGCCCTTGCCGACGTCGCCGAAGCCCGCGACCATCGCGACCTTGCCCGACAGCATCACGTCGGTGCCGCGGCGAATGCCGTCGACCAGCGACTCGCGGCAACCATAGAGGTTGTCGAACTTCGACTTGGTGACGCTGTCGTTGACGTTGATCGCCGGGAACAAGAGCGTACCCTTGTTGGCCATCTCGTAGAGGCGATGCACGCCCGTGGTGGTCTCTTCCGAGACGCCCTTGATGTTCTTGGCGATCTCCGCGAAGTAGCCCTTCGGCTTCTCCTTCAGCAGACGCTTCACCAACGCGTAGAAGATCTCCTCTTCTTCCGAACCCGGCTTGTCGAGGAACGCGGTGTCGCCCTGCTCGGCGCGCACGCCGGCGTGCACCAGCATGGTGGCGTCGCCGCCGTCATCGAGGATCATGTTCGGCGTGCCGCCGCCATGCCAGTCGAACAGTTTTGCGGTGTAGTCCCAGTACTCGGTCAGCGTCTCGCCCTTGACGGCGAACACCGGAATGCCGGCGGCGGCGATCGCCGCGGCGGCGTGATCCTGGGTCGAATAGATGTTGCACGAGACCCAGCGGATGTCGGCGCCGAGCGCAGCCAGCGTCTCGATCAAGACCGCGGTCTGGATCGTCATGTGCAGCGAGCCGGCGATGCGCGCGCCCTTCAGCGGCTGCTTGGGGCCGTACTCCTCGCGGGTGGCCATCAGGCCGGGCATCTCGGTCTCGGCCAGCGAGATCTCCTTGCGGCCGAAATCGGCGAGCGCAATGTCCTTGACGATGTAGTCGGTGAAGCCGGGCTTCGTGGGGGCGTTCATGTCGGTTTCCTAGTGGGTGAATCCAGCGTGTCAGTTGCAAAGCGAGCGGAACGCGATGTTGCACGATCTTCTCCGTCTCCCCGTTCTTACGGGGAGAGCGGTGGGGTGAGGGGCTCTGCCCGCGCAACGTGCGCGCGGAGAGTCCCCCTCACCCCACCGCTC
>NZ_DDOP01000077.1:59428-73525 GCF_002341725.1 Bradyrhizobium sp. UBA2491
CTCTCCCCGCAAGCGGGGCGAGGTAAGAAAGTCAGAGCGCGCGCTTCAGCGGCTCGACGAGATCGGTCTTCTCCCAGGAGAAGCCGCCCTCATTGTCCGGCGTGCGGCCGAAATGGCCGTAGGCCGAGGTGCGCGCGTAGATCGGGCGGTTGAGATCGAGATGGGTGCGGATGCCACGCGGCGTCAGGTCCATCGCCTTCGCCGCCGCCCGCTCGAGCTCGTCCTCCGAGACCTTACCGGTGCCGTGGGTGTCGATGTAGATCGACAGCGGACGCGCCACGCCGATCGCGTAGGCGAGTTGCAGCGTGCAGCGGTCGGCAAGACCGGCCGCGACGATGTTCTTGGCAACGTAGCGCGCAGCGTAAGCAGCCGAGCGGTCGACCTTGGTCGGATCCTTGCCGGAGAACGCGCCGCCGCCATGCGGAGCCGCGCCGCCATAGGTGTCGACGATGATCTTGCGGCCGGTCAGGCCGGAATCGCCGTCGGGACCGCCGATGTAGAACTTGCCGGTCGGATTGATGTGCCAGATCGTCTTGCCGTTGATCCAGTCCTTCGGCAGCGCCTCGCGCACATAGGGCTCGACGATGTCGCGTATCTGGCTGGAGGTGAGGTCCTCGACCAGATGCTGATGCGAGACCACGATCTCGCGGACGCCGACCGGCTTGCCGTTCTCGTACTGCACGGTGACCTGGCTCTTGGAGTCCGGACCGAGCACCTTCTCCTTGCCGGAGTGGCGTGCTTCCGAGATCAGGCGCAGGATCTTGTGGGCATAGAAGATCGGCGCCGGCATCAGGTCGGGCGTCTCATTGGTGGCGTAGCCGAACATGATGCCCTGGTCGCCGGCACCCTCTTCCTTGACTTCGCCCGGCTGCAGCGCATCGACGCCCTGCGCGATGTCCGCCGACTGCGGATGCAGCAGGATCTCGATGTCGCAGGTCTTCCAGTGGAAGCCGTCCTGCTCGTAGCCGATGTCCTTGATCGCATCGCGGACGACGCTCTCGATGTGATCGTTGGTGACCGAGCTCGGGCCGCGGGTCTCGCCGGCGATCACCACCTTGTTGGTGGTCGCGAGCGTCTCGCAGGCGGCACGGATCTGCCACGGATCGATGCCGGCCTTCGGCCCTTCGCGGTAGAACAGATCGACGATCTCATCCGAGATGCGATCGCAGACTTTGTCCGGATGGCCTTCGGAGACCGACTCGCTGGTGAAGAGATAAGACGCGCGCATCAAGCAAACCCCTTGTTTCGTCGATGTCCGACGTTGGTTGGTGAATATGTCCCCGAAATGTCAGTCTCGTCGCCGCGAGATGACGTAGGATTCGTCGTAGAACCACAGCCCGTTGTGTTTGCGGAGAACCTCGCGTGTGGCCTCGAGAGCTCGTCCGTCTTCGGTCGTTTCGGTCAACCGCTCATCTTCGATCTGCGCGACATACACTGCCGCATTCCACGCGGCGAAGGCCGTCGAGGTTCCGATCGAGCCGGTCACCTCATTGGGCAGCGCCTCCATATCATAGCGGAAGATCGAACGGTTATCGGCATAGGCATTGAAGTTCAGCTCGCGGCCGGCCGAGCCCAGCTCGTATTTCACCGCGCGCAGTATCTCATGACGGCTGACGGCGAAAGGATTTTCTCCGGGCCAGACCGCTTGAATCATTTCAAGTCCGGGATCGCCGCCGTGGGAGTGGATTCCTATCAAGCGTCCTCCGCTGCGCAGCGCGCGCGCCAGCGGCGCGATGATCCGCTTGGCCCGGAAATTCACCGACGATTTTGCCCGGTAGGGCTGCGAGGCGATCACCAGATCGAAATTGGCCTCGGTCCGCCCGGCCCGCGGAATGATGGAGTCGAGCAGGAAGCGATGATCGTCCCGATACAGGACGAGCGCCACCGGCCGCTCATAGATCGGCATCGCGGTCCGGGGACTGAGATTGGCGCGCCAGTTCTGCTCCAGAAATGGGCCGAGCTCGGCGATCTGAGCCTCGAAATCGCCCGACGAGGCGCCGCGCAGGGCGACTTCGTGCCAGATCATCCCGGCCGCCGCCGTTGAATCTTTTGGCGTCAGCCAGGGCGCCTCGGCGTAGTACATGTTGGTGAACACGAAGACGCTCGCCGGGTGTTCGAACAGGCGGTCCGGGACCTTGTCGAGGGTCAGGCGGACGTCCTCCAGGCTCAATTCCTTGCCGGCGACATAGAACGGCATATGCGGGAAGCGGCCATGCATGGCGCGCAGGACCCGCGCCAGCACCGTGCCGTCGCCCATCCCGGCATCAAAAACCCGCAGCGCCGGCGGCCGCGGGTGGATCGCCGCCAGTTCCAGCGCGACCCGGTCGGCGATCACCCGCTTCTCGCTGCAAGTGTGCACGAACAGCAGATAGCGCTGGCGGTTCTCGAAGAAGCGGAAATTGCCCCGCGGATCGCGCTTTTCCGGCGGCACCACGAGGCCGCGCGGCGGTGCGACGCCGCCCGGGGTCGAGGTCGCAATGAAGGCGTTGATGCGATCCAGCGTGTCGATGGTGATGCGCTTGCCCTCGCGCAGCCGGTAAACCAGCTTGCCGTCATTGACCGCACGGCGGCCAAACGTCGTCTCCGCCATATCGGAACGGCGGCAGAACTCCGTGATCTGACTGAGGATTTCGTCGTTCTTCATAAGGCCTGGCGTGGCACCCGTGAGTGGGACAAAAGTGGGCAGGGCTAACGATCAGCAGCGTCTTATCACCGTTTTCCCACCAGTTGAACCCCCTCTACAGCCCGATCACCAAACATTCATGACCGCCACGCTGTTCGCCATCGCAGTGACAGCCTTACCCCGGGATGCCCGATGCGCCGCCTGCTCCTGATGCCTGCCCTGCTCGCCGCCCTGCTGTGGGCGGCACCCTGCCTCGCCCAAATGCGTTCCCAGCTCGGCCCACTCTGCACGACCGAGACGACCCCCGCCGACCAGATGATCGACGCCTGTAGCAAGATCATCGCGCTGAAGGTGTTTTCCGGTGAGAAGCTCGCGACCATCTATTTCTGGCGCGCGGTCGGCTGGAACAAGAAGGGCAACTATGCGCAGGTGATATCCGATGCCACCGAGGCGCTGCGCCTCAAGCCCGGCACCGCCGTCTACAATCTGCGCGGCTCGGCCTATTACGACAAAGGCGAGTACGACATCGCGATCGCCGACTTCGACGACGCACTGCGCCTCGGCCCGCCGAGCGGCATCATCTATCACAATCGCGGCAACGCCTATCGCGGCAAGGGCGACTACAGCAAGGCGATCGCCGACTACGACGCCGCGATCAAGATCGGACCGAAGTCGGCCTTCTCCTATCAGAACCGCGGCGCCTCGAAGCAGGCGCTCGGCGAGCTCGACGGCGCGCTCGCCGACATCAACGAGGCGATCAGGATCGATCCGACGTTGCCGCAGCCGCTGATCAGCCGCGCCGTGATCTGGCGCGCCAAGGGTGACATCGCGCGCGCGATCGCGGACACGTCGGAAGCGATCCGGCTCGCAAAGGCCAAAGCGCCCGCCAACATCATGACGCCGCCCGGCAGCGTCTTGATCTCGGCCTATGCCCAACGTGGCCTCGCCTATGAAGCCAACGGCGATGCTGCGCACGCCAAGGAAGACTACGCCGCCGTGCTCGAGGGCGTCGCCTCCGATGCCGGCAGCAAGGCCAACCAAGCCACCGCGAAAGTGCGGCTCGCACTGCTCAAGGAGGCCGATGCCGCTCCGCGCAAGACCGCAGCAGTGCCTGCCGCCGAGAGCAGGCCCGCTCCGGCACCACCGGCTTCCGCGGCCGCGCCGGCTCCATCCGCCGCACGCGAACAAGCCGCGACCACCGGCCGGCGCGTCGCGCTGGTGATCGGCAACGGCACCTATGCACATGTGAAGGCACTGCCCAACCCGCCGAACGACGCGCGCGCCATCGCCAGGAGCCTGCGCGAGATCGGCTTCACCGTCTCGGAAGGTCTCGATCTCGATCGCACCACGATGCAGCAGACGATCCATGACTTCCTGCGCGAGGCGGCGCGGTCGCAGATCGCGGTGGTGTATTACGCCGGCCATGGCGTGCAGGTCGACGGCCGCAACTACCTCGTGCCGGTCGATATCGAATTCAAGGCGGGCGCTCGCATGACCGACGCGATGGTCGACATGGATACGATCATGGCCGGCCTCGACGATCAGATCCGCACCAACATCCTGATCCTCGATGCCTGCCGCAACAATCCGATGGCGCCCCAGGTGGCCTCCGCAGGCCCGAGCCGCGGCATCGAGACAGGCTCCGGTCTTGCCGCGCCGGCCACGCTCGGATCAGGCTCGACGCTCGGAGCCGGCACGCTGATCGCATTCGCGACCGCGCCGGGCCAGGTCGCACTCGACGGCGAAGGCGCCAACAGTCCGTTCTCGGCGGCACTGTCGCGCCATGTCGGGACGCCCGGCCTCGAGGTGCAGCAGATGCTGACGCGGGTCCGCGCCGAGGTCGTCGCCGCGACCAAGGGCAAGCAGGTGCCATGGTCGAATTCCTCGCTGCTCGGCGAGGTCTATCTGGCGGAGAAATAAAGAAGCCCCTCACCCGTCATTGCGTGGAGCCAACGGGTCCGCGCGAAGTGCGGCCCGATGACAGGCTCCGCGACGAAGCAATCCGTTCTGTCTTCGCGGCAGATGGATTGCTTCGCTTCGCTCGCAATCACGAAACAGCTAGCCTACTTGCCCCACACCTCGTTCGCGACCTCGACGGCGAGCCGCAGCTTCGCCCACTGCTCTTCCTCGGAGAGGATGTTGCCCTCTTCGGTCGAGGCGAAGCCGCACTGCGGCGACAGCGCGAGCTGCTCGAGCGGAGCGAACTTCGCCGCCTCCTCCAGCCGCCGCTTGATCGCGTCCTTGGTCTCGAGCTCGCCGAACTTCGAGGTGATGACGCCGACCACCACGACCTTGTTGCCCTTGGGCAGGAAGCGCAGCGGCTCGAAACCGCCGGCACGGTCGGAATCATATTCGAGGAAATAGCCGTCGTAGTTGGTGCCGGCGAGCATGGTCTCGGCGACCGGCTCGTAGCCGCCGGACGAAATCCAGGTCGAACGGAAATTGCCGCGGCAGACATGGGTCGTGATCACCATGTCGGACGGCCGATCGGCGATCGCGTAGTTGATGACGCGCGCGTAGATTTCCTGCAAGCCGTCGGGATTGTCGCCGCGCTCCCGCGACTTCTGCAATTCCTCCTGCGAGCACAGATAGGCCCACACCGTGTCGTCGAATTGCAGGTAACGGCAGCCGGCATCGTAGAATGCCTTCACCGCCTTGCGATAGGTCTTGCCGAGGTCGAGATAGAATTCCTCGAGGTCGGGATAGACCTCCTTCGAGATCAGCTTGCGGCCGCCGCGGAAGTGCAGCACGGCCGGCGACGGGATCGTCATCTTCGGCGTGACGTGCGCCTGGTCGGCGTACTTCTTCAGGAACCTGAAATGATCGAGCATCGGGTGCTGATCGGAGAAATCGAGCTTGCCGATCACTCTGATGGCGTCGTGCCGGGTCTGCACGCCCGAGAACTGGATGCCCATGTCGGGATGGAACAGCTCGCAGCCGGTCAGATGACTGAGGAAGTCGAAGTGCCACCAGGAGCGACGGAACTCGCCGTCGGTCGCGAGCTTCAGGCCGACCGAGGCCTGCTTGTGCACGACCTTCTCGATCTCCATGTCCTCGACCTTGCGCAGTTCGTCGGCCGAGATCTCGCCCTTCTCGAGCCTGGCGCGGGCCTCCTTGATCTTCGGCGGCCGCAACAGGCTGCCGACCTCGTCGGCGCGGAACGGAGGCTTGGTTCGCTGCATGGTGAACTCCCTGGGGTCGTCAGTGTTTCTTGGTCCCGGCGACGCCGAGATGGCGCTCGAGGACGGAGGGATCGGTCTTCAGCGCGCTGCTTGCAGCATCGTGCACGATCGTGCCGCGTTCCAATATCACAACGCGGTCGGCGAGCCCCAGAATCTTTTGCGCGTTCTGCTCGACGATGATCGAGCAGATGCCGCCAGCGCGCGTGATGGTTCCGATCGCCTTTAACAATTCCTCAACGATGATCGGCGCCAGCCCTTCGGTCGGCTCGTCGAGCAGCAGCACTTTGGGGTTCAGCGTCAGCGCGCGGCCGATCGCCAGCATCTGCTGTTCGCCGCCCGACAACTGGTTGCCGAAATTGCCGCGCCGCTCCTTCAGCCGCGGAAACATCTCGTACACCCGCTCGACCGTCCACGGCCCGGGCTGCGCCACCGCGGTCATGTTCTCTTCCACCGTCAGCGAGCGGAAGATGTTGCGCTCCTGCGGCACCCAACCAATCCCGGCGCGAGCGCGCTGGTCGGGCCGCAACGCCGTGATGTCGTGGCCAGCGAGCGCGACGCTGCCGCCGAAACGCCTGGTGATGCCGACGATCGAGTTGATCAGCGTGGTCTTGCCGGTGCCGTTGCGTCCGAGCAGCGCGAGCACCTGACCCTCGGCCAGCGCCAGCGACATGTCGGGCAGCACCACCGCCTCGCCATATCCCGCGCGCAGGCCCTGGATCGAGAGCAGGTTAGGCATCGGCGGCCTCGCCGAGATAGACCGCCCGCACCTGCGGATCGCGCGCGACCTCGTCCGGTGCGCCCTCGGTGAGCAGGCCGCCATTGACCAGCACCGAGATGCGGTCGGCGAACGAGAACACCAGATCCATATCGTGCTCGATCAAGAGCACCGTGACCTCGCGCGGCAGTGCCGCAACCGCGGCCAGGATATCGTGGCGTTCGCTCTCGGGCACGCCGGCGGCGGGCTCGTCGAGCAGCAGCACGCGCGGCTTGGCGGCGATCGCGACCGCGATCTCGAGCAAGCGCTGCTTGCCGTAGGGCAATGTCGAGGTGAGCTCGGTCATGACGTCGAGCAGATGGAAGCGCGACAGGATCTCGGCGATCTCGGCGTTGATGTCGCTCCGCGTTCCCATCCGCCGCCACCAGTCGCCGCCGCGGCCCATCCGTTCGGAGACCGCAAGGCCGATGGTTTCGAGCGGGGTCAGGTCGGCATAGAGCTGGTTGATCTGGAAGGTGCGCGACAGCCCGCGCAGCACCCGCCTGTGCACGGACAGGCCGGTGATGTCGTGGCCTTCGAGCAGGATGCCGCCGCTGTTCGGCGTAAGCACGCCGGTGAGCTGGTTGATGACGGTGGTCTTGCCGGCGCCGTTCGGTCCGATCAGCGCATGGCGGGCGCCCTGCATCACCTTCAGCGAGAGGTCGCGGGTGACGCGCAGGCCCCCGAAGGACTTTTCGAGATTGCGGGTTTCCAGCGCGATCGTCATGACGCCTCGCTCTCGGGCACGGCGACGACGGCCTTGCGACCGGCGAATTGCCGGATGATCAGGTTCGGCACGAACAACACCCAGCGGTGGATCCGCGCGCGGCCGACCATCACGATCACCACCAGCACGAGGCCGATCCAGAACAGCCAGTATTGCGGGGTGATGCTCTGGAACAGTTCCTGCAACATCTTGAACACGACGGCGCCGATCAGGCCGCCATAGAGATAGCCGGTGCCGCCGATCACGAGCACCAGCATCAGGTCGGCGGAGCGCTCGAAGGCGAATACGTCGAGCGAGGCGAGCGCCGTGGTCTGGGTGAACAGCGCGCCGGCGATCCCGGCGTAGAACGCCGCCAACGTATAGACCGCGATCAGCCGGCGGTTGACCGGCACGCCGATCGCGGCCGCGCGCAGCGGATTGTTCCTGATCGCGCGCAGCGACAGGCCGAACGGCGAATGCACCACGCGGCGAGCCAGCAGGAAGAGGATGAACAGCACGATCAGCGAATAGAAGAACCCGGTCTTGCCGAACATGTCGAAGGCGAACAGGCCGAGGATCGGCTGCATCTCGATGCCCTGCAAGCCATCGGTGCCGCCGGTGATATCCGAGAAACGTTCGGCGAGCGCTTCCAGGAGCAGCGCAATGCCGAGCGTGACCATCAGCCGCGTCAGGTCGACGCCACGGATGACGAGGAAGCTGGTCACGAATCCGAGCGCCGCGGCGACCAGACCGGCGGCGACCAGCGCGATGACCGGCTCGTTGATGATGCCATGCAGCGCCAGCAAGCCGGCCGCATAGGCGCCGACGCCGAAGAATGCGGCATGGCCGAGCGAGACGATACCGGCGTAGCCAAGGATCAGGTCGAGCGACAGCGCGAACAGGCCGAGCCGCACGATGTCGGTCATGATCAGATAACGCGACGGGAACAGGAACGCGCAGGCGAGCGCCAGGATCCAGAAGGCGACCTCGCCGATCCGCCAGCGCGCGCTGGCCATCGCATGAGTGGAAACGTCTGAGAGCGCGGTCATGACGGTTTACCGCGCCGCGGTGCGGCCGAACAGACCGTTCGGGCGCCAGAGCAGGATCACGATCATCACCGTGTAGATCACGAAGGGGCCGACCTTGGGCACGTAATATTTGCCGGCGACGTCGGCGATGCCAAGGAGCAGCGATGCCAGGAATGGCCCTGTGATCGACGACGAGCCGCCGACCGTGACCACGATCAGGAAGTAGATCATGAACTTCAGCGGGAAATACGGATCGAGCCCGAGGATCTCCGCGCTCAGCGCGCCGCCGAGGCCGGCCAGACCGCAGCCGAAGGCGAAGGTGAAGGCGAATACCTGCGGCACGTTGATGCCGAGCCCGATCGCGGCGCGCGGATCGTCGACCGCAGCCCGCAGCCGGCTGCCGAACCGCGTCTTCGCCAGGATCAGTTGCAGCCCCAGCGTGAGCAGGCCGCAGATCACCACGATCATCAGCCGGTAGCGGCCGATGCCGACGCCGAACAGATCGATCTGGCCCTCCAGCGCCGCCGGCAGCTTGATGAAGACCCGCGACGATCCCATGATGTAGTCGACCGCGGCGACCGACATGAACACCAGGCCGATCGAGAACAGCACCTGGTCGAGATGGCTGCGGCTGTAGAGATGACGGTACAGCGTTCGTTCCAGCGCGATGCCGATCAGCGCGCTGCCGACAAAGGCCAGCGGCAAGGCTGCGAAGAACGGCCAGCCGGAATTATTCACCAGCACCGCGCAGATGTAGCCGCCGGCCATGGCGAAGGCGCCATGCGCGAGATTGACGAAATTCATTAGCCCGAGCGTCACCGCAAGCCCGCAGGCAAGCACGAACAGCAGCATGCCGTAGGCGACGCCGTCGAACAGATTGGTGAGGATAGAGGCCATCGGGTCAGATCAACCGAGAAGACGCAAAGGACACCACGTCGCGAATGTCGAAGGCTTGGTCATGGCCGGGCTCGTCCCGGCCATCCGTCTTCCCCACTCGCCACAGAGAAAGACGTGGATGCCCGGCACATCTGCGCGAAGACGCGCTTCGCGCTTTTGGCCGGGCATGACACAGCGGACGCGGCTCGCGCCGGACATGACGGCGACAGCGTCACTTCTTGGTCTTGCCGGAATCCTTGACCGCCTCGAAGGTCGCGAACTCGACGTTGTAGAGCTCGCCGTCGACCTTCTCGACCTTGCGGATGTAGATGTTCTGCACGATGTCGCGGGTCTCCGGATCGATCGAGATCGGGCCACGCGGACTCTCCCATTTCATGCCCTTCATGGCCTCGATCAGCTTGTCACCGTCGGTCGCGCCACCCGTCTTCTTCAGCGCCTCGTAGATCAGATGGATGCCGTCATAGCCGCTGACCGCCATGAAGCCCGGGCGGTTGCCGAACGCCTTCTTGTAGGCGGCGACGAAGTCCTTGTTCATCTGCGAGGGATGTGCCGCCGAATACAGATGCGCGGTCACCGCGCCGAGCGCGGCATCGCCCATGTTGTTGAGCAGATCGTCGTCCATCACGTCGCCGGGCCCGATCACCTTGATGCCGCTCTTGTCGAGCCCGCGCTCGGCATATTGCTTCATGAAGTTGCCGCCCTGCCCGGCCGGCACGAACACGAACATCGCATCGGGCTTGGCATCCTTCATGCGCTGCAGGAACGGCGCGAAGTCGGGATTGGCGAGCGGGACCTTGACCTCTTCCACGATCTCGCCGCCGCCGGCGGTGAAGTGCTGCTTGAAGAAGGTCAGCGCGTCATTGCCCGGCGCGTAGTCGGAGGTCAGCGTCGCGACCTTCTTGATGCCGTTCTTGACCGCCCAGTCACCGATGATGGTGGAGGACTGCGCCAGCGTGAAGCTGGTGCGCACGATATAGGGCGAGCGCTCGGTGATAATCGAGGTGCCGGCCGCCATCACGACTTCCGGGATCTTGGCCTGGGTCGCCAGCGGCGCCGCCGCCAGCGCCGCCGGCGTCACGCCGAAGCCGGCGATGAAATTGACCTTGTCGTTGACGATCAGTTCCTGCGCCAGCCGCTTGGTGTTGTCGGGCATCGCGGCGTCATCCTTCAGGATGACCTCGATCTTCTTGCCGGCGACGGTATCGCCCTTCTGCTGCATGTAGAGCTTGATGGCGTTATCGATCTGCTTGCCGGTCGACGCCTGGCCGCCGGTCATCGGCAGGATCAGGCCGATCTTGACGGTGTCCTCGGCCCGCGCCGGCACGCTGGCGCACACTCCCGGAAGCACGACCGCAGCCGCGCCCCACAGCAACATTTTGCGACGATTGAACATCGACATCCCTCCCCATTCCGATCTTCTGTCCCGAGCCGAGTCCCCGGCCCTTGTCTTAGCTTGACCCAAGCATGTCACGGCCAGGGCGCAACGCGACAAGGCGTCTCGCCGTGTCCTCTGTCAATCGGACGATCGGCGTGTATCGTGCAACACGATCGGCTCGCGCCATAAATACAGGTATTAAAATACCAATATATCGCCAACGAACTCGATCCCTATGCGCGAACCGATCACTCAGACTCAATTGCCTCGCCGCTTCATTTGTACGATCGTACAAATGAAGCGGCGATGTCAACAAACAAGCACAATTGCAGCCGAACGGTCGCACCGACGATCATCATCCATAAAGACCACGGCTGTACCCTGCCTCCAATGCCGACTGTCCCGCGCCCCACCGCCATCCTCATCGCCCTCACGCTCGCGGCCTGCGCGCTCGGGGGGTGCAGCACCATGAACCAGAAGCTCTCGGCCGGAATGGCCGATTACATCCCAACCTGGGCCGGAGGCCTGCCCGCGGACGCGCCGCCGCGGCAAGGCACCCCTGAATATGACAAGTTCATGCAGGAGCGGGAACGCAAGCGCCTGATGCCCGCGGCCGAGCGCGGCGACGACGCCAAGCCTGCAACAGCACCGCAGGATGCTGCTCATTGACGGCCTAGTCCGACGTATCCTCGCTGAGGATTTCGCCGCGGTATCCGTACTCCACCATGTGCACGGTGACGTAGTCGTCGCCGATGAACACAACACCGTAGGACTCCGGGAGATCGGCGACGGTCAACACCTCGGCGAATACCGGATAGCTCGCGTGGTTCGTCCCGCGCAGCGAGGTGGTGGGAACACCGGCGACCGAACCACTCAGCACCATGTGGCAGTGGCCGAAGAAGATATGCCTGATCTTGCCGCGGTGCCTTGCGACGATTGACCGGAACGCGCGATCGTCGAGCAGGCCAATCCGGTCCACCGGGGCGATATGCGTCGGAAACGGGTTGTGGTGCATGAACAGGAAGAACGGACCGTCATGCTCCGATAGCTGCCGCTCCAGCCAGGCCTGCCGGATCTCGCAAAAGCTGCCGGCAGCCGTCTGCGGCTCGTAGGTGTCGAGCAGCAGGCAGCGGCCGAACGAGGCATCGTGGACGCCCTGCACGAACCCGTCCGCGTCGGCGCATTCGGGAAACACGCCGAGAAACGTCTCGCGATGGTCGTGGTTGCCGATACAGAGCCGCACCGGGATCGGAAATCCGCTCAAGCGCTCGCGCAGCAGGTGATAGTCCGCGGGCTCGCCGCGATCGGAAAGATCACCCGAGATCACCATCAGTTCGGCGTCGCGATGATCGGCAAGCACGCACTCCAGTGCGCGATCGAAATTGTGCAGGGGATCGCGGCCGAAGATCGCCCTCCCCGGCGTCGTCAGATGGATGTCGCTCATATGGATGAGTTTCATGCAGCGCCTCGATGCAGGGCGACACCATGGACGTCAAAGCGCGGTAGCCGGGTGATGCGCGGATCAGTCCACGAACACCACGGTCTTGCGCCCGTTCAGGATGACGCGGTCGGCGAGATGATAGCGGATCGCCCGCGCCAGCACGCGGCGCTCGATGTCGCGGCCCTTGCGGACGAGATCCTCGGGCGTGTCGCGATGGCTGATGCGCTCGACGTCCTGGTCGATGATCGGTCCCTCGTCGAGATCGCTGGTGACGTAATGCGCCGTGGCGCCGATCAGCTTGACGCCGCGCTCATGGGCCTGGTGGTAGGGCTTGGCGCCCTTGAAGCCGGGCAGGAAGGAATGGTGGATGTTGATGCAGCGGCCCGACAGCCGCGCCGACATCTCGTCAGACAATATCTGCATGTAGCGGGCCAGCACCACGAGATCGGTGTTGGTGTCCTGGGCCAGTTGCCACACCGCGTCTTCCTGCTGCCGCTTGGTCTCTTTCGTGACCGGCAGATGATGGAACGGGATATCGCCGAAATCGAGCGAGCCATAGGTTTCGCGCGGATGGTTGGAGACGATGGCGGTCGGGATCATCTCGAGTTCGCCGGTACGCCAGCGATACAGGATATCGACCAGGCAATGATCCGACTTGGACACCAGCAGCATCACCCGGCGCCGGCTGGCGCGGTCGCGCATCTGCCAATCCATGCCGAAACGTTCGGCGATCGCGGCAAAGCCGGTCTGCAGCGCCGGCAACCCGACCGCGAGGTCCGCCGCGGTGAACACCACGCGCATGAAGAACTTGCCGGTCTCGGTGTCGTTGAACTGCTGGGCGTCCAGGATGTTCTGCCCGTTATGCGCGAGGAACGTCGAGACCGCGGAGACGATCCCCGGCCGATCAGCACAGGACAGGGTCAGGACGAATTGATGGTCGGGCATGCGAAATTGACCAGAAAATGAGCAGGAACGGGGAACGATGATTTCGGCCTCCGTCTATCACCGCCAGCGGCCTTGCGCCAATCCCGGCGCGCGGGTCAAATCGACCAAATGACGACAATGTTTGTTAAGGACCATCATGGCTGACCGGCTGAACGGCTATCGCATCCTGATCCTCGAAACCCGCGAGGAAGCGCAATTTTCACGCCTGCTGACCGAGCAGGGTGCCGATGTCCTGCAATGTCCGATGTTCACCATCCATGACGCGCCGGACCCGGCGCCGATCGAGGCCTGGATCCGCCGCGCCATCGAACGGCCGCTCGACGACCTCGTGCTGATGACCGGTGAGGGCCTGCGCCGGCTGATGAAAATCGTGCGCCGGCTCGGGGTCGAGGCGGATTTCGTCACGAGCCTTGGCAAGACGCGCAAATTCGCCCGCGGGCCGAAGCCCGGCCGGGCGCTGCGCGAGATCGGGCTGGAGCCGCAGATGACGACCGAGAAGCCGACCTCGGAAGGCGTCGCCGAAATGCTGGCGAAGCTCGCGCTGTCCGGCCATCGCCTCGGGCTACAGCTCTATCCGGACAAGGATCACGCCATCCTGATCGGCGCGATCAAGGCGCAGGGCGCCGAGGTCGATCCAGTGCTGCCCTACGTCTATGACGCGCAGGCCGCCGACGCCAACATCGTCACCGCGATCGAGGAGATGGCGCACGGCCGCATCGACGCCATCGCGCTGTCGAGTTCCGGCCAGGTTCGCCGCCTGATCGAGGTGGCGCAGGCGCACCGATGCGAGGCGCAATTGCGCGAGGGCCTGGAGCGCACACCGATCGCCTCCGTCGGGCCCGTGGTCTCGGACGAATTGAAAGCCTATGGGCTGCGCACCGACATCTATCCGGCGAACGATGCGTTCTTCATGAAGCCGCTGATCTCGGCAATGGCGACCGCGCTGGCGAAGGCCCCGCCGCGGATGGCCAAGTAGCCGCAACAGGCGTCATTGCGAGGCGCGAAGCGACGAAGCAATCCACCTCTCAGCGAACGGCGCGATGGATTGCTTCACGTCGCTCGCATGACGGTGAGGAGCGATCTGCACCCTATTCCGCCGCCTGCCGGGTTTCGCTCAGATAGGCCTGGTACGCGAGCTTGATGCCG
>NZ_DDOP01000098.1:0-6721 GCF_002341725.1 Bradyrhizobium sp. UBA2491
CCGCCGCCACCGCCACCGCCGCGTCCACCACCACCGCCGCCGCCACCCATCGCGCCCATCTGCGCGGCGGTCTGGGCGAACGAAACAGTCGGCGCCACAGCCAGCGGCAGCGCAAGCGCCAGTGCCGCGGCAGTGCTCAGAACTTTCATATTGATCATTTTGGACTCCATCAAAACGGACAATGTCTAACCATTTCTGCGGGTGGACGTTCCAGCGCGCGACATTGATTGTCCGTCATCTTTGCGTAGCCGGGGGCGCATGTATGGCGGCTGAACAAAACTCTCCGTGAGCGCGGCATTTGGTCGCCAAACCGGTCCATGACGGCGTGCATACGGGGAGTGCCGGGCTACCTTGGCGGCCGCTGGACATTTGGGGATTCAGGTGGCAATCAGAGCCCGGACTGCCTCGAACCGACGACCGGCCGCGCATGAAACAATTCCTGCTGAAATTCTTCACCTGGTGGAATGGCCAGACCTTTGGCACGCAATTGTGGACCTCGCGCTACGGCGAGCTGGTCGGCGAGGACGAGCAGGGCAACCGCTACTACCGCACCAAGGGCGGCGCGATCGACCCGACGCTGCATTTCGAGCGCCGCTGGGTGGTCTACAACGGCTATGCCGAAGCCTCCCGCATTCCGGCAGGCTGGCACGGCTGGATTCACCATACTACGGATGAACCCCCGACCGAGCAGAACTACGCGGCCCGGGAGTGGGAGAAGCCGCATCTGCCGAACATGACCGGCACCGCGCAGGCCTACCGTCCGTCCGGCTCGACGCTGGCGAGCGGCCGCCGTCCCAAGGCGACCGGCGACTACCACGCCTGGACGCCCGGAAGCTGATCTCCGCACATCGCTGTTTCGGACACGCCGCCGCGTGATGCGGCGCGTGCACCGCACGCGTGCCTGTGGACAATGGTAACAGCGGGGACAGCGACCGCTCCGCCGATGCTGGCCGCTTGCATCGCGCACGGGTTCGCGGCTCAATCAAGTCATCTTACGGAGATGGGAGACCATCGCGTCGGATCGGGCTCCAGATCGCGACTGTCCCGATGAGCAGCGGCCTCCGAGTTGGATGCGGCCGGGAGATAGGCCCCCGGTACAGATGTCCTGAAATCGCCCGTGAATGTTGAGGCTACCGTGAGACAGGAAAGGCCGCCCGGGAAACCAGGCGGCCTTTTTCTTTGCGGCGTTCGGATCAGCCGAGGCGCGCTGCGGCGCGGCCCATCAATTCGCCGCGGCGCGCATGCGCCGGTCCCATCCGCTCTTTCATCAGGGCAAGGATTTCGGCCGGTGCGGTATCCGGCGAGCCGGCATTGAACGGCGGGGCCGGGTTGTATTCGAGTCGGAGCTGGATCGCTTCCGCGGTGCTGCGGTCGACAAGCTCCGATACCAGCGTCAGCGCGAAGTCGATGCCCGCGGTGACGCCGCCGCCGGTGAAGCGGTTGCGGTCGACGCAGACCCGCGTCTTAGTCGGGATGGCGCCGAAGCCTGCCAGGAAATCGATCGCGCTCCAGTGCGTGGTGGCGCGATAGCCCTTGAGCAGCCCGGCCGCGCCGAGCACCAGCGATCCTGTACACACCGACGTGACGTATTTGGCTCCCTCGGCCTGCTTGCGCAGGAAGCCGAGCATCTCCTCGTCGCCGACCATGTCGTCGGTGCCGAAACCGCCGGGCACGCAGATCACGTCGAGCTGCGGGCAGTCGGCAAAGGTCGTGGTCGGCGTCAGCACCATGACCGAATCCGTCTGCACCGGCTCGATGCGTTTCCAGATCAGGTGCACCTTGGCGCCGGGTACCGAGGAGAACACCTGCAAGGGACCGGTCAGGTCGAGCTGGGTCACCTTCGGGAAGACGAGCAGTCCTATCTGCAACGGTTCGGTCATGGGAGCCTCCAAAATAGCGCTTGACGGAACCAGGATGGCATGATGGCCTTCCGTCCAAAATGGCGTATTTCCCTCATTTTAGGACGTAGCGTCGCGCGAAGCGCAGCGTCCCTTGCGAGGATTTGGCGATGATCGGCATGCTGATCTTTCCCGACTTCCAACTGCTCGACGCGGCCGGGCCGATCTCAGCCTTCGAGATCGCGGCGCGCTTCGCCAACAACCCGCCTGACATCAGGACCATCGCGGTGAAGGCCGGGCCGGTGCGCAGCTCATCCGGTGTCGAGATGCTGGCGCGCGGGTTCAGGCCGTCGGCGGCGATCACGACGCTGATCGTTGCCGGCGGCAATGGCGTGCGTACGCCGGCGACCTGTCCGACCACGCTGTCCTTCGTGCGGCGAATGGCGGACCGCGGCATCCGGGTCGCCAGCGTCTGTTCGGGCGCCTATGTGCTGGCCGAGGCGGGCCTGCTCGACGGCCGTCGCGCCACCACGCATTGGCAGCGCACGCCGCATTTCGTGAAGAGCTATCCGAAGGTCAAGCTCGAGCCGGACCAGATCTTCGTCCGCGACGGCAATATCTGGAGCTCGGCCGGCATCACCGCCGGCATCGATCTCGCGCTGGCGATGATCACCGAGGACTACGGCGACGAGATCGCGCAGCACACCGCGCGGCAGCTCGTGCTGTACCACCGGCGCAGCGGCGGGCAGTCGCAGTTTTCCTCGCTGCTGGAGTTGAAGACGCCGAACGGACGGTTCGGGCCGCTGCTCGCCTGGGCGCGCGAGAATCTCAACGCGCCGCTGACGGTCGAGGATCTCGCCGACAAGGCCGGGATGAGCTCGCGGCATTTCACCCGCGCCTTCATCGCCGAGACCGGCACCACGCCGTCGAAGGCGGTGGAGCGGCTGAGAATCGAGGTGGCGCGGCAGCGCGTGCAGTCGTCGGGCGAGGCGATCGAACGCGTCGCGGAGATCACCGGCTTCCGCGATCCCGAGCGGATGCGCCGCGCCTTCATCCGCGCCTTCGGCCAGCCGCCGCAATCGCTGCGCCGGGCCGCGCGGGTGGGGTAGGCAACCCAAAGCGTGATGAGATTGGGTCGAGATCGAGCAGCGTCGAAACTTCACCTCTCCCCGACGGAGAGAGGTGAACCGAGACCGCGCCAAGCCGATTTATCCAAAACTCATCCCGCTTTAGTGCGGGGCGTCGGGGTGCCAGCCGAGCAGGGCGAGCATCACGAAGAAGCCGACCACATAGGCCACCATGATCGGCCAGCCCTGGGTGATCCAGCGCACCACCGATTTGGCTTCCGGATACATGTTGGACACCGCAACCCCCGCCGACGAGCCGAACCAGACCATCGATCCGCCAAATCCGACTGCGTAGGCGAGAAAGCCCCAGTCGTAGCCGCCTTGCTTCAGCGCCAGCGCGGTGAGGGGAATGTTGTCGAACACCGACGAGACGAAGCCGAGCCCGAGCGCGGTCTGCCATGACGCGGCGGGCAGCTTCTCGACCGGCATCATCGAGGCCGCCGTCACCAGCGCGAGCAGGAACACGGTGCCCTTCAAGGTCTCCGGCATGACCGACCAGTCCGGCCGCCGCAGCAGCGCGGTGACGAGGATCGCGGCCCAGACCGCGAGGCCCAGCACCGGCAGCACATCGAGCAGCGCCGGGAATTTCAGGTTGGCCGTCACATTAGCGGTCAGCGCGGCGAGCAGGATCACCGCGACGATCGCAACCCGCGCCCAGTCGATCCTGAGGCCGG
Source organism: Bradyrhizobium sp. UBA2491 (assembly GCF_002341725.1). NCBI lineage: Bacteria > Pseudomonadati > Pseudomonadota > Alphaproteobacteria > Hyphomicrobiales > Nitrobacteraceae > Bradyrhizobium > Bradyrhizobium sp. UBA2491. Next base: position 3,640 of record NZ_DDOP01000098.1, read on the forward strand.
ACGGCGCCTTCTTCACGATGGGCGAGAAGCGGTGCTGTTGCAGCGAGGCCGGCACGGCGAACACCAGCATCGCAACAATGGCGGCGACATAGGCATCGACGACGCTGAGCGGACTGATGCCGGCGATCCACATCATCGTCGTCGTGGTGTCGCCGACCACGCTGCCGGCGCCGCCGGCATTCGAGGCGGCGACGATCGCCGCGAGATAGCCGATATGGACGCGGCCGCGGAACACATGCCGCGCCACGGTGCCGCCGATCAGCGCGGCCGCGATATTGTCGAGGAAGGCCGACAGCACGAACACGATCACCAGCAGGATCAGGCCGCCCTTCCAGTCATCGGGCAGCAGTGCCGGCATCTCGTCGGGGATGCGGCTATCCTCGAAATGGCGGGACAGCAGCGCAAACCCCATCAGCAGCAGGAACAGGTTCGCGAGCGTGACCCACTCATGCTCCATGTGATGCACGAGGCCGGGCAGCCCGGCGCCGAATTTGGCAAAGCCTGCGAACAGCAGCTTGTAGGCGACGATTGCGGCAAGACCCGTCAGCGCCACGGCCAGCGTGTGGTGATGGAAGATCGCGACGCCGAGCAGGGTCAGCGCGAACAGGATGAAATCGAGCGGGATTCCGTAGACGAGGATGGGCGCGAACAAGGCGGTCTCGATGGCTGGAGCGTGCGGCGGCGTGCGGCGCGTCCGGCCGCACTATCGCGCGGCGGCCGGAAGTTCAAGGCGCACGATCGCCGCAACGCGCGGCGCGGCCCACCAGGGGTGATCGGGAGCGAACGGCAACGACGTCGCTCCCGATCTGGTCGTTCAACCCAGCGTCTTCAGCCAGGCGCTGATCTCGGTCACCGCGATGTTGGCCTGGTTGAGCAGCTTGCCCATGGTGAAGAAGCCGTGGAATTGGCCGGGGAAATGCCGGTAGGTCACCGGCACGCCGGCGTCCTTGAGGAATTTCGCGTACTCGTCGCCTTCATCGCGCAGCGGATCGGCGCCGGCGGTCAGCACATAGGCCGGCGGCAGTCCCGCAAAGCTCTTCGCGCGGGCGGGCGAGGCACGCCAGTCGGTGCTGTCGGCGTCGCCGAGATAGTGGTTGGCGAACCAGCCGATCACTGAATGGGTCAGCAGGACGCTGGTCTCCGGCTCCCGGTGCGAGGCATGCTTCCGCGCGAAATCGGTGCCGGGGTAGACCAATAGCTGGGCGGCGAGCTTCGGTCCGCCGTCGCGGGCGGTCAGCGCCACCACGGCCGCGAGGTTGCCGCCGGCGCTGTCACCGCCGACGATCAGGCGCGCGGCGTCGATGCCGAGCTCCTTTGCGTTGGCGGCGACCCAACGGGTCGCGGTGACGGCGTCGTCCACCGCAGCGGGAAAACGGTGCTCGGGCGCGAGGCGATAGTCGACCGAGATCACGATCAACTCGCCTTCATGGGCGAGCTTCTGGCAGACCACCTCATGGGTATCGAGATCGCCGATCACCCAGCCGCCGCCATGGAAGAACACCAGGCAGGGCGCGAGCCCGTTGATCTTGCGCAGCGTCTTCGGGGTGTAGATGCGGGCCGGGATCGTGCCGTGCGGGGCTGGGATCGCCAGCGCCTTGCTCGAGTCGAGCGCGGGCGGCTCGGGATTGGAGACGATTCGCGCGGCGCGATAATATTCGCGGGCTTCCGGCGCGGTCAGCGTTTCATAGGCGGGGCGGCCGGCCTCCTGGAAGGCCTTGAAGACGGCGGCGGCATCGGGATCGAGAACGACGGGCATGGGCGACAAACCTCGTTGTGGTGCTGGACTGAAATCTCAGGCGGCGGTGCGGCCGCCGTCGACGGTGTAGGCCGAGCCGGAGACGTAACTGGCCTCGTCGGAAGCGAGGAACGCGACGATCGAGGCGACCTCGCGCGCCAGCCCGAGACGGCGCGCCGGGATGCGATCGACGATCTTCTCGACCGGCGGCGGCGCGTTGCCGCCGGAGCGGCCCTGGAGGATGGTGCTCAGCATCCGGCTCTCGATCATGCCGGGACAGACGCAATTGACGCGCACCCCGGTGCCGCTGCATTCCCAGGCCGCGCTCTTGGTCAGCCCGATCACCGCGTGCTTGCTCGCGCTGTAGACCGCGATCATCGGCGATCCCACCAGGCCCGCGATCGAGGCGGTGTTGACGATGCTGCCCTTGTTCTGCTTCAGCATCACCGGCAGCACATGTTTCATGCCGAGGAAGACGCCGACGACGTTGACGTCGAGCACGCGGCGAAAGCTCTCCAGCGAATATTCCGGGATCGGCTTGATGTCACCTTCGATGCCGGCGTTGTTGTAGAAGGCGTCGATGGTGCCGAAGCGGTCCACCGCGGCTCGGACATAGTCCTTGACCTCGGCCTCGTCGGTGACGTCGGCTGTGATCGTCAGCGCCTCGGCCGAGGCGGGCAGGTCCTTGATGGCGGCGGCAAGGTCGGCTTCCCTGCGGTCGACCGCGACGATCCGCGCGCCGCGTTCGGCGAGCAGCTGGAGCGTGGCGGTTCCGATGACGCCGGCAGCGCCGGTGACGACGGCAACCCGGCCGTCGAGCCTGATGCGATCTGGCATGTTGGGTTTCCTCTGGCTGGTCCGGTTCGATCCGGATTTTCCTGGTTTTCGCGCGGTGCGGCGCGCCTTCAGCGTGAGGACTATCACACGTGTTCCGGGGAGTGACCAGAGGGCGGCGAGGGCGTCGGGGAGGGTATCCTGACGCCCTTTCCCCGCCGTATTCGGCGTGTTAACCGATGCCCTGCGAGCGGCCGATATCAAGGTAGACTGTCGCGAGCCCGATTCGCCCTCTAAAGCCGCGCGAGATGCTTCGAACCATTGCCCTGACTGGCTTTGCGGCCTTGATCGCCGCCTCAATCGTCGCGCTTGCGCCGCCTGCGCGCGCGCAGATCGGAACGATTTTCTCCGATCCCGCGCCGCGTCCGCCCGGCTCGATCCCGCGTGGTCAGGTGGCGCCGCCCAACGACGACGACGAGGAAGTGCCGGAACTGCCGCGCGGCCGCCTGTTGCCGCCGCCGAACCGGCCGTTGCCGCCGGCGCAGGGCGTGCCGCCGCCCGGCAGCGTGCAGT
>NZ_DDOP01000059.1:0-17334 GCF_002341725.1 Bradyrhizobium sp. UBA2491
ATTTGAACGCCGATTGACATTCAGGTATGTCGGGCGTCCGCTGGCGTCCCTGCAGGGGATCGATCAATGCTCGCGCGTCATCTACATCGGCACGCTCAGCAAGATGCTGTTTCCGGGCATCCGCCTCGGCTTTGCGGTCGTTCCGAAGGAGCTGATCGAAGTCTTCACGGGAGCCAAATTCACGACGGATCGACAGCCGCCGACGCTGCAACAGGCGATGGTGGCCGATTTCATGAGATTCGGATTTCTGACGAGTCACATACGCCGCATGCGGACCCGCTATCGGGAAGCGCGGGATGTGGTCGTCGAATCCGTGACCCGTTTTCTGGGTGATCTCATTGACGTCGAAGTCCCGGAGTGCGGGATGCAGTTGGCGGTGCATTTCAAGCACGGGATATCCGACCTGAAGGTCGCCGAGGCGGCGTTGTCGCACGGGATTTCGGTGAGGCCCATCAGTCCTCTCTACCTGGACTCGCCCGCGAGGCAGGGGCTGCTTCTCGGTTACTCCGGCTTCGACTCGCGAAAACTGCAATTCGCGTCGCAGCGGCTTGCGGAAGTGGTGAAATCGATCCCGTAGCCTTTCGGCCGCTCGGGACGCCGTCGCAGAATGCCGTTGGGACATCGTCCCTCGTCGACCCTCAGCACGCAATTGGTCGTTTCCGTGGGACCAACTGGTCGTTTCGCAAGATCGGACCATTGGTCAAAAGTCGTTCGTCCTGTCGAAGAACGGACGCAGCAACGATAACAAGCCGATGTGGGTGGGTGCTATGTGGGGCGGAAATGATAGACGGCAAGTGGACCCGGCGAGCGAAGCCTTGCACCTCACGCCTTCTCCGATCCCGCAAGAGGCCCGTCCGGACCATGGCGATCCCGACTACCTCGCACTCGAGCGCGCCCAGAACGATGCCAATGCCAGGCCCGGGCCGAGATACGTGCCCGCACGGAGCATTCCGATTCCGACGAGCGCGAGCGGTCTTCTGCAGGAGATGATCGCTGCGCCCTATGCCCTTCCGAAGTGGACGGCGAGCCATCCGCAGAGACCGGAGGACTGGAAGCGACCGGTGGATCTGCTGACGGCGTCCACCTTGAGCACGATGGCCGATACCCGTCGGAAACTTGCCGTCCGACTCGACGAAAAGGTCGTCGGCGGGGTCCGCGTCTTCGAACTGACGCCGGAAAACATTCGTCGGGAGAACGAGCATCGCATCCTCGTCCATCTTCACGGCGGCGGCTTCGTCTATTTTCCTGGGGAAGCCGGCACGATGGAAGCGACTCTGATGGCGGCGTATGCCGGCTACAGGGTGCTTTCCGTGGACTATCGCTTGGCTCCAGATTTCCCCTATCCCGCCGCGCTCGACGACGCGATGTCGGTCTACAGGGCTCTCGTCCAAGAGAAGGATCCGCGCAGGATCGCGGTCTTCGGAACGTCCGCGGGTGGAAACCTCACGCTCGCCCTGATGTTGCGCGCGAAGGCCGAAGGCCTGGCGTTGCCAGGTGCGATCGGGCCCGGGACGCCTTGGTCCGACCTCACCAGAGCCGGCGGCGGCGATACGATGGAGACCCTGGAGTGGATCGACGGCAATCTGGTGAGCTACAATGGCTACATCAGCCACTCGGCCATCGCCTACGCCAGCGGCAACGATATGGCCGACCCGCTCATCTCTCCTCTGCGGGGAGATTTCCGAGGCCTGCCTCCGGCGATCCTCACCAGTGGTACTCGAGACCTGTTTCTCAGCCTTACGTGCCTGACCCATCGCAAGCTGCGGCAAGCGGACGTGGTCGCGGAACTGCACGTCTACGAAGCGATGGCCCACGGTCAGTACCTGAACCCCTGGCCCCCCGAGTCGAAGGAGGTGTATACGGAGATCGGATCCTTCTTTGATCGGCATCTTGCACGATAGCCACCAAGCATAGATCGAGGACGATGGCTCAAGCTGACATCGGCGATATCGCCGCGAAGGTGATCGCCGCCCTGAGGGATCGTTCCCGGGTCTCGTGTTTTTCCTGCCGACCCGATGGTTTGACGCTGCGGCAGGCCTATCAGATCACGCCACTCCTTCGTGCGGCCTTCGAAGCCGAAGGCGAAAGGATGACCGGCCGGAAGATCGGGTTCACGAACCGGCAGATGTGGAGCGCGTTCGGTGTTCAATCGCCGATTTGGGGATATACGACCAGCCGCACGACGCACGACCTGATCGACGTGCGTGCGGTTTCCTTGGCGGAGTTCGCTGAACCCCGGATAGAACCGGAGATCATCTTCGGGCTGAAGGCCGCCCCGAAGCCCGCGATGACCGACGAGGCGCTCATCGATTGTCTGGAGTGGATCTCTCTCGGCTTCGAGGTCGTCCAATCCATCTATCCGGGCTGGAAGTTCTCGGCTCCGGACACGATCGCCGCCAACGGCTTGCACGGAAAACTCCTGATCGGACCGCGCCATGCGATCGCGCCGCGCCGTACCCAGTGGATACGTCAGCTGTCAGCTTTCGAGATTGATCTCTTCTGCGACGGCGAACTGTTGCAGCGCGGAGGTGGCGCTCTGGTACTCGACAGTCCCTTGAACGCGCTCCGCGAACTCATCGGGCTCTTGGCGGCCGACCCCACCAATCCATCGTTGGAGGCGGGGGAAGTCGTTTCGACCGGCACGTTGACTCTCGCGACGCCGGTCAAACCAGGAGAGCGATGGATCGCGAGGGCGACCGGCATCCCGCTCGATGAGATATCCGTTCGATTTGAATGATCAGCGTTGCCGTGTCGAGCAGCAGCGGTTCTTGGTGACTTCAACCGACGTACCGGCCCGCATTGTGCTCGTTGCTGGCGCATATTCCGGACGGTGAAGTGCGTTCCCGACGAGCAGCGCCGGACAAAGAAGCGCCGCGGGGTTCTTCGCCGGCCTTGAGAAGCTCCTGCTCGGCACGAAAGCTCAAGCGGTGGGAATCGGCGCGCAGTGGAGATTTTTCACGGCGCCGCCACCACAGAGAACGAACTGATCGCGGCCGGCTGTTGACATCTGGCTGACATCGAACGCCGTTACTGCACATCCGTGGCGGTCCGTCCGCCGCCCCTCGACTCGCTCCAAGCAATCGGATTGCCCCCTTCGAGGCGCGAGTCGGCGGTATCCGATGCTGGGCTATGTTGCTCAGATTTCGGTGTTTTCAGGCCGAATTAGTAGGTTCGGAGCCGGAATCAGTCGTCCCAAATCTGGACCTCGCATCCGCGCTTTCCGTAGGACTACGTGTTTTGCACACCGTTCCGCCCGGTGTTGCCCAAATTTGCGCCGGTCAACGGTGTGATAAATTTTCATAATATATTTCAATGGCTTGCGAATATGTCGCAGGTCAAATGCCCGTGATATTTGTGCAACATTTGCCCGAAAACAGCCGCAGCGCGCCTCAATCGTAGCGGTCTTTTGTTGCGTGATCGGGGGCCTTCTGTCTCATATGGAACTGCGACGGAGGGGGGCATCCCAAGGTCGTCCCGTTTTAGGTGGTTCGCTTAAGTCCCTCGCGTTCATGCGGGTGTGTCCGAAGGCGCGAAGCGACTAGGCGGGGATTTTAAGGGACAAAGGGAACCAACCTGAGGGTGTTTTTTACCCGGCGGATCCGGAACCTTCCCTGAGATAGAGCAACTTGGAGGTTTAACATGAAGATGGTTAAGAGCCTTATCCTCGGCTCGGCGGCGGCTCTCGTCGCGGTCGGCGGAGCTCAGGCGGCCGATCTTCCCGTCAAGGCCAAAGCGGTCGAGTACGTGAAGGTTTGCTCCCTGTATGGTCCCGGTTTCTATTACATCCCGGGCACCGATACCTGTATCAAGCTGGGCGGCTACCTGCGTGTCGACGTCTTGGCGAACGCCAACATCGACGCCATCGGCAACTACGCCGGCGCCGGCGCTGCCAACAACCGTTTCACCAACGGCTACACCTGGCGCTCCCGTGAAGATCTGAACATCGATACGCGCACCGCGACCGAGTACGGCGTGGTCCGCACCTTCTTCGATGCGACCTTCAACTGGACCTCGGACAGCTATGGCGCGACGGGTACCGGCTCGACGGTCTACTCGCAGCTTGGTTCGGGTACGACGTCCTTCAGCGCGCCGAACAACGCCAATGGCGGTGCGGTTGCTGCTGGTACGGTCGGCGTCTACTACGCCTTCATCCAGTTCGCCGGCTTCACCATCGGTAAGGCGGTCTCGCAGTTCGCAGCTCCGTGGGCGGCCTATCCGGGCAACGGCTTCGACGGTCTCGTCGGCGGCATCAGCACGATCACCGGTGTCAACCAGTTCAGCTACACCGCGCAGTTCGGCAACGGCGTGTCGCTGTCTCTGTCGGCTCAAGACCAGACGGCCTACATGCAGGGCGGCGTCAACAACCTCGGCGCTACCGGTGCCGGTGGCGCGGTGCTCGGCCTGCTCGGACCGTACGGCGCTGGCGACTATGCCGGCACGATCGCTCCGGACCTGATCGCATCTCTCCGCGTCGACCAGGCTTGGGGTCTGTTCCAGGCGTCGTTCGCGGCGCATAACAACCACGCAGCCTACTACGGCGGCACCGAGTTGACCGGTCATCCGGACGACAAGTGGGGCTGGGCTGGTGCGCTGGCTCTGTCGATCAAGAACATCCCGACCGGACCTGGCGACACCATCAACATCCAGGGCGTCTACACCAACGGTGCGACGCGCTACAACATCTCTGAGCTGAGCCTTGCCGGCGCCAACACGATCTACGGTGGCACCAACCTTCCGGGTGCCTACCAGAGCATTGGCTTCGGCGTTGCGCCCGACTCGGTGTTCATCAACGGTGGTTCGCAGCAGCTGGTCACGACCTACGGCTTCCGTGGTGCGTATGTCCACAACTGGAACCCCTACTGGAACACCAGCATCTACGGTGCGTGGGCCCAGGTTAACTACAACAGCACTGCCAAGGGCTACATCTGCGGCCCGGCTGGCAACGGTGTTGGTGGTTCGTTCGGCGCCGTCTTCGGCACCGCCGGCCTGACCTCGTGCAACCCGGACTACAGCTTCGCGCAGCTCGGTACCCAGACCCAGTGGACCCCGGTGAAGAACCTGACCTTCTCGGCAGATTTCACCTACGCCCATCTGGACCAGAACTATGCTGGCACGATCACCACCGCCAGCGCTGGCATCGGCAAGCCGGCTGCCGTGTACGAACTGAAGAACCAGGACACCTACCAGCTCCTGCTCCGCGCTCAGCGCAACTGGTAATACCGGTTGATCTGACAGTGACCTAACAGAGCCCCCGGCGCCAAAACGCCGGGGGTTTTGCTTTGAGAGAGAGGTTCTTGCGCCTCACGCGGCGAGCATGTCGCGCACCATCGGCACCACCTTGCGGCCGTACAGCTCGATGCTCTTCATCAGCTTCTCATGCGGCAGCGGGCCGGCCGAGTATTTCAGCTGGAAGCGCGCGACGCCGAGCGTCTTCACGGTCGATGCGATCTTGCGGGCGACCGTCTCCGGGGCGCCGACATACAGCGAACCGTGCTCGGCCTCCGCCACGAACTCGTCGCGACCCATCGGCGGCCAGCCGCGCTCCTTGCCGATCCGGTCCCGCATGACCTTGTAGTCCGGCCACAACTCCTCGCGGGCCTGGGTGTCGGTCTCGGCGATATAGCCCGGCGAATGCACGCCGATCGGCTGCGGTGTCCGGCCGAACTGCTGGTAGGCCCGCTGGTGCAGATCGACATAGGGCGCGAAGCGCTTGGGGTCGCCGCCGATGATGGCGAGCATCAGCGGCAGGTCGTAGTGCGCCGCGCGCACCACCGATTCGGGACTGCCGCCCACGCCGATCCAGGTCTTCAGCCGGCCGTGCTCGACCGGCGGATAGACCGACTGGTCCTTGAGCGGCGGCCGCAGCTTGCCCTCCCAGCTCACCGGTTCCTGTTTCAGGAGCGCGGTGAACAGGTCGAGCTTCTCCTCGAACAGCTCGCTGTATTGCCTGAGGTCGAAGCCGAACAGCGGGAACGATTCGGTGAAGGAGCCGCGCCCGAGGATCACCTCGGCGCGGCCGTTGGAGACTGCATCGACGGTGGCGAAGCGCTGGAACACCCGGATCGGATCGTCCGAGCTCAGCACGGTCACCGCGGAGCCGAGGCGGATGTCCTTGGTGCGCGCGGCGATCGCCGCCAGCACGGTCTCAGGGGAAGAGATCGCGAAGTCGGCCCGGTGGTGCTCGCCGAGCCCGATGAAATCGATCCCGAGCTGATCGGCCAGCACCGCTTCGTCGACCACGTTGCGGATCACCTGGGCGTGCGGAAGCGGCCCGCTGGCCGCGTCCTTGGTGACGTCGCCGAACGTATCGAGCCCGAATTCGAGGGAGGTCGTCATCACATAGTCCAGTTGTCGGCGTGGCGGAGCATCCGCCACGGGCCACCCATCGCACGCAGGCTAGGAGGTCGTGTTGCCGCGGAGCTGTCCGCGAGCCTGCGCTGTGGAGCCTTGGGTTGGAGATGAGGCAAAGCTATTGCCTGTTCGGGGCCAGGCAAGGTCACGCCGCGAAACGCAGCGTTTCCAGGTCTCGTCGGATGGAGCCGGGATGCGTCCGCGGGCGATCAGCCGGGCACAACCAGGAAGCCGGCGCGCGGGAAATGCACCACGACGTCGCCGGCGCGTTGGTCGGACCGGCGGATCGCGATGTGCTGGGCCGACAGCGAGACGATCTCGCCGCGGACCGGGATCTTGCCGTAGTCATCCGGCATCACGGCGACGACGTCGCCGGGCTTGCGGCCGTTCGGATCCGCGGGATCGCCGAACACCGGCGATTCCGGTTGCGCCTTCGCGGCGATCTCGAGCGCGTTGCCCGACGATATCTCGGTGCGCGTGCCGTGGCCGATGGCGCGGACCCGCGCCTCCCAGGCCGTCGCGCGCGGGAAGGGCTTCATCATCTCGTCCATCGCGGCGAGGCTCTGCCGCGCGTACCACACGTTCATGTAGCCGCTGACATCGGCGAGGCTGAACTCGCCGAGCAGCCACGGCCTGCTGTCGCCGAGCTGCGCCTCGATCCAGTCGATATTGGCACGGAACTGATCGCGCATCTGCGGCAGCGCCGCGGTCATGGCAGCGACATCGAACTTGCCGCCGCGCAGCTTCTCGCGGTCCGCGATGAAATCCTGCGGAACCTTGTCGCCGATGAAGCCGAACACCAGGTTGACTGTGCTCTGGAAGAACGGCCGGTCAGTCCACATGCCGAGTGCCCAGGGCATGCCGGCATTGCCTGCGGGAAACAGCGTCGGCGTCGGATAGCGCCGCTCCAGCTCGCGGATGATGATCTGGGTGTCGCAATAGACGTCGGCGCCGATCTGCATCGTCGGCGTCCGGCGATAGCCGCCGGTCATCGGCATCAGGTCCGGCCGCGGCATGATCCGGGAAATCCGCACCGAGTGCCACGCCAGCTTCTTGAAGCCGAAGATGATGCGGATTTTCTCGGAGAACGGCGACTGATCGAAATGATGCAGGATCGGCGTCGGCTGCGACATGGCGTGCTCCCGGGATATGGCGCGATCTCGTCGGACCTTGTCAGATAGCCTGACAAGATTCCGGCCGATCGCAACCGATTTTTCCCGAGCGACGGGGTGGGCAGGCGCTCAGAACTGCTCCGCCCAGGGCCGCAGATCGAGCTCCAGCGTCCAGGCGCTGCGATGCTGGTGATGCAGCACCCAATAGGCATCGGCAATCGCGGCGATGTTGAGCAGTCCATCCGGGCCGCGGTCGTCCTTCAGCTGCGGGCGCAAGCTCAGCAGGCGATCGCCCTCGATGCCGCCATCGACCACGACATGGCCGACATGGATGCCCTGCGGACCGAACTCGCGTGCCACGCTCTGCGCCATCGCGCGCAGCGCGGCCTTGGCGGCGGCGAATGGCGAATAATTGGCTTTGCCGCGCAGCGAGCCGCTGGCGCCGGTGAACACCAGCGTGCCGCCGCCGCGCGCGAGCAGAGCGGGAATCGCGGCCTGCGCGAGCTGGAAGCCGCCAAGCGCATGTTCGCGCCAGTGCTCCTCGAAGCGCTGCTCGCTGACCTTGAGAAACGGTGCGGGCCGGTTGGAGCCCGCATTGTGCACGGCCATCGCGAGCGGCGCGAGCTCTTGTGCCGCCTCGACGAAGCGCGCGACGTCGGGCGCGGTGGAGGCATCGCCAACCACATGCGTGACCCTGGCGCCATCGGCTGCGAGTTCGGCAGCGGTCGCGGCGAGCTTCTCGGCATTGCGCCCGGCGATCGCGACGGGATAGCCGCCGGCGGCAAAGCGGCGCGCGATCGCCGCGCCAAGGCCGTTGGATGCGCCGACGCCAGCGATCAGCACGCTGCCCTGCACGGCGGTCGACGCGAGGGAGGATCGGTCGTTCATGGCTCACTCCATTCAAGCTGCCCGCGTCGCGGGAAATTCATTCGTCCGATGCCATCGCCACGATGCCGTCGCGCACCGTGCGCAGAACGGCGTCGGACCGCTTTTGGTCGGTGAGGACCCGCGAGATCGCAAGCGCGCCGACCATCGCGCTCACCGCCACGATCGCCTGGGCATCGTCATCGTCACCGAGCGTTTCGGCGACCTTGGCGATGAAGGCCTCGATATGCGGCTCCATCACCGCGCGGCACTGTTCGTCGGCGCGGCCGACATCCGAGATCAGCGCGCCGATCGCGCAACCCGATTTGGGCGAGTCGCGGTGGGTGCGGCTGAGATAGCTGCGCACCAGCGCGTTGATGCTGACCGGCTTGTCGGGATCGCGCGCTGCATGCGCGGACGCTTCGCCTGCGGTCAGCGCCTGTTCCAGTGCCGCGGCGATCAGGTCCGAGCGCGAGGCGAAGTGCCCGTAGAAGCCGCCATGGGTCAGCTTCACCTGCTGCATCAGATTGCCGATGCTGAGCGCATCGAGCCCCTTGTCGCGGATCTGCGTCGCCGCCTCGTTCAAAATCCGCTCGCGGCTCCTGGCCTTGTCGGCCTGGGAATGGCCCATCTCGCATCGTCCCTGTTTGACTCTCGATCTGGATTATGACCATCATGTATCTGGATGACAAGTATCATCCAGAAATAATGTCAGTCACGAAACAGGGAGAAGCAGATGTCCGGCAGCGCGAGCGAGGGTCGGGTCCGCCACGAGCGGCACGATCACATCCTGAAGATCATCATCGACAATCCCGCGAAGAAAAACGCCTTCAGCCCGGAGATGATGGCCGAACTGTCCGACGCGCTGACGCTGCTCGACAATGACGAGGGCCTCTGGGTCGGCGTGCTCTGCGCCGCCGGCGGCAGTTTCACCGCGGGGCTCGACATGCCGAAATTCTTCGGCCCGACGGCGAGCCGCAAGCCGCTGCCGGAAGGCAACGTCGATCCGTTCGGATTGTCGAAGCGGTGCCGCAAGCCGATTGTCACCGCGGTGCAGGGCATCGTGTTCACCGTCGGCATCGAGATGATGCTGGCCGGCGACATCGTCGTCGCCGCGGATGACAGCCGGTTCTGCCAGATGGAAGCCAAGCGCGGCATCGCGCCACTCGCCGGCGCGCATTTCCGCTACATCAGCCGCGCCGGTTGGGGCGATGCGATGTATCACTTGCTGCTGTGCGACGAGTTCTCCGCGGCCGAGGCCCATCGGATCGGCCTGGTGCAGGAAGTCGTGCCGGCCGGTCAGCAGATCGAACGCGCGATGGCGCTCGCGGGGATCATTGCACGCAATGCGCCACTTGGCATCCAGGTGACGAAAGAGGCGGGCCGCAAGTTCATCGAGGCCGGCGAGCAGGCGGCGATTGCGATCATTCCCGAGATCCGCGAGCGCGTGCTCAACACATCGGATGCGGCCGAGGGCATCAAGTCCTTCGTGGAACGCCGCGCCGCCGTGTTCCAGGGGCGTTAATCCCGGACGCCAGTTGCGTTCATGATATGTACCCTGAGAGGTTGTGGTTGCGAGAATGACGTCGCAACCGATCGAATTTAAATCACGACAATGTCGCGGCGACTCTTGTCGAGATTCGTCGAATCAGGGAGATTCGAGGCATTCCCTTAATGTTATTTCGTCCTGCTCTCACTCAAGCGTCCGGTATGGAATCCCATGACAAACGCACGAGTCATTGTTGTCGGAAACAACAAGGGCGGCTCTGGCAAATCGACAATTGCCATGCACGTCGCCATCGCGCTGATCAAGGCGGGTCAGCGTGTCGCTACCATCGATCTCGACACCAAGCAGAAGTCGTTGACGCATTACGTCGATAACCGGCGGGAGTGGGCGCGAGAGACGTCGCTCGATCTCGGCATTCCGGCGCATATGTGCTTCGAGACGGTGAGCGGCAGGAGCAGCGAGGTCGAGACGCTCGGCCGCAGCGCGCTTGCCGAGATCGTCGAACGGCTGAGCCGGTCGCATGACTTCGTCGTCATCGACTGTCCCGGTCACGACACCTATCTGACGACGTTCACGCATTCGCTGGCGAATACGCTGATTACGCCGCTGAACGACAGCTTCGTCGACTTCGACGTACTCGGCACCGTCGATCCGAACGACTTCAAGGTGACCGGCATCAGCCACTATTCGAAGATGGTGGAGGAGGCGCGGCGGCAGCGCAGCGCGAGCGACCAGCCGGCGTTCGAATGGGTGGTGTTGCGCAACCGTCTCTCGACGATCGGTTCGCGCAACAAGCGGATGGTTGGCGAAGCGCTCAGCGAGCTATCGAAGACGCTGAACTTCCGTCTGGTCGACGGCCTGGCCGAACGCGTGATCTTTCGTGAATTCTATCCGCGCGGACTGACGGCGGTCGACGACGTCAACCAGCTCGCGCTCGGCGGCCGCCCGACCATGTCGCATGTCACTGCGTGGCTCGAGATGGAGCGGCTGATGACCGCGATCATGCTTGGCCATCTGGTGCGCCCGGCCGCCTCTTCCGAGGACAGCCGCGACGCGGCATAGGGCTTGAAGGTTACGGGCAATTGCTGTTGCCTGCATTGGCGATGGTCAGGAAGGTGATCGTGGCCGGTGCGAAGGCGATCGTCCCGGCAGCGGCAGTATTTCCTGTCAGTGCCGGAAGCCGGTCGGAAGCGTCAAGGGCGAGCGTCTCGCCGTTGAGCCGAATGGTGCGGTCTCCAGGCGTTGTGCCCGCCAACGTGTAGCGTTGCGAGGCGGCCGGCAGCGCCAGCTTGTGATTTTGTCGCCGATCGTTGTTGATGACAAGCAGGGCTATTCCACCGGGCATGTCGCGCGCGCAGTGCGCATAGACATGGAAGCCGGATTGCTCGGGGACGCCGGCATCGAGCACATTGGTTCCCATCAAGCGTCGCCACAGCAGCGCGGCCCAGTAGTTCGGTCGCGGCAAATGGGTTCGTTCGTCGAGCAGCCCATAATCGCTCGCGGCGAGCGTGTTGTGCATCACCACCTGGACGCCGGCCTTGGCGAGCCGCCCGAGTTGATCGAGGTAGCGGAACGTATCAGCGTAGGTTGCCGCCCAGCGGTTGCCGCCGCATGCGCTCTCTGCGGTCTCGGTCAGCCAGATCGGCTTGCCCGGCGCTAGCCGATCGCGCAGCGCCTGGTAGACAGCGAGCGTCTTGCCGGTACGCGCCAGCCATTCGTCCGATAACGCCTGCTCCGCCGTGCGGTCGCCGCCGCAGCGGGCCGAAAGCGCGCCGTAGTGATGATAGGAGACCGCATCGATACCCGCCGCCGACGTGGCGAAAAGTGCCTGAGCCGCGGCGCCGGTGCCGATCGTGCCTGGTCCGAGGATCGTGATGTCGGGCGCTGTCTGCTTCATGAATGCAACGAACGCGGCAAAGTCCCGGCCATAGGCCGCGGCATCGTAGCCGTCCGGAGCGCCGCCGATCGCCGGCAGATCTGGCTCGTTCATGAATTCGGCTGCGGCGATCCGGCCGCCTGCCGATCGCGTGAAAGCGAGAAGATGTCGGGCCTGTTCGGGGCTCCATTGCCTGGACGGGTCTCGCGTGCCGGCGCCGATCGCAAAGGACGTGACGAGGGCCGCGTCGGCGGCGCGCGCAAAGTCGATGACGTCACGCCATCGCTGCCGCGTCAGGACGCCCTTGAAGCCGTGCGGCGGTGCGACAGGAGGTGTTCCGGAATCCGCAAAGAACGTGCTGTTGGCCCAAGTGCCGCTCACGCGCAGATAGACGGGTCCGAGGGCCGCGGCGAGCGTGCGCAGCCTGTTGTCGCGCAAGTCGATCGGCGCCCGCACCGCGAACCGCTCTTCGGTTGCTGCGACCTCTGTATTGATGGCTGAGTACGGCGTCCAGAACTGTCCGCCCGTCACCTCGACCATCTCGATGTTGTAGGACTGGAAGCGTGGCTCGATTGTCGCGACGCGCGGCATGGCGGCAACGTCGAGCGCCAGTTCTGCCGCAACCGCCTTCGTGCCGACGAAGGCGGCGATCGCCGCGACGACGACGCAGGCAGGGCGTTGAGGCAGATATGCCCAGCGGTTGCGCACGGGTCCTCGCGGCATTCCGAATTGTCGCTGCCGCAGGATGCCGCCGCGGCCTGCTCAAATCAACGCCGCAGCGGGCCTTGTGGTTCGCTCGCGATGCGCTCCCACAGCGTGCGGATCATGTCCTTCATCGCGAGCGCGTCCTGCCAGCGGTCGGACAATTCGCGGCCGTCGGGACCGGTGATGGCATAGGGCGGCGGGCCGAGCTCGCACAGGAAGGTCAGGGTCGCATCGGGCCCGGCGCGCTTGCGCCAGGAACGGATGCCGTAGTCCCACCAGCCCATGAACAACGACACCCAGCCAGCGTGCTGAGGAAAGCCGGACGAGATCTGCACCTGCTCGCGGCTCGCGATGCGGCCGTGGATGCCCCACGCGCGGTCGAGGATGCGATGGATCATCGCATGGTTGGCGTCGTCGACCGGCCAGGCGAATTCGCGGCCGACCAGGTAATGCGAGAGATCGGCGGTCAGCCGCAGATCGGGAAAGCAGTCGAGCAGGTCGAGCGTGAAGAACAGGTCGGTCGTCATGCGGTCGCGATGGGTCTCGACATGCACGGCGATGCCGGCCTCGGCGGCGAGCCGCCGCCAGCCTTCGAGCAGGGGAATGCAATCCGCCAGCCGGCGCGGCCGGACGTCCGGTTGCAAATTGACGTGATCGGCGCCGAGCTTGGCGACCAGCTCGAGCACCGGTTTCAGGTCGTCGACGCCCTTCGGGTAGCACTGCGCCTGCCAGATCATGCCATGCGCGTGCAGGAAGCCCGTCACCTCGCGTGCGAAGGCCGGATCGATGAAGCGGACGCCGGCGCCGTCAAACCCGGCATCGCGGATCATCGCGAGCTGGGTTTGCAGCGGCCATTCGTCCTCGTCGGCCAGCCGCCGCTCCATCGCCCAGAGCGACTGCAGCACACGCAGTTGCTGCGCCACCGATCAGGCCCGCGCCGGAATCGCCGCGGGCAGTTCGGCCTGATCGCTCGCATCGGCGGCGATGTTTTCCTGATAGGTCTCCGGCCCGATCCAGATCGCGATCACCGTGCAGGCCGACAGGAACATCGCGTAGCAGGCGACCGGCCACCAGGTGCCATAAGCCGCCACCAGTGCAGTGGCGACGAACGGCGCCGGGCCGCCCGACAGCAGCGAGCCGAGCTCACGCGCGAAGGCGAAGCCGGCGAAGCGGCGTTGCGGCGGGAACAGTTCGGCGAAATACGCCGCCTGCGGCCCGAACATCGCCGCCGTCACCACGGCGCGCGCCAGGATGAAGGCGAGCGCGATCATGATCCACTGCTTGGTGCCGACCATCCAGAAGAAGGGGAAGGCGAGCGCCACGCCGGCCAGCGCGCCGAACATGTAGACCGGACGCCGTCCGATCCGGTCCGACAAGGCGGCGAAGCCGAGGATCGCAAACAGCTCGACAGTGAAGGCCAGCATCAGCGCGCTGAGCGCGTCCGCTTTCGGTACGCCGAGCGTGGTGATGACGTAGCTCAGGCCGAACACCGGGAAGAAATATCCGAGCCCGTTCTCGGCCATCCGGGCCCCGAGCACCACGAAGAAGTTGCGCGGGTGCTGGCGCAATGCCTCCATCGCCGGATTGCTCTCGACCTTGCCGCGCTTGACCACCGCCTCGGTGTAAACAGGCGTCTCGGTGATGCGCATGCGGACGAAGATGCCGACCACGATCAACAGGAAGCTCGCCAGGAAGGGCAGGCGCCAGCCCCAGCTCATCAAATCCTCGCGCGGCAGCATCGTCACCAGCGCGAAGGCGCCGGCGGCGAGCAGATTGCCGACGGAGACGCCGAGCGGCGCGAAGCCGCCCCAGAAACCGCGATGCTTGGGCGGTGCGTTCTCCACCAGATAGATCACCGCGCCGCCATATTCGGCGCCGGCGCCGAGGCCCTGGATGACGCGCATCGCGACCAGCAGGACCGGCGCCCAGACACCGATCTGCGCATAGGTCGGCAGGAAGCCGATCGCGGTGGTGCCGATGCCGATCATCAACAGCGTTGCCACCAGCACCGGCTTGCGGCCATAGCGATCGCCGAGGATGCCGAACAGCAGGCCGCCGAACGGCCGCACCACGAAGCCGACGCCAAAGGTCAGGAACGACAGCAACGTGCCGACCACCGGATCGCTCTTCGGAAAGAACAATTCGCCGAACACCAGCGCCGCGGCGGTGCCGTAGAGGAAGAAGTCGTACCACTCGAGCGCGGAGCCGATGCTTGCTGCCAGGATCACACGCAGGCGCGCTTTCTTGGCGCCGTTCGCCATCTCGGTCATTCGTTTCCCCGTTGTCTTGTTTTTTATGGACGTCTTGTTTGAGCATGATCGTTTCGGAAAACGGGTGCCCACTTTTCCGGATCATGCTCGAGAAAGCAGCAATGCCCGCGGCGTGGCCGCGGGCATTGTCGTCGTCTTCAGGCAGCGCGCGTGAAGTAGGATTTCTTCGCCGCCGACTGGGTCTCGTAGATTGATCCCTGCCGTTTGGCCGGCGGCAGCGGCATCCGCACCGGCACCTCGGTCAGCCGCGGCGTCACCACCGGCGGGCCCGCCAGCAGGCGGCTGTTGAATTCGTCGAAATCCTTGACGCCCACCAACGGCCAGGCGTCGCTCGCCGCCACTTCATAGAGCAGCAGGTTGCGCGGCCGGTTCGAGGTGTTGGTCGCCGAGCCGTGCAGCGCGCGCACGTGGTGGAACGACATGCTGCCGGCCTTGCCCATGCAGGGCACCGCGCGCTTGATGTCGTCCTGGATCTGGTCCGGATCGATCAGGCCGGCGAAGCAGCCATCGTCACCATGATGATCCCACATCGTGTCACCGGTGTGTGAACCCGGCGTCACCAGCATTGGGCCGTTCTCGATATCGCAATCGTCGAGCAGCACGCCGATCGCCAGGATGTCGTCATTGGTGTGCGGATAGAACGCCCAGTCCTGATGCCACTCGACCGGCGAGCCGTACTGCGCCGACTTCATGTTGAGCTTGGAGCCGTGCAGGCGAAGGCCGGGGCCGATCAGCCTGGTCAGGATCGAGATCACGGCCGGGCTGCGGACGATCTCGTCGAAGATCGGGTGCACCTTGTGCGGCGCCTTGATGCGGCGGACGCGCGGCTGTTCCGGCGTATGGCCCGGCTCAAGGTCGTAGACATCGGTGTGCTCGGTCACCGCGCCGGCGCCGGCCAACAGCTCCGCGAGCACCGTGCGGACCTTGCCGAGGGTCTCCTGGTCGAGCACTTCGGGGACCACGATCACCCCGTCGCGCTTGTAGGCTTGGGCCTGCTCGTCCGAAATCATGCCGTTTCTCCCATTTTGTTCTATGTTAGCGCTAACATGCCTCGATGCTAGCGCTAACATCGTGGCTTGGCAACCCGGAATCGTGCAGGCTCCGGCCATGAGCTCCGAACTGACCGACCCCGGGACCGGCCCGGCCGGTGCCGCGCCGACCCTTTCAGAGGTGGCCAAGCGCGCCGGCGTGTCCTCGATCACGGTGAGCCGGGTGGTACGGATGCCCGATCTGGTCGCCCCCGAGACCCGGGCGCGGGTCGAGCGTGCGATGCGCGACCTCGGCTATGTCCCGAACCTGGTGGCCGGGGCGCTGGCGAGCGCGCGGACCAATTCGGTCGGCGTGCTGGTGCCGACCATCGCCAATTCGATCTTCGCCGACACGGTGCAGGGCCTGTC
This sequence comes from Bradyrhizobium sp. UBA2491, assembly GCF_002341725.1. Classification (NCBI taxonomy): domain Bacteria; kingdom Pseudomonadati; phylum Pseudomonadota; class Alphaproteobacteria; order Hyphomicrobiales; family Nitrobacteraceae; genus Bradyrhizobium; species Bradyrhizobium sp. UBA2491. The sequence continues at coordinate 16,083 of NZ_DDOP01000059.1, forward strand.
CGACAAGCTCGAGCCGCTCGGCTTCTCGGTGATCCTGGCGCAGTCGCGCTATGACGCGGAGCGCGAGGATCGCATGCTGGCGGCGCTGCTGTCGCGGCGGCCGGAGGCGATCATCATGGTCGGCTCGCCGGCGACGGCGGAGGGCAGTCGGCTGCTGCGCAACGCGCGCATCCCGATCGTCGAGACCTGGGATCTGCCCGCAAACCCGATCGACGCGGTCGCGGGCTTCGACAATTACAAGGCCGGCACGGCCGTCGCGAAGCATCTCGCTGCGCAAGGACGCCGGCAACTCGCCTTCATCGGCGGGGACGATCCGCGCGGCACACGGCGCTGGCTCGGTTTCAGGGACGAGGCCATGGCACATGGCCTTGCCGAGCCGCGAAGATTGATCCTCGAGCGCAACGCTTCGGGCAGCGTGGCGGCGCATGCGCGGTTGCCCGATGTCGACGCGGTGTTCGCCGCCAATGATGCGCATGCGATCGGCTTCATGGCGGGGCTGCGCAAGGCCGGCCTGCTGCGCGACGGGCCCGCGTCGACCCAGCCGGTTGCGGTGATCGGGCTCGGCGATCTCGAAATGGGCCAGCTGATCTCGCCGACGCTGAGCACCATCAGCGTGCATGGCGACGCCATCGGCCGCACCGCGGCGACCTTGACCTTGGAGCGCGGCGGCGAGCGCCGCGTCGATCTCGGCTTCGAACTGGTGCTGCGCGACAGCGGCTAGTTGGTGCTTCGTCGCTGCCAGCGGTCAAAGACCGCCAACAGCGCCGCGATCACGCATCCCGTGATGATGCCGGATGTCAGGTCCTCGAAGACCGTCAGGCCAAAGGTCGGGATCAGCACCGCGGCGCCGCGCCAGCGCGTGATCAGGTGCACGAACGCTTCCTTCTCCGCCATGTACCAGCACACCACGACGAGGACGCCGGCCAGCGCCGAGAGCGGAATGTAGCTCGCCAGCGGCGCGGCCAGCATCATGAACGACAGCAGGAACGCCGAATGCATCATGCCGGACAGCGGGCTGCGCGCGCCGGCCCGGATATTGGTCGCGGTGCGCGCGATCGTGCCGGTGACGCTGATGCCGCCGAACAGGGCGGAGGCGATGTTGGCGATGCCCTGCGCCACCAGCTCCATGTTGGAGCGGTGCTTGCGGCCGGTCATGCCGTCGGCGACCTTTGCCGAGAGCAGGCTCTCGACGCCGCCGAGCAGCGTGAAGGACAGCGATGCCGGCAGGACTTGCAGCAGCAGCGCCCAGGAG
>NZ_DDOP01000059.1:17551-90623 GCF_002341725.1 Bradyrhizobium sp. UBA2491
GGCAGGTGCAGCAGCAGCGCCGCGAACGATGCGATCACGATCGCGATCAGCATCGCCGGCCACGCCGGCCGCCAGGCGCGCAACGCGAAGATCACGGCCGCCGAGCCGGCCCCGATCGCGAGCGCGGACCAGTTCAGGGTCGGCAGCGCATGGCCGAGCGCCGCGAGCTTCGGCACGAACGGTCCGGGTTCGGCGCCGGCCAGCGTCAGCCCGCCGAGATCATGCAACTGACTGGCCAGGATGGTGACCGCGATTCCGCAGGTGAAGCCGACGGTGACGGGGTGCGGGATGTAGCGGATCAGCGCGCCGAGCCCGGACGCGCCGATCAGCGTCAGCATCACCCCGGACACCAGCACGGTGAGCAGCAGGCCCTCGACGCCGAACTGCGCGGCGGTTGCGGCGACCAGGACGATGAAGGCGCCGGCCGGGCCGCCGATCTGAAAGCGGCTGCCGCCGAGCGCAGAGACCAGGAAGCCGCCGACGATCGCCGTGAACAGCCCGCGCTCCGGCGTCACGCCCGAGGCCACCGCGATCGCCATCGACAGCGGCAGCGCCACCACCGCGACCGTCAGTCCCGACATCACGTCGTGGCGGAATGCGCCGAGGCCATAGCCTTCGGTCAGCGTGGTCAGGAGCTTGGGACGATAGAGATGTGCGGTGGAGGAACCGTCAGGCATGGCGATAACCACAGGGAGGGAGATGAAGACAATGACGAGCGCGGGCGCTGTGCGCGGCAGGCAAGCTTGGGATTGTCGGCGCGGGCGCGGGACGAGGGATTACGGTCATTCGGCGATCTTCCGGTAGATGGCCGCGGCCTGGCGCAGCAGCCGGCTCTTGCGCTTGCGCTCATGCACGCGCTGGTGCTTGGCCTTGCGCTCGTGGGCGCGCTGCGCGAGTGCATCGGCACTCTCGAGCAACTCGCGACGGACCTCGTTGTCGTTCAGCTCGCCGAGCAGCTGCTGTCCCTTGCGCAGATGTCTGAGGACAGTGCGCCACGACGCGTAGAGATCGGCAGGCAGGCCACCTTCCGAGAACTCGATCGCGTAGCGCAGCCGCTTGCTGGCGAGCCGGACGCGATGGCGCTTGCTCTTGCCCATGCCTTGCAGCCCGCGGCTCTTCTGACACAGCTTGCCATGCCACCGCGCCAGTCGGCGCGCGTGAAACACCGCGACCGGCACGGCCCGCCGCTGCGCCGCGCGGCGGTTCTGCCGCGCGGTCCAGGGGCCGCTGCCGACCCAGTCCCACATGCCGTCGAACCATTGCCAGTAACGGTCGCTTTGCAACGCCTCCTTGAGCGCGTCGAACGCATCGGTGCGTGCGGCCTTCAGCATGCGTTCTTCGGGCAGGCCCTTGCTGTTCTCGATCGCGACGTCGAGATCGCGCGTTGCGCTGAGGTGGGCGCTCAGCCATTTCAGCTCGGATTTCAATCGCGTCCATTCGCTGTCCGCCACCATCGGGCCGTAGAAGGCGACCGCCGCCTTCAGCCGCGTCAGTCCGATACGGGTCCGGTGCAGCGCCACGGGATCGCCGGAGCTCAGGGCTTCGTGATTGGTCGCGACTTCCTCCAGGCATTCGGACAGGATCAGGCGAAATGCGGTCTCACAACGCATGGCCTGGCTGAGATGGCGTGGCCGCTTCGGGCGGACGACGCGTTCCCGGTCCGGACTTGCCCCTGACGTCATGACACTCCCGCGGCGCCGCCGGAGCCGCGACGCAACACCCCGGCTCCCGGGCAGGAAGAATTCCTGTTTGACCGCTGCCGATCAAGGGTTTTCTGCGTAGCCGTAATATGACGCTGCGGTGACGCGATCAAAATGTCGCAATCGACCCGGGCGACGGCGCTGACATGCGGTGCTTGCTCAGTCGGGGCCGCCAATTCGAGATACTTCGTGTACGAAATATCTTGATATTTCGCATGCGAAATATATAACGACGGCATGAAAGCGGAACACCGGCTGATCTTCCTGCTGACCGTGGCCTATCGGCGGGTGCAGCGCGCCATCGAGCAGGAGACGGCCGCGCATGATCTGACGTCGGCCCAGGCCGGCGTGTTGTTCTTTCTCGGGCGCAACGACGGCGCGCTGATCGGTGACGTCTCGCAGGCGCTCGACATCGTGCCGTCGGCGATGACCGGGCTCGCCGACCGGATGGAACGTGCCGGCCTCGTCAAGCGCCGGCGTGACGGCGAGGATGGGCGCAGCCAGCGGCTGCATCTGACCTCGGCGGGACAGGAGCTCGGCAAGCGCGCCGCGACGCGGACCAGGGTGATCAACAACCGCCTGATGGACGGATTCTCGGAAGCGGAGATCGACGTGGTGTCGCGTTGGCTGGCCAGCCTGCAAGAGAAGTTTCCGAAAGACAAAGATGGTTAGGGCGTTTTCAAGCTAGGGTCGCGTCAGGAAACGCGTCGGGCAAGAAGCAAGAGGAGTGAGAGCATGAGCGAAGTGGTCGTAGCGCTGGACGGTGGCGTCCTCACCGTGACGATGGCGCGTCCGGACAAGAAGAATGCGATTACCAATGCGATGTACGGCGCGATGGCCGACGCACTCGAACGCGCCGAGAGCGACTCCGCGATCCGCGCCGTGCTGTTGCAAGGTGACGGCGACAGCTTCACCGCTGGCAACGATCTCGCCGATTTCGCCGCGGTGTCGCGCGGCGTGCAGGGCGAGCGTCATGTCGGCCGCTTCCTCGCCGGCCTCGCCAGGGCGACGCGGCCGCTGGTCGCCGCCGTGCAGGGCAACGCGGTCGGTATCGGCACCACCATGCTGCTGCATTGCGACCTGGTCTACCTCGCACCGACCGCGCGGCTGATCACGCCGTTCGTCAATCTCGCGCTGGTGCCGGAGGCGGCATCGACCTATCTGCTGCCGCAGCGGATCGGCTATGCGCGGGCCTATGCGATGTTCGCGCTCGGCGAGCCGGTCGAGGCCGAGACGGCCGTTTCGATCGGTCTCGCCAACGCGGTGGTGCCGCTTGCGGATCTTCGTGCCAAGGCCCGAGCCGCGGCGGATGCGCTGGCGAAGCGGCCGTTCGGCTCGCTCCAGCACACCAAGGCGTTGATGCGCGACCCTGTCAGGATCAGCGCGCAGATGGCGCGCGAGGGTGAAATCTTCCAGGAGCGATTGATGAGCGCCGAAGCGCGCGAGGCTTTTGCCGCCTTTGCCGAGCGCCGCCCGCCGGATTTCTCCAAGATCGCTGGGTAGGCTCCGGATTTGGGGCCGTCCCGCGTGGGCGGCCCCATCGCTTTGGGGTTGACGGCTTCGCCCGCATCGAACATCTCGTGTGGCAGTACAGCGAACCCGGCGAGGCGAGGTATGAGCGACAGTCACACGCTGCGCGGCGATGGAATCGCCGCGACCATCCTGGGCCAGGGCGCCGAATTGTCGTCGCTCAGGAATGCCGGGGGAAGGGAACTGCTGTGGCAGGCCGGCCCGCAATGGCCACGCCATGCGCCGATCCTGTTCCCGATCGTCGGCCGGCTGAAGAACGACACGCTCCGTCACAACGGCAAGACCTATCCGATGACGCAGCACGGCTTCGCGCGCGACCGCCGCTTCGCCTGGATCGAGCAGGGGCCCCGGTCATGCAAGCTCGCGCTGTCAGACGATGCGGAAACCCGTGCGCGCTATCCCTTCGCGTTCAGGTTAGAGGTCACCTACAGCATCGATGGCCCCGATCTCGAGGTCGTCTTTGAGGTCATCAACACCGGCGCCGAGATGCTGCCGGCCGCGCTCGGCGGTCATCCCGCGTTCAATTGGCCGCTGGTGCCGGGGCTGCCGAAGGAAGCCTACACGCTGACCTTCGACAAGACTGAACCCGCGCCGATCCGGCGGTTGAAGGATGGATTGATGCGGCGGCAGCCTGAACCCAATCCGGTCGAGGGCAGAACGCTTGCGCTGACCGAGGAGCTGTTCGATGACGACGCGATGATCTTCGATCAGGTCGCAAGCACATCGATCCGCTTCGCGGCGACACTGGGCCCGGCAGCAGCCACGCTGGGCCCGGAGATCGAAATTTCCTGGCGCGGCTTCCGCGAACTCGGCATCTGGTCGAAGGTCGGCGGCGCACCATTCCTCTGCATCGAGCCGTGGCACGGTTTTGCCAGCCCTGCCGAGTTCGACGGCGAATTCGCCGACAAGCCCGGCGTGATGCACATCGTGCCGGGTGCCCGCCAATCTCTGAGCTATCGCATTCGCGTCGCCTGACGCCGTAGCTTGTCTTGCCGCGGCGGTCCCGCGTTCAATGCGCGCCGCGCGTGCTGAGGACGCTGGTGATCCCGCTGACCGACGGCGGGTTCTCGTGCGCCCAGGATTCATGCGCCGCCAGGTCGCGGTAATGCTCCGCCATGCGCAGCAGCCGCTCGCGGATGCCCTGGTTCTGTTCGCCCTTGGCCTGGTCGGCCAATTGAGCCGCGCGTTCAAGCAGCGTTTTCGGATCGATCACGACAGGCTCCAAATCCGGTTTCGCCACAGCATGATCCGGAAAAGTGCGAAGCGGGTTTCCGAAGAAGATCATGCTCCAAGGCGGATAACTGCCGGAGCCAAGCACAGTTCCTGCCATGGTTTGATGACAGTGCCGCAGGGAACAAGACGGACCCGTGGTATCGGCGCCGCTCGATCTAGTTGAACGCCATGCCGCCGCTCATCGCGATGGTCTGTCCGGTCATGTAGGGATTGTTGACCAGCAGCAGCACGGCCTGCGCGACCTCCTCGGCGGTGCCGAACCTGCCGATCGGAATTCGGCTGACCAGCCCGCTCTGTCCCTTCATCATGTCGGTCTCGATCAGCGACGGCGCGACCGCGTTGACGGTGATGCCTTCCTTGACGAGGCGCGCGGCATAGCCGCGGGTCATGCCTTCCATGGCTGCCTTGGAGGCGTTGTAGTGCGGGCCGATCGCGCCGGCGCCGCGCGCCGCGCCGGAAGAGATGTTGACGATGCGGCCCCACTTCCGGGTGCGCATCATCGGCAGCACTGCCTGTGTACAGAGAAACGCGGATTTGAGATTGACCGTGATGGTGCGGTCGAAATCCTCCTCGGTGAGGTCGTCGACGCCCTTGACGATGGCGATGCCGGCATTGTTGACGAGGATGTCGACCGGGCCGAGCTCGGACCTGGCGCGCTCGACCAGTCCGGCGACGGCCGCAGCCTCCGAGACGTCGGCGGCGATTGCGACCGCGCGGCCGCCGGCGGCAATGATGCCCTTCGTCAATGTCTCGGCCTCGGCCGACCGTTCGCGATAATTGACGGCGACGGCAGCGCCGGCTTCCGCCAGCATCTTGACGATCGCCGCACCGATGCCGCGCGACCCGCCGGTCACAATTGCGACATGTCCATGCAGGCTGTTGGCTGGCATCGAAGTCTCCTTCGCGTCTCCCCGCAGGTTGGCAAACCGACGGGCAGGGTGCAACGCAACCCTGCTCAAATCTGCGTTGTGATCGACGTCATTGCGGCAAAAACCGGCATTCCGGGCCGGAACAGGCCTTGCGTCCGGCGCTGGCCGGCGGCAATGGTTGGGGTATCACTCCTTCCAGCCTACCCACGAGAGTCCGATGAGCAAACTGATTGTCCGCGCCGGCGATTTCACCTTCGACGCCCGCTTCGAGGAACAGCTCGCGCCGAAGACGGTCGCGGCCTTCCGCAAGGCGATGCCGTTCGAGAGCCAGGCGATCCATGTGCGCTGGAGCGGCGAGGGCGTCTGGATGCCGCTCGGCGATCTCGACTTTGGTGTCTCCTACGAGAACCACACCAGCTATCCGGCACCGGGCCAGATCATCCTGTACCCCGGCGGCATCAGCGAGACCGAGATCCTGCTCGCCTATGGCGGCGTGCACTTCGCCAGCAAGATGGGCCAGCTCGCCGGCAATCATTTCATCACGCTGACCTCGGGGCTGGAGAACCTCACCACGTTCGGCAAGACCGTGTTGTGGAAGGGAGCACAGCAGATCCGCTTCGAGGAAGTCTGACGTGAGCGAGCCTCGCTATCCGCGCGACCTCCGCGGCTACGGGCGAAATCCTCCCGATCCGAAATGGCCCGACGCTGCCCGCGTCGCCGTGCAGTTCGTGGTCAATTTCGAGGAAGGCGGCGAGAACAACATCCTGCACGGCGATCGCGCCTCGGAGGCGTTTCTGTCCGACGTGCTGGGCGCGCAGCCCTGGGTCGGCCAGCGCCACGCCAATATCGAGACGATGTTCGAATACGGCTCGCGCGCCGGGTTCTGGCGGCTGTGGCGGATCTTCACCGAGCGGAAGCTGCCGACCACCGTATTCGGCGTCGCGATGGCGCTGAAGCGCAATCCGGATGTCGTCGCCGCGATGCAGGAGGCGGGCTGGGATATCGCCAGCCACAGCCTGCGCTGGGTCGAGCACAAGGACATGACGGAGGGCGAGGAGCGTGCGGAGATCGCGCGCGCCATCGCCGTGCATACCGAGGCGACCGGCGCCGGGCCGCTCGGCTGGTACACCGGCCGCTCCTCGATCAACACGCTGCGGCTGCTGATGGAGGCCGGCGGCCTGCGCTATCTCTGCGATTCCTATGCCGACGATCTGCCGTACTGGATCAAGGCTGCCGGCACCGTGCCGCATCTCGTGATCCCCTATACGCTCGATGCCAACGACATGCGCTTCATCAACGCGCAAGGTTTCGGCGGCGGCGACGAGTTCTACACCTATCTGAAAGACAGTTTCGACGTGCTCTATGCCGAGGGCGCGACGTCACCGAAAATGATGTCGGTCGGCCTGCATTGCCGTGTCGTCGGCCGCCCCGGCCGTGCCGCGGCCCTGATGCGCTTCCTCGACTACATCGGGAAGCACGATCACGTCTGGGTACCGACGCGGCTTGCGATCGCCGAGCACTGGCACGCCAATCTCAGGCATCTCGCCGAGCAGGCGTTCGAGATCGGCTAGCGCGATCGTTGGCGACCCGTGGCCAGTTCGCCTCGCCTGCGGCAGGGCAAGCGCATATGGCAAAAGAAACTTCGTCGTCCCGGACAAGCGCAGCGAAGCGGAGCGCAGATCCGGGACCCATAACCACAGGGCGTGGTGATAAAAGCGAGCTGGGGCCACAGCCTTGTTCAACAACAAGGCCCTGTGGTTATGGGTCCCGGCCTACGCCGGGACGACACCGAGCTTTGGCCCTACCGCCTGCGGGGAGAGGCCGGAACGCATCGCCAGATGCGTTCCGGGTGAGGGGGAACCTCAATGCCCTGCCATATGCCGGCCGATCTCGGTGAGGTCCGCCTCGCTGGCGCGGGCCTCGTGCACGAACGCGCCGTGAAACATCACGACCAGGCGATCCGACAGCTCCAGCAACTCGTCGAGATCCTCGCTGACCAAAAGCACCGCGGCACCGCGGTTGCGCGCGGCCATGATCTCGGCATGGATCTGCGCCACCGCGGCGAAGTCGAGCCCGAAGCAAGGGTTGGCGGCGATCAGCACCTCGACGTCGCCCGAGAGCTCGCGCGCCAGCACCGCGCGCTGCACATTGCCGCCGGACAGCGCCGCGATCGGCGTCTCCGGGGTGCGGGTCTTGATCTTGTAGCGGTTGATCTTGCGCTCCGCATCGCGCCTGAACGCCTTGCCGTTCAGCCACCAGCCGCCGCGGGCGAACGGGGCGCGGTCGAATTCGCGGAATGCGATGTTGTCGGCAACGCTCATGCCGCCGACGCAGGCGTTCTTCAGCGGCTCCTCCGGCAGCAGCGACATCTTGTGGCGCCGCATCTCCTCGCGGCTCGCCGCATAGGCCTCGCCCTGGACACGGATCACGCCGCTCTCGGCCTCGCGCTGGCCCGCCAGCACCTCGACCAGCTGGCGCTGACCGTTGCCGGACACGCCGGCGATGCCGACGATCTCGCCGCTCTTCACCGTCAGCGATACGCCGTGCACCGCGATCGCGCCGGCGTCGTCGAGCGCGGTGAGCCTGTCGAGCTCGAGCCGCGGCGCGCCGGTCTCGCCGGTGCGCGGCGGCTGCACCGTCAGTTGCTCGGCGCCGATCATGGTGCGCGCCATCTCGTTCGGCGTCAGCTCCGAGACCTTGCCGGTGCCGGCGAGCTTGCCGCGGCGCAGAATGGTCACCTCGTCGGCAAACGCCATTACCTCGCGGAACTTGTGCGTGATCATCAGGATGGTGAGCTCGCCTGCGACCACCATCGCGCGCAGCATGCCGAGCACTTCGTCGGCCTCGCCCGGCGTCAGCACCGAGGTCGGCTCGTCCAGGATCAGGAAGCGGCGCTTCAGGTAGAGCTGCTTGAGGATCTCGCATTTCTGCCGTTCGCCGGCGGAGATGTCGGAGACTTTTGCGTCGAGCGGCACCTTGAACGGCATCCTGCGCAGGAAGGCTTCAAGCTCCTTCTTCTCCTTGCGCCAGTCCACCACCGAAGGCACGTCGTCGCGCGCCAGCACCAGGTTCTCGGCGACCGTCATCGCCGGCACGAGGGTAAAGTGCTGGTAGACCATGCCGAGCCCGAGCGCATGCGCGTTCTTGGGGTTGGCGATGCTCTGCTGGCGGCCGCCGACGATGATGTCGCCTTCGGTGGCGTGGTAATAGCCCATGATGCATTTCACGAGCGTGCTCTTGCCCGCGCCGTTCTCGCCCAGCAGCGCGTGGAACGAGCCGGGGCGCACCTTGAGCTCGACATTGTCGAGCGCAAGGAAGTCGCCGAATCGCATCGTCATGGCGATGGCATCGACACCGAACGCGCCTGCCGGTGCGGGCGGTTCGCCGATGATCACGACAGCGCCCCGATCAGGTCGGCGGATCTGGTCACCGCACCGAACACGCCGCCCTGCATCTTGATCATCTTCAGCGCGTGGTCGTGATTGCTCCTGTCGGTCGCGCCGCAGCAATCCTCCACCAGCACGCATTCGAAGCCGCGATCATTGGCCTCCCGCATCGTGGTGTGGACGCAGACGTCGGTGGTGATGCCGGTCAGCACGATGTTCTCGATGCCGCGCAGCCGCAGCATCAGCTCCAGATCAGTGGCGCAGAACGAGCCTTTTCCGGGCTTGTCGATGATGGGTTCGCCCGGCAGCGGCGCGAGATCGGGGATGATGTCCCAGCCCGGTTCGCCGCGCACCAGGATGCGGCCGCAGGGGCCGGGATCGCCGATCCCGGCGCCAATCTGCCGCGAGCGCCAGCGCTTGTTGGCGGGCAGGTCGGCCAAATCGGCCCGGTGGCCTTCGCGGGTGTGGATGACGTGAAAGCCCTGCGCGCGCATCACCGCGAGCAGCTTCTTGATCGGCTCGATCGGCGCCCGGGTCAGCGACAGGTCGTAGCCCATCTTGTCGACATAGCCGCCGACGCCGCAGAAATCGGTCTGCATGTCGATGATGATGAGCGCCGTATTCTCTGGCCGCAGATCGCCATTGTAGGGCCAGGCATAGGGCTCGGACTTGATGAAGCGCTCGGGCATGAATGATCTCGCGGTCTATCGGGTGATGGACAATTCGGCGGGCGCGCCGGTCAGCGTGCGCTTCGGCGAGCAGGTGACGATCATGATCGCCAGGGTCAGGATGTAGGGCGCGGCATTGAACAGGTGATAGCCGGAGGTGATGCCGACCGATTGCAGCGCGGGCCCGAGCGCTGCGGCGCCGCCAAAGGCGAGCGAGGCCCACAGGCAGAGCATCGGGTCCCAGCGTGCGAAGATCACCAGCGCGACCGCGGTGATGCCTTGTCCCGAGGAGAGGCCTTCGTTCCAGCTGCCGGGATAGAACAGCGACAGGAACGAGCCGCCGATGCCGGCGAGGAAGCCGCCGACCATGGTGGCGCGCAACCGTATCAGCAGCACCGAGTGACCCATCGCGCGCGCCGCATCCGCGCTCTCGCCGGCGGTGCGGATCAACAGGCCCCAGCGCGTGGTTCTGAACGCCCAATACAGCAGCGGCGCGATCGCGACGCCGATCAGGAACAGCACGTTGATGCGCAGCGCCGCGCGCAACTGCGGGATGTCGCTCCACCAGCCGAAATCGATCGCCGGCAGTCGTGCCGCGGTCGGCTCGATCAGCGGCTTGCCGAGGAAGAAGGCGAGGCCCGTGCCGAGCAGCATCAGCGCGATGCCGACCGCGATGTCGTTGACACGGGGGAGCGAGCAGATGCCGGCATGCAGCGCGCCGAACAGGGCGCCGGTGACACCGGCCGCGAGCACGCCGAGCCATGGCGAGCCCGTGAGATACGAGATGCCGTAGGCGCTCATCGCGCCCATCACCAGCGTGCCTTCGAGGCCGAGATTGATGCGGCCGCTCCGCTCGGTGATGCACTCGCCGAGGCTGACGAACAAAAACGGTGTCGAGACGCGGATGGCGCCGCCGAACACGGCGAGCGGGACGGTCCAGAGCCCGAGCGATGCATCCGCCATGTCAGGACTTTCCCTTCAGGAAGCCGATCCGTCCGTAGAGCGCATCGCTCGCCAGCACGAACACGAAGATGATGCCTTGCAGCACCAGCACCGAGGCATCGGGCAGGCCGAGCCGCCGCTGCAACAGGCCGCCGGAGGCCGAGATGCCGCCGAGCAGGATCGCCACCGGAATGATCGCCAGCGGATTCTGCCGCGCCAGGAACGCGACCAGAATGCCGGTGAAGCCATAGCCCGCCGCGAGATTGGCGTTGGTGCGGCCCTGCACGGCCGCGACCTCGATCATGCCGGCGAGCCCGGCGCTGCTGCCGGCGAGGAAGCAGACGGTCATGATCAGCTTGCCGACCGAAAGCCCGACGATCTTGGCGGCGCGGATGTTGCCGCCGGCGACGCGCGCGGCGAAGCCGAACGTCGTGTGATAGATCAGGATGTAGGCGGCAACGGCCGCGACGAGGCCGAACACCAGGCCCCAATGCACGTCGGTGCCGGGGATGCTGCCGATCATGTTGGCGGCGCCGATCTCGCGCGTCGACGGCTTGTTGAGGCTCGCCGGATCGCGCATCGGCCCCTCGACCAGATGGTTCAGGATCGCCAGCGCGATATAGACCAGCAGCAGGCTCGAGATCGTCTCGTTGACGCCGCGATACTGCCGCAGGCCGCCCGACAGCGCGATCCAGAAGCCACCGCCGATCATGCCCGCGATCACCATCGCGATCTGCACCACGATCGGCGCTGTGCCTTGCAGCGCCAGCGCCGCCGCGGTTGCCGACAGCGCGCCGATCAGCAGCGCGCCTTCGCCGCCGATGATCACCATGCCGAGTTGCGCCGGCAGCGCGGTGCACAGCGCGGTCAGGATCAAAGGCGCGGCGCGGGTCAGCGTGTTCTGCCACGAGAACCAGGTGCCGAACGCGCCGTAATACATGTAGAAATAGAGATCGAGCGGGTTCTTGCCGTAGAGCGCGACAAAGCCGCCGAACACCGCGAGCGCGCCGACCAGCGCCGCGCCCGGGATCAGGATGTATTCGATGCTCGCGCCGTAGCGCTGGAGGAAGCCGGGATCGGCGGCCGGAGCAACGCCGGCCGCCTCCACCGATTCCGCCGCCTCGGTCGTCACGCGGTGGCTCCGATCACGCCCTCGACCAGATAGTCCATCTTCTCGAGTTCGGGATCCTGCTGGCCACGGTCGGTGCCGCCGGCGATCACGGTCTTGCCCTTGTTGTCGGCGATCGGGCCCTTGAAGATGGTGAAATCGCCGGCCATGAACTTGGCCTTGACGTCGTCGGCATGCTTGCGCGCTTCGGCCGAGACCATCTCGCCATAAGGCGACACCTTGACGATCTCTTCCTTGAGGCCGCCGCGATAGAAGTTCGGGATCGTCTCTCCAGCCACGATCATCTTGACGAATTTCGGATACAGCGCCTCCCAATTCCATTCGGCGCCGGTGAGATAGGCCTTCGGCGCCAGCGGCGCCTGGTTGACGTGATAACCGCACACCATCGCCCCGCGGCGCGCGGCGTTCTCGACCATCGTCTTCGGACCGTCGACATGGCAGGTCAGCACGTCGACGCCCTGGTCGATCAGGCTGTTGGTGGCCTCGGCCTCCTTGACCGGCATCGACCAGTCGCCGGTGAAGATCACCTGCGTGGTTGCCTTCGGATTGGCGAGCCGGGCGCCGAGCGTGAACGCGTTGATGTTGCGCAGCACCTGCGGGATCGGCTTGGCGGCGACGAAGCCGAGCTTGCCGCTCTTGGTCGAATAGCCGGCGACGATGCCGGAGATGTATTGCGCCTCGTCGATGTAACCGAAATAGCTGCCGGCGTTCTTCGGGTCCTTGTCGGTCCACAGCCCGCCGCAATGCTCGAAATGCAGCTTCGGAAACTTGGTCGCCATCTTGACGACATGCGGGTTGTAGTAGCCGAACGAGGTTGGAAACAGCAGCGTGGCGCCGTCGAGATTGACCATCGACTCGATGGTCTTCTCGACTGCGTCGGTCTCCGGCACCTTCTCTTCCTCGATCACCTTGATGCCGGGCAGCTTCTTCACTGCCGCCGCGCCCTGGGCGTGGGCCTGGTTGTAGCCGTAGTCGTCGCGCGACCCGACATAGATGAAGCCGACCGTGGTCTCGGCCGCGGCCGCGCCGCGCACCCCGAGCGCGCTGCCGAATGCCAGCGCCGCGCTTCCCTGCAATAAGTGCCGTCTTGAAATCCTGCCAAAATCCATCGCCTGCTCCCTCCGGCGGGTCCGGCCCGCCTGTCCTTGTCGCAGCCGCCATAACGGCGTCGCTTGAGGGAGTGTCGCAAGCTTCGTGCCAGAGCACGTTTGGCGATCATGGCTCCGTAAGCATCTGAATATGCAAGGTAACACTGAGCAATGTGAGGTTGATCAGAGCTCGATCGATGTCGATATGCCTATTTTATAGGCGATCTATCGTCGTTGTATGCAATGGCGTTAAGCAGTCGGTAACCGGCCGGCGGCGGCTACCGGCGTGGTTGGGGTTCGGTGATTTGCCGGCTGGTCAATCGGATCGGGCCTGCTACGAGTGAGGCCATGCAGCCGGACTTCGGGCCCGGGTTGGACTGATGGGAAAGACCATGAGCGAGAACAAACCGTCCGCCTTTGGCGCCGAGATCGTGGCGCGGATCGATCAACTCGCGGCAATCTCCGAGACTTCAGAGCATCTGGCCCGCGTCTTCCTCACGCCCGAACACCGCAAGGCGGCCGATCTGATCCTGTCCTGGATGCGCGAGGCCGGCATGAGCGCGCATCTCGATGCGATCGGCAATGTCTGCGGCCGTTATGAGGGCGAGCGGCCGGGGCTGCCGGCGCTGGTGCTTGGCTCGCATTACGACACCGTGCGCGATGCCGGCCGATGGGACGGCCCGCTCGGCGTCATCACCGCGATCGCCTGCGTCGCCGATCTGAACCGGCGCGGCAGGCGGTTGCCGTTCGCGATCGAGATCGTCGGCTTCGCCGACGAGGAGGGCGTGCGCTTCGCCTCGACCCTGCTCGGCAGCCGCGCGGTGGCCGGCACGTTCGACGAGAGCGTGCTCAACAGCCGCGATCGCGCCGGCATATCGATGCGCGATGCGCTGATCGCCTTCGGGCTCGATCCCGATCATATCGGCAAGGCGGCCCGCGCGCGCCGCGAACTGCTCGGCTATGTCGAGCTGCATATCGAGCAGGGCCCGGTGCTCGAACAGAAGAAGCTGCCGGTCGGCGTCGTCAGCGCGATTTCAGGCGCGACCCGGCTCGCCGCCAACCTCACCGGCGTTGCGGGCCATGCCGGCACCGTGCCGATGCCGTTGCGGCGCGATGCGCTTGCAGGCGCCGCCGAATGCATCGTTGCGATCGAGCAGTTTTGCAGGAGCGACGATTCTGGCCTGGTCGGCACCGTCGGCTATATCGACGCCATGCCCGGCGCCACCAACGTGATCCCGGGCAAGGTGTCGTTCACGATGGACATCCGCTCGCAGAGCGACATGCATCGCAAACGCGCCGTCGCCGACATCGTGCGGCAGGTCGAGGCGATCGCCAGGCGGCGCGAACTCGGTTTGCAGATCGACGTCACCCATGAGAACCGCAGCGTGCCCTGCGCGCCCTGGCTGAAGACGCAGCTCGCGGCCGCCGTCGCGGCCGAGGGGCACGCCGTGTTCGAACTGCCGAGCGGGGCAGGGCACGACGGCATGGCGATGGTCGATGTCGCCGATATCGGCATGATCTTCGTGCGCTGCCGCGGCGGCGTCAGCCACAATCCGGCCGAGCATGTCGCGCTGGAAGACGCCAACACCGGCGCGCTTGTGCTGCTGCGATTTGTCGAGAATTTCCGAGCGCAGGCTGGTTGAGACAAGATCTGTTGTGCCAGCCTCCGTCATTGCGAGGAGCGATAGCGACGAAGCAATCTATCTTTCCGCGTTTGCCGATCGATGGATTGCTTCGCGTCGCTCGCAATGACGGCTGAGGGAGCTGCGCCGGCCGTTTGGCGCCAGAATTCCTGGTCCAGTTGGCCGTTTTCGCCGCCGGAGAAGGAAACTCTCCGCGGGCCATGCGACGGAAAAGGCCTTTCCAACCGACGCGGGCAAAAGGCATTTCGTTACCCTTGCTTCCGACCCCGTCGTCGCGACATTCTCCTCACGTTCCAGATGGTCACGATGATGAGCCAATCCACATTCGATCCCTTCGGTGAGCCGGTTCCCGCGGTCGATCCTTCGATCGCGAGCGCGGGCGTGTCGAAATGGCTGAAGACGGCGGGGACCAGCGTGTTCTGGGTGCTGGTGGTCGGCATCGTGCTGGCGCGGGCGGTCTATTTCGAACCCGGCGTGTTCAGCTTCGAGCATGCCGTGGCGTGGGCGCAGGGTCTGTTCGCCGCACTTTAGCGGACGACGCGCGGGGCGTCGCCTTCGTACCCTTTGTCTCTCGAATGATGCCCTCGAACGCGACCGCCGCCGGCACGTCGAGCCGGCCGGGCGATTTCAATTGCCACAGCGTGCGTTCGATATGGACGCCCTTGATCGGGATCACCTTGAGCTTCCCGAGCCTCACCTGATCGTCGATCGTCGCAACCGACACGATCGCCACCCCGACACCCGCAGCCACCGCCTGCTTGATCGCCTCGGTGCTGCCGATTTCCAGGGTTCGCTGCGGCTCGACGCGGTGGGCGGCGAGCGCCTGCGCGACCACCTCGCGGGTGCCTGAACCCGGCTCGCGCACGATCAGGATCTCATCGTTCAGCGACCGGATGTCGATCGGCCCCTGCACCGCCGCGAAGCGGTGATCCGGAGCCGCGATCAGCGCCATCACATCGGTGCGCCAGGCCTCGCTGATCAGGTTCTCGTCCTCGACCGGTCCCTCGACCAGCGCGCTCTCGACCTCGTGCCCCAGCATCAGCGCCGCGATGTCGCTGGTATTGGCGCTCACCACATGCAGGTCGATGCCGGGAAAGGCGCGGTGGAACACGCCGAGATATTCCGGGATCATGTAGGTCGCGATCGTCGTGCTGGCGCCGATCCGCAGCGAGCCGCTGTCGAGGTTGCGCAGCGCCTGCAATTCGTCCTCGGCGGCGCGCTCGGCCGCGAACAGCGTTTCGGCATGCCGGGCCAGCGCCGCGCCCTCCCGGGTCGGCCGCACCCCCTTCGGCGTGCGGTCGAGCAGCCGGCAGCCGACCTGCAACTCGAAATCCCGCACGCCCTTGGAAATCGCGGGCTGGCTGATGTGCAGCAGGTCGGCGGCGCGGGAGAAACTTCCGCTTTTCGCCACCGCCGCGAACAGGCGGAGCAGGTGCAGGTTGAGGGACATAACTTCTCTCTATCGGGGCAGTCCGAAAAGATATTAGCCAAGGAGTGGGGTCTGGCGCATAAAATCTTCTCCGAAAAGAGGATTTCGTGCCGGAACAAGAACAACATCAAGGGCAGCAGCAGGGGGCGCTGAAGCGCATATTCCTGCTCATTCCGGGCATTCTGCTCTGCGGGGTGGTCACCGTCATCTCGCTCGGCGTCCAGGCCGTCGAGGAGCGGGTTTTCGACCACCCCTATATCGAGGCCCTGGTCGTCGCCATCCTGCTCGGCATGGCCGTGCGCACCGCCTGGGAGCCGTCCGAGCGCTGGCGCTCCGGCATCGCCTTCAGCGCCAAGCAGTTGCTCGAGGTCGCCGTGATGCTGCTCGGGGCCTCCATCAGCTTCGCCGCGATCGTGGCGTCGGGCGGGCTTCTGATCGGCGCCATCGCTGCGACCGTCGTCATCATGCTGGCCGTGAGCTATGGCCTCGCTCGCCTGCTCGGGCTGAAGAGCAAGCTCGCGATCCTGATCGCCTGCGGCAATTCGATCTGCGGCAATTCCGCGATCGCGGCCGTGGCGCCGGTGATCGAGGCCGATGGCGACGACATCGCCTCGTCGATCTCATTCACCGCGATTCTCGGCGTGCTGATGGTGCTCGGCCTGCCGCTGCTGATTCCGCTGCTGAAGCTGACGGCGACGCAATACGGCATCCTCGCCGGGCTCACGGTCTATGCCGTGCCGCAGGTGCTGGCGGCGACCGTGCCCGCCGGCATCGTCTCGACCCAGATCGGCACGCTGGTGAAGCTGGTGCGGGTCTTGATGCTGGGCCCGATCGTGGTCGCGCTGTCGCTATTCGTGGCGCGGCGCCGCAAGAGCAGCACCGGCGCAAAGGCCGCGTCGATCAGCCCGTTCAAGCTGGTGCCCTGGTTCATCATCGGCTTCCTGGTGCTGGCCGCGCTGCGTTCGTTCCAACTGGTGCCTGACATCGCGATCGCGCCGGTGACCAAGACGGCGGCCATCCTCACCGTGGTCTCGATGGCCGCGCTCGGGCTTGGCGTCGATGTTCGTGTGCTGTCGACCGTCGGCGGCCGGGTGACGGCCGCGGTCACGTTGTCCCTGATGCTGCTGCTCGGCTTGAGCATCGGCCTCGTGCACTTCTTCAAGTAGCCGCTACTCGGCGGCCTTCGCGGTCTTGCCGAACATCCGTGTCGGTGCGGGGAAGCCGCATGACGTGCCGTCGGTGATCTTGACCTGGTCTTCCCAGGGCAGACGGAAGCGGCCGGACACCATGTCCTGCATGAAGGTGTAGGGGCAATCCATCGCGCCGCCTTTCACCGCGACATAGCCGCGATGCCAGAGCTGATAGATGTTGTTCTCGACGCCCCAGTTGATCCGCGCCTCGCGCACCAGGTCGGGCCGCACCTCGGCGGTGATGATCTCGTCGGCCCGTCCGGTGGTGCCGTGCGCGATGATGCTGCCGTCGAAATTGACGACCATGCCTTCGCCCATCGAGTCGAACGACCCGTCCGAGCCGCACATGCAGACATTGGCGGTTACCATCAGGTTCTGGAACGCGTTGGCCTGGTTGGTGAAGCGCCAGCTGTCGCGGATCGGTGCGGTGTAGCCCGCGGTGCGGATCATGATCTCCGCGCCCTTGTAGGCGCATTCGCGCGCCATCTCCGGGAACATGCCGTCGTGGCAGATGATCAGCGCGAGCTTGGCGCCGTTCGGTCCGTCGATCACGGGAATGCCGATGTCGCCCGGCTCCCACGGCTCGACCGGAATCCAGGGATGGAATTTGCGGTAGTACAGCTTGATCTCGCCGTGATCGTCGATGATCAGCCCCGAATTGTACGGGTTGCCGTGCGGGTTGAACTCCATGATGGAGAAGCAGCCCCAGATCTTGTTGTCGATGCAGGCCTGTTTGAAAGCCGCGACTTCAGGCCCGTCGAGCCGGCACATGATCTCAGGGTTGGTATCCATCGAGAGGCCGTGCAGCGAATATTCGGGGAATACGACCAGGTCCATGGTGGCGAGATTGCGCCGCGCCTTGCCGACCATCCAGACGATGCGCTCGGTCTGCCGCGCCAGATCGGCTTTGGTCGCGACCACGGGCAGTTGCAACTGCACCAGTCCGATCACGACGCCATTCGGCGATTTGTTGAGACCGCCAAGTCCGTTCATGCCTGTCCTCCCGCTCATTACGACGCACCGCGTCATTTGCGCGAGCGATCGATCCTCGTCCGCTCAGGCTCCCAGCTAGCAACGATCATGCCAGCAGCATCGGACGATCGGCAAATCAGCTGCCGGTGATTGCGTAGTGGCACGCGGTTTGCTTAATCAAGCGCGGATCTTCTCGCATTCGGGGGAGTGCGCCATGGCGAATTCAAGCGGGACAATCGCGGCGGAGCCGGCGCCGATCACGCTCGACTGGAGCAAGACCGCGCTCGTCATCATTGACATGCAGCGCGATTTCATGGAGCCCGGCGGGTTCGGCGAAACCCTCGGCAATGACGTCAGCCAGCTCGCCCGCGCGGTGCAGCCGATTGCCGCGGTGCTCGCGGCGGTGCGCGACGCCGGCTTGCTCGTGGTCCATACCCGCGAGGGCCATCTGCCCGATCTCTCCGACGCGCCGCCGGCAAAGGTCGAGCGTGGTGCGCCGAGCTTGCGGATCGGCGATCCCGGGCCGATGGGACGGATCCTGATCCGCGGCGAGGCGGGCCACGACATCATTCCCGAGCTCTATCCGCAGGACAGCGAGATCGTGATCGACAAGCCCGGAAAGGGCGCATTCTACGCCACCGAATTCGCTGACATCCTGCAAAAATACGGCATCGAGAATCTGCTGGTCTGCGGCGTCACCACCGAGGTCTGCGTCAACACCACGGTGCGCGAGGCCAACGACCGCGGTTACCGCTGTGTCGTGATCGCGGACGGCTGCGCGTCCTACTTTCCGGAATTCCACGAGATGGGCCTGAAGATGATCAAGGCCCAGGGCGGCATTTTTGGGTGGGTCACTGATTCAGCCGCGGTGCTGGAGGCGCTCGGAGGTTGAAGCGAGATGAGATTGGGCTGCGGCCGCGAATAGGGGCGCTACCTATCGCGTTTGCGGCGCGGAAGCGTTGGGGCGCATGCTCCGGACTCCGGGACGCCCGCTTTTCATGGTCGAAGCAGACACTCGACCCGACGTCGGGGATAACGCCTCGCAGAAGCACACCGTGCGAGATGGCCACGGTATTATTAGTCATTGGCGACGTCTTCCGCTAAGGGTTGTCGACGATTGGTCCACAACTCTTGGATGGTTTCGTGCAAGTCGGGAGAATTCTTCGCAGTCGCGCCGGGACGTTCGTCGTCATCGGCTGGCTTCTTTTCGTGGTGTCGATCCCGATTTGCCTCTCGGTCGTTGTGGTTACGGCCATAGACCTGACTTACTTCGCAGCAAGTCCGCAGATCCCATTTGACAAGTACGATAATGACGCCTCCTGGATATTTCTTGCCTCGGTTGCTTTTGCCGCAGTTGCGTCTTCAATCGCGCTTGCTTTGGAGTTTCGAGCCACCGCGTCCGCATTGGTGGTTGCGATTTGGGGTGTCGCCGTTGCCGGCATCCCGGTTGCTCGTTCGTTTGTGAAACCTGGTCCGGAATATTTCGAGCGGCATGCCGGCCAGGAAACCTTTTGGGTACCTTGGAAGTATGTGGCGACTAGCCCCGGGGTGCCCCTTGAGAAAATGCCAAAGGAGGTTGGCTTCTCTGCGGATCTCTGTCTTTCCAATCTCTTAGGGCGCGACGACGTAGGCTGTGGTTTCATTCAGAGTGTCCATGTTTTACCCAGCGAGAACAGCGATGCTGATCCCGACTTAAAATCGTGGCGTGAATACCAGTCTCAGATGAGTAGGGGTCTTGACCGCGATGGGTATCAATCGTTCGACTTGAGCTTTGCGCAGCCTGGCGGTCGTACGCTGGTCCATCACTACTTCGCTCGCCTGAACTTGAACGGACAGCTCACGCGGCTTGTCGTCTGTCACGTTAACAGCGAGAGATTCTGTATAACTCACGCGCTGGTGGGCAATTATTGGCTTGGATACCAATCAGGCTTAGCCGAGGGTGACGAGGTGCTCGACGGCAAGCTCGCGGCGTTGATCGAGTCATGGCGGCGCAAGTAGTGTGTTCTGAAGCCATGGTTCAGACCGACGACCGCTTTTGGCCCTCAGCCGACATGATGAAGCGTGCCTCTCCTGTCCGCTGCTCAGGCCTTAGCCGCCCTTCACCGTACCCGCCGTCAGCCCGGCCACGATCTGCGGCTGCGCCAGCACGGTGAGCAGCAGCACCGGCGCCGTCACGATCGGCGCGGCGGCGGCGAGCGGGCCCAGCTCAATTGGTCGAACGAGATCATGTTGTGAACCGCGACCGGCAGCGCGTGGGTCTCGCGCCCGGCCAGCACGATGTCGAAGACGAAGTTGTTCCAGGAGAAGATCACCGCGAGCATGAGGGCGACCGCAAGCCCGGCTCGCGGTCAGTCCAGATTCTGCATCATCCGCCGCCGGCGGCGTGCGTCGCGAAAGCCGGAGATCGAGCCCATTGCCGATTTGCGGTCCGTCTGGCTGAGCTGTCGATCGCGCCGGCATTCACACCCTCACTGCCACCGATAGGTAAGTGTGCCCAATACCGTTCGGCCCATGCCATACTGACAAAGCCCAACGCCTTGGCAATACGAGACGTAGGTCTTGTCGAACAGATTTCGGGCGTTTACCGCCAGCGAGAAGCCCTTGAGGGCAGGCGACCTGGCTGCGAAATCGTAGGTCACGGACGCGTCCAGCAGCGCATAGTCTGGCAGCAGCGACGGTGTGGTGCCGAGACCGGAAACGCCGGTCCAGACATTCGTGTAAGTACCGTAGGTGTTGCCCACGTAGCGCACGCCGACACCAACTCCCAGGCCGGCGGCGGGACCATCGAGGAATGCATACTTGGCCCAGAGGGACGCCGTGTTGCGCGGAATACCGACCGGATGGGTGCCAACGTTGATCGAGAACAGCGACGTCGTGTCGTTCGACGCGGTTACGATGTTGTCGAGATAAGTGTAGGCCGCCACGACGTCCAGGTTGCGGTTGAACTTCGCGTGCCACTCGAGTTCGAGGCCGCGCGAGCGGATGGCTCCCGTCTGGGTGCTGAAGCCGATATGGCCAGGCGTGATATCGGGCGTGAGCACGTTCTGCTGGGTCAGATCGAACAGCGCTGCGGTGACGAAGCTGTTCCAGCCGATCGGCTGGTATTTGACGCCAATCTCATACTGTTCGCCGGTGGTGGGCTTGAACGCCGCTCCGCCGTAGGCGGTGCCTATTTGAGGCTGGAAAGACGTCGCATAACTCGCATAGGGCGCGACACCATTGTCGAAGAGATAAACCACACCGGTACGCCAGGTAAATGCGCTATCGGACTGGTCGGTCTTGACGTTGTTGATGCGGTCAAAATCGTGCGCCGCCGCCCAGTCCTGCCGACCGCTGATCATGAAGCGCCACCCGCCCAGGCTCATCTGATCCTGCGCATATAGTCCGGCCTGGGTCACCCGGGCATCGTCGCTGCCGCCTGGCGTCGGAAGTGCGACCGGTGCTCCATAGACGGGGTTGAAGGCATCCAGACCGTTCACGGCAAAATTGTTGCCGTAGAGTTCGTTGTACTTGATGTTCTGATAGTCGAAACCGACGATCGCCGTGTGCTTCACTGCGCCGAGGGCAAATTTTGCCTCGATCTGGTTGTCATTGGTGAGCTGGGTCAGGCTTTCATTGTTGAAGAATGCGTAGCGTCCGAGCGTTCGGTTGTCAGCGCCGAGCCCGTAGGCGAACACGTTCAGCAAGTCGTCCTTGATGCCGGTGTAGCGCAGGTTCTGGCGAACGGTCAGATTGTCGTCGAGTCTGTGTTCGAACAGGTAACCGATGCCATACTGTTCGCGCGAGTGACGGTCGAAGCCGGGCTCACCGGGATTGAGCGACCGTGAAATCTGTCCGTTCGGATTGGGCAGCACGGTGCCCACCGCGGGGACAAAATTGTAGTAACCAGCGTTCGGATCCTTCTGATAATTCGCCAGCACCGTGAGTGTGGTGTCGAGATCAGGTCGCCATGTGATGGCCGGCGCGACGGAGACGCGCTGCTCATGCGTACCGTCCACCTGCGTATCGTTGTCGCGGAATACGCCGGTGAAACGGTAAAGCAGCTTGCCATCCTTGTCGACGGGGCCGCCCGTATCGATCGACGTGGCGCCGAGATTGTAGGTGCCCGCGGAGACATTGATCTCGCCGAATGCCTTGTCGGTCGGACGCTTGCTGACGAGGTTGACGAGTCCGCCGGGAAAACCCTGTCCGTAGAGCACCGAAGCAGGACCGTGCAGCACCTCGATCCGCTCCAGATTGTAGACTTCATAGGACGGCAGGTTGTAGGCGACGTTCGGCATTCGCAAGCCGTCGAGATACTTCTCGAGCTGAAAGCCGCGGCCGGTCAGATATTCAAAGCCGCTCATGTTGACGCCGCGCTGTTCGGCAACCACGCCCGACGTATAGTTCAGTGCCTGAGCCACGCTTTGCGCACCCTGATCCTTGATCTGATCGGCGGTGACAACCGAGATCGCCTGCGGCGTTTCAATCAACCGGGTATCGGTCTTGCTGCCCGTGGCGCTATGGGTGGCAACATAGCCATCAACGTGCCCCCACGCGGTTTCGCGCGGTGCGCTCGAAGCAGAATTTGTCGGCTCACGCTTCGCGCGGGCCGTCGTTGGCCGTCGGCTCGACCGCAGTTTGGCGCTGCGGGAGGGCAGTGCGCGGGCGGCGGGTCGCTGGATCGGAGCATCGACGGTGACTGGTGGGAGGCTGGCCTGCGCGCTCGCGGGCGACGTGGACGAACCGAGGGTAAGAGCGATCACGGAAACGCTGATCGAAAAAGCCGAGAGCAATCGCGCTCCAGCAACAAGCTTCTGCATTGTCTTCCAACCCTCAACGAAATCACATCAGTGCTTCGGCTAGTGCGGCACCGCCTTTCTCTTCGCAATGTTCGTGCTGATAGAATCCGTCTAATGATGGCGGGTTCTCGATACATGATGGCAATGTGGCGCCTTGCCGATATGATTTGGCGTTACATCGATATCGTCGAATCGCTGCTCTTCACGCATCACGGATGTGTCGAACCAGTTGCAAGCCCGGTATGTGCGCTACGCTGCCGAACAGAAGTTGGATTCGGGGCATTGGCGTCAGCGGCAGTGCGGCTTGAGGTGCCGTCGCAAACGTGCTCGGCCGAGCGTCGGCCGCCGGCGGCTCCTTTGCATGGGGTTGTTTTCGATATTTTTGGCGAGGCGACCCGCGACGGCCTACGGCTCACATTGCCCTGTGATCCGGACGGTGCGAGGCGGTCGTCCGAGAAGATCGTGCGCAAACACGAAGCTGGAGCACGATGGTTCAACCTGATCTCGTCGTACCTCAGCCGCCTTTCACCGCGCCCGCCGTCAGCCCGGCTACGATCTGCCGCTGCGCCAGCACGGTGAGCAGCAGCACCGGCGCGGTCACGATCAGCGCGGCGGCGGCGAGCGGGCCCCAGCTCAATTGGTCGAACGAGATCATGTTGTAGACCGCGACCGGCAGCGTGCGGGTCTCGCGCCCGGCCAGCACGATGCCGAACACGAAGTTGTTCCAGGAGAAGATCACCGCGAGGATGAAGGCGACCGCAAGCCCGGGCTTGGCGATCGGCAGCGCGACATGGCGGAACACCTGCCAGCGCGTCGCGCCGTCGATCAGCGCGGCTTCTTCCAGCTCGAGCGGCGTGGTCTCGAAATAGCCGATCATGATCCAGATCACGATCGGCACCGTCACCACGAGATGGATGATGATCTGCGGCACCAGCGTGCCGAGCAGGCCGAGCCATTGGAACAGCAGGAACAGCGGGATCAGATACGACAGGCCCGGCGTGATGCGGGCGATCAGGATCACGATCGCCGATTTATGCGCGGCCATCCGCGCGATGCCGTAGCCCGCGGGCACGCCGACCAGCATCGCAAGTCCGGTTGCGCAGCCGGTGACGACGAGGCTGTTGGTGAAATAGGTCAGGAAGCGGTTGGAGGCGAACACGTCGGCATAGTTCTTCCAGGCGATATGCTCCGGGAAGAACACCGGCGGATAGGAGGCGTTGTCGATCTCGAATTTCAGCGACAGCGAGGCCATCCAGAGGAAGAACAGGATCGCCGGCGAGACGATGACGAACACCGACAGCCACAGCCCGATCCGGCCCAGGATCTGACGCAAAGCTATATAGCGCGGGTTCATGCCTCGCTCCCGAGCTGCGAGGTCCACAGCAGGCGCTTGCGCAAATAGAGCAGCAGCGCCGCCAGTGCCACGATCAACAGGAAGAACACCACCGCGATCGCCGAGCCGTAGCCGAGGTCGTAATAGACGAAGGCGACGCTGTAGAGATAGACGTTGATGGTCTCCGACGCCGAGCCGGGTCCTCCTTGCGTGATCGCGAAGATGATGTCGAAACTCTTCACCGCGTCGATCATCCGGATCATGCCGGCGATGAACAGGAACGGCATGATCAAGGGCAGCGTGATGAAGCGGAACACCTGCCAGAAACTGGCGCCGTCGATCTGCGCGCTTTCATAGGGTTCGGTCGGGATCGCGGCGAGGCCGCCGAGCACGATCAGCATCACCAGCGGCGTCCATTGCCAGGTCTCGACCAGCACCAGCGAGGGGATCACCGTCGTCGGGTTGAACACCCAGAGCTGCGGCGGGATGCCGACCAGCGAGAGCAGATAGTTCAGCACGCCGAGCTGTGGGTGGAACATCATGGTCCACACCAGCGCGATCGCCACCGGGGTCGCCATCATCGGCATGATGAAGATGCCGCGCAGGAAACCGCGCGCGGCAAATTTCTGGTGAAACACCACCGCCGCCAGCGTGCCGAACACCAGCGGCAGCACGACCGACAGCGCGGTATAGGACAGCGTGTGGCCGACCGCCTCGACGAAGCGCGGATCGGTCGGCAGTCGCAAATAATTGGCGAGCCCGACGAAGACGGTAGGCGAGCCGACCTTCCATTCCTGGAAGCTCATCCAGATCGTGAACACCCACGGGAAGATGATGACCGCGAGCACCACGACCAGAGCCGGGATCACGAAGGGCCAGTAGGATGGCTTACGCCATTGGCGCTCCGGCGCGGCGGTTTGGGCCGCGGCCGGAGAAGCTTGTGTCACCACGCTCACGCTTTTTCACTGCGCTCCAGGATCGGGCGGAACTGATCGTGCGCCTTCTTCAGCTCGGTGGCGGGATCGGCGCCCGACAGCGTCGCGGTCAGCGCGGCGCCGACGATGTCGCGATACTCGGCGACGGGGATGATCACCGGCAGGCCAAGCTTCGAGATCTTCGAGGAATCGATCACCGATTGCAGCCATTCCTTGGTCCTGACGCCCTTGGCGACCTCGGGATCGTCGACGATCGAGCTGCGGAACGGCACGCCGCCGCCGGCCTGGATCAGGCGCGTGCCCTGGCCGCGCGAGACCGCCCACTGGCACAGCAGGTAGGCGGCTTCCTTGTTCTTGCTGGCGGCGGCGATGCCGAGGCCGTCTCCGTAGGTCGATGAGAAGTGGCCCTTGGGGCCGGCCGGAACCACGGTGTAGCCGACCTTGCCGGGTACGCGCGAGGCGGTCGGATCTTCGATCGGCGGCGCCCAGCCGGTAGCGTCGATCCACATCGCGGCGCGTCCCTGGGTAAAGGAAGCCATCGACTCCATCCAGTTGAAGCCGGCGACGCCGGGAGGTGCCGCCTTGGTCAGCAATCGCTGATAGAGCTTGGTTGCCTCGATCCCCTCGGGACCGTCGGACAGGATGTTGCCCTTGCCGTCGAGGAACTCGCCGCCATAGTTCAAATAGAAGTTGCTCCACATCGCCATGTTGGCGTTGCGCAGGCCGCGGCCGACGAAACCGTAGACGCCTTCCTTGGGGTCGGTGAGCTTCTCCGCGGCGACCGCCATTTCGTCCAGCGTCTTGGGCACCTCGACGTTCTTCTTCTGGAACAACTCCTTGTTGTAGTAGAGGATGAAATAGTCGACCGACCACGGCAGCGACAGCATCTGGCCCTTGTCGTTGCGCGCATATTGCAGGCCGGCCGCGGAGAAA
This sequence comes from Bradyrhizobium sp. UBA2491, assembly GCF_002341725.1. Taxonomy (NCBI): domain Bacteria; kingdom Pseudomonadati; phylum Pseudomonadota; class Alphaproteobacteria; order Hyphomicrobiales; family Nitrobacteraceae; genus Bradyrhizobium; species Bradyrhizobium sp. UBA2491. The sequence continues at coordinate 43,313 of NZ_DDOP01000059.1, forward strand.
TCGCTCTCGACCAGATCCGGTAGCGTCAGGCTCGGATCCTTGAGGAAACCAGACATGTCGGCGAGCCAGCCGGCTTTCTCGAATTGCCGCTTCTGCACGTGATAGCTGAGGTGAACGACATCGAAGCTCGGCTTGCCCGAGGACAGCTCGATCACGCATTTCTGGCGCTGCTGCTGCTCCGGGACCTGCTCGGATTCGACCTTGATGCCGGTGAGCTCGGTGAATTCCTTGATGTATTTTTGCAGATTGTCGCCGCGCGGTCCCTTGGCGAGGCTGACTTCAAGCGAGGTGCCGGAATATTTCTTCCAGTTGACCTCGGCGCGGGCCGGATATCCGGTCAATCCAACCGCGCCAGCGGCGGCCGTGCCCGCCAGCATTTGCCGGCGCGAGATCAGGTGATGCGACATGTCTCTCTCCCTGGGACGGTTCTTATTTGGGAGAGATAGTAGAGCATGATCTGGAAAAGTGAACACCGCTTTTCCGGACCGCTCGTGCATCAACCGATGCGGGTACGGCATCGATGCAATCAGGAATCGCATCGATGCACGAGTGCCGCGTGTGGCGCGGCGCCGCATGATGCCGCGCCGCGCGACGTCGGGCAGCTAGGCCATGACGAAGGCGAGCAGGGTGCCGTTCGCGGCAGCCGGCGGCACGGTGATGCCGTTGCCGCTCTTCACGCCGGTTGCGCCCAGCACCTTTTCGGTCGCGGCAAGATCGGCCGCGATCACGAGACCGGCGCCGCCGCGCTCGGACAGGCCGTCCAGCGACACGCCAGGATAACGCTTGCCGAGCTGATCCCTGGTCAGGAACACGAAATCGGCGCGGTCGCCGCCGGACGGCACCGCAACGGCGCCGTCGGCATCGGTCCGCACGGCGATGTCGATCATCCTGGAGAGATGCGCGGCGTCGGCTGCCGGATCGGGCGAGACGATCAGCACCTGCTTGAGACGCTTTGCCCCATTGGCGTGCGTCATCAATTCGGGAATCCACACCGTCTCGCGGGTCTTGTGCTGGCAGGCGAAAATGCGGACGCCGCCTGGCGCCTCGGCGGTCGGCCATTGGAAGGTGCGGAATTTTGCCGCGGAGACCGTGCCATCAGGCAACGTCACCGGGCGCTCGAAATCGGTCGGCCCGATCGGCGGATAGCCGCGGGCGCGGATCTCTTCGGCACCGGCAGCGGAATCCACCGCGGTGAACGCGATCCGTTCGATGCCCTCGCCGCGCTTCTCCAGGAAGGCGCGCGCCGGGGCGTTGTGTTCGGTCGGCGTCAGCACGCCGAGCAATTCCATGTAGTCGGGGTCGAACATGATGGTGTAGTTGCCCGATCCCATATGCGCGCTGTGGGTGCCGCGCGGCGACACGGTGAAGCCGAGCCGCTTGTAGTTCTCGGCGGCCTTGTCGAGGTCCTTCACCATGACCACGGCGTGATCGATTCCGATGACGTTCTTGAGTGCCACTTGTTGTCTTCCCGGCTGGAATGAGGACCTTGCTTGAGCATGATCTTTTCGGAAAACCGCTACGCACTTTTCCGGATCATGCGTTAAAGCTAACCAGAATGACCGGGTACCCGCAAGAAAGGATCATGATGAGCAGCAATGCCGTGCGCTGGCCCAATTCACTCTGGGCGGCGGTGACGCCGTCAGGCCCCGATTGCCCCGAATTGACCGGTACGCAGCAGGCCGATGTCGTCATCATCGGCGGTGGCTTCACCGGGCTGTCAACCGCATTGCATCTGCGCGAGGCCAATGTCGACGTCGCGATCGTCGAGGCCGCCGATCCCGGCTGGGGCGCCTCGGGCCGCAACAACGGGCAGGTGATCCCGACGCTGTCGCGTCCCGACCCAGATGACATCATCAAGCGGCACGGCGCGGCCGGCGAGCGTTTCGTCGCGATGCTGCGCGACAGCGCGGCCATGCTGTTCGACGTCGTCAAGCGCTACAATATCGAAGCCGAACAGGAGCAGGCCGGCTGGGTGCAGCCGGTGCATTCGCCTGGACGTATCAAGATCGCGGAACGGCGGGTACAGCAATGGTCGAAATTCGGCGCGCCGGTCGAGTTGCTGTCGCGCGAGCAGACCCGGGACATGCTCGGCTCGGACGCATGGTACGGCGGCTTCTGGAACAGGAGCGGCGGCCACGTCAATCCGCTGGCGCTGGCGCGCGGCCTTGCGCGCGCCGTGCTCGGCCTGGGTGGACGGATCTATGCCCGTTCGCCTGCGACGAGTTTCGAGCGCCGCGGCGATCGTTGGGTGGTGAAGACCGAGAAGGGCGAAATCTCCGGCCGCGCGCTGGTTGTCGCGACCAACGCCTATAGCGGCGAGTTCGCGAAATCGCTGGTGCCGGAGATCGCGACCGAGGTGATGCCGGTGCTGTCCTGGCAGATGGCGACGCAGCCGCTGTCGGACAATGTCCGCAAGACCATCATCCCCGGCCGGCAGGCGATGTCGGACACCCATGGCGAGCTGTATTTCGCGCGCTACGATGCTCGCAACCGGCTCGTCACCGGCGGCGCCGTGCTCGGGCCGGGCGACAAGACCGGCCGGCTGAAGGCGCGGGTGGCCGAGCGGCTGCAACGGCTATGGCCGCAGATCGGCGAGGTCTCCTTCGACTATGTCTGGAACGGCTATGTCGGGATGACCGCGGATTTCCTGCCGCGCATGCATCGGCTCGGACCGAACGCCTATGGCTGGACCGGCTGCAACGGCCGCGCCGTCGCGCTGACCATCCCGCTCGGCCGCGAATTGGCGCGGGCGGTCCAGGGCGTTCCGGAGAGCGAGCTGGCGCTGCCGTTCACCGAGCCGGTGCAGTATGTGGCGCACGGCTTGTTGCGCAAGCTCGCGCCGTGGATGCTGGTGCTCTATCGCCGTCGCGACGCCCAGGAGCTGGTCAAGGGCGATCGCTTCGAGCTGCTGCGCTGGGCGGAGCATGTGCTCGCCTCGCGCCGCTCCAGATGAGGACCGCCGCCGAGCGCATGGCCTGATCAGGCGATCAAGGCATCGCGCTTGCGCGTGAAGTCGCCGCCGGGGATCGCCGACAGCAGCGCCTGCGTATAGGGATGCTGCGGCCTGCCGAACACCTCGGTGGTCAACCCTTGCTCGACCACGGCGCCGTCCTTCATGACCGCGATGAGGTCGCAGATCTGCGCGGCGACGCGCAGATCGTGGGTGATGAAGATGATGGACAGGCCGAGCTGTTGCCGCAGCGCTGCGAGCAGCTTCAGCACTTGCGCCTGCACCGAGACGTCGAGCGCCGAGACCGGCTCGTCCGCGACCAGCACGTCGGGCCTGAGCGCCAATGCCCGTGCGAGCCCGATGCGCTGCCGCTGGCCGCCGGAGAATTCGTGCGGGAATCTGTCGCCGGCGGAGGGATCGAGCCCGACCAGCTCGAACAGCCTCCGTGCTTCGGCGATCGCGGTGACACGATCCGTGCCGTGCACGATCGGTCCCTGCGCCACCAGCTCGGCCGCCTTGCGGCGCGGATTGAGCGAGGCGAACGGATCCTGGAACACCATCTGGATGTGGCGGGTCTCGCGCCTGACATCCTCGCGGCTGAGCTTCGCCCAGTCCTTGCCGTCGAGCACGATCGAGCCGGTGTCGGGATCGATCAGCCGCACGATGCAGCGCGCGAGCGTCGATTTGCCCGAGCCGGACTCGCCGACGATGCCGAGCGTGGCGCCGCGCGGCAGCCGCAGCGAGACGTTCTTGACGGCTTCCGTGATCCGCGCGCCGCGACCGAGGAAGCCGCCGGTGCGGTAAGTCTTGGCGACGCCGTCGATGGTCAGGATGGTCTTGCCGGAGAGGATGCGCGGCGGCGGCGTCGTCAGCGGCGGCACGGCGGCAATCAATTGCCTCGTATAGGGATGCTGCGGATCGTTCAGCACCTTGTCGGCGGCGCCTTGCTCGACGATGGCGCCGTGCTGCATCACCACGACGCGGTCGGCGATCTCGGCGACTACGCCGAAATCATGGGTGATGAACAATACCGCGGTCTTCCTGCGATGTTGCAGGTCGCGGATCAGTTTCAGGATCTGCGCCTGCGTCGTGACGTCGAGCGCGGTGGTCGGCTCGTCCGCGATCAGGAGCTTCGGATCGAGCGCCAGCGCCATCGCGATCATGGCGCGCTGGCGTTGGCCGCCGGACAATTCGTGCGGATAGGCCTTTGCCGTCGCCCTAGGATCGGGGATGCGGACGTCCTCGAGTAGCGCCAGCACCCGCGCGCTGATCTCGGCCTTGGACAGGCCGGTGTGGATCGCAAACATCTCGCCGATCTGGTCGCCGATGGTGCGCAGCGGATTGAGCGCCGTCATCGGCTCCTGGAAGATCATCGCGATGCCGGCGCCGCGCACCTCGCGCATGGCGGCGTTATCGGCGGCGCAGAGGTCGCGGCCTTCGAACAACATCCGGCCCTGCTCGATCGTCACCTCGTTGGGCAGCAGCCGCATGATGGCGTTGGCCATCATCGACTTGCCGGAACCGGACTCGCCGACCACGCAGAGGATCTCGTTCGACGCGATCGAGAGCGACACATCGGACAGCGCATGCGGCCGATCGGCGCCCTTGGGTAGCCGCACGGTCAGGCCGTCGAGCGAAAGGACAGCTTCGCTCATCGGCTCTTCAGCCTCGGATTGAGCGCATCGTTGAGGCCCTGGCCAACCAGCGACACCGCCAGCACGGTGACGAGGATCGCGATGCCGGGGATCGCCGAGACGTACCACTGCACGCGGAGCACGTCGCGGCCGAGCCCGATCAGATTGCCCCAGGAGGCGACATTGGGATCGGACAGCCTCAGGAAGGCGAGCGCGCTTTCCAGCAGGATCGAGACCGCCATCACGACGCTGGCATAGACGATGACCGGCGGCAGCGCGTTGGGCAGGATCTCGCCGAGGATCAACTGGATGTCCTTCATGCCGAGCGTCTTGCCGGCCTGCACGAATTCACGGTTGCGCAGCGACAGGAACTCGGCGCGGGTCAGCCGCGCCGGCGCCGGCCACGACACCACGCCGACTGCGATGGTCACCGTGGTCAGGGTCGAGCCGAACACCGCGACCAGCACCAGCAACAACACGAAGTTCGGCAGGGTCTGGAACGCCTCGGTGATCCGCATCAAGACATTGTCGACCCAGCCGCCGTAGTAGCCGGCGAAGGCACCGACCAGGATGCCGATCAGGATCGCGATCACGGTGGCGACGCCGCCGATCAGCAGCGAGATCCGCGCGCCGTAGAAGATCTGGGCGGCGATGTCGCGGCCGGAATTGTCGGTGCCGAGCAGGAAGCGCGGGTTGGAGAACGGCCAGATCAGCGGCCGCCCCGCCAGCGCCAGCGGATCGCGCGGATAGAGCATGCCCGCGCTGACGGCCATCGCGATCACGAGCAGCAGCAGGATCAGGCCGATCACCGCTGCCGGGCTGCGGAAGTAGCGTTTCACCGCGTCCATCACGCGCCCTCCGCCGCGATGCGCGGATCGAGCCGTGCGTAGAGCAGGTCGACCACGAAGTTCACGGCGATCACCAGCAGCGCGGACACGAACACGATGCCGAGCAGGGTGTTGAGGTCGCGCTGCACCACCGATTCATAGGCGAGGCGGCCGAGGCCGGGCAGCGAGAACACGCTTTCCACCACGACCGAGCCGCCGAGCATGGTGCCGGCCTGCAACCCGATCAGCGTCACCATCGGCAGCAGCGCGTTGCGCAGCACGTGGCGGGTGATGATGCGGGTCTCGTCCAGGCCCTTGGCGCGGGCGGTGCGGACGAAATCGAGGTTCAGGACCTCCAGCATCGAGGCGCGCATGATGCGCAGATAGATCGCAAGGAAGATCAGCCCCAGCGTCAGCGTCGGCAGCACCAGATGCGCGGCGATGTCGAGGACGCGCCAGATCCCGGTCTGGACGTTGCCGATGTCCTCGAAGCCGCCGGGCGGCAGCCATTGCAGATAGACCGAGAACACCACGATCGCCATCAGCCCGAACCAGAACGAGGGCGTGGCATAGAAGATCAGGCCAAGCGTGGAGATCAGCGTGTCCGGCCAGCGGTTGACGCCGCGCGATGCGATCACGCCGAACAAGAGGCCGAAGAAGAATGCGAACGACAGCGAGGCGGTCATCAAGAGGATGGTCGGTGGCAGCCGTTCCAGGATCACGGTCGCCACCGGCTTGCCGTAGATCGAGGAGAAGCCGAGATCGAGCCGCACCAGGTGCCACAGATAATTGCCGAGCTGTGCCGGAACCGAGAGGTCGAGCCCGTAGAATTTCCGCAGCGCCTCGGCGGTCGCGGCATCGCCGCCGCCCATCTGCGCCATCAGCGCATCGACGGTGTCGCCCGGCGCGAGCTGCAACAGCAGGAACACGCCGATCAGGATCAGGAACAGGGTCGGAATCGAGGCGGCGAGCCGCCGCCCCGCAAGGCTCAGGATACGCATAAGCTATCTATAGCGTTTTCGCGTGAAGTGACCACTGGCCTCTACTTACCTCGCCCCGCTTGCGGGGAGAGGTCGGATTGCATCGTCAGATGCAATCCGGGTGAGGGGGTATAGGTCTGTCCATGCTCGTAGCTCGCGGAGGGAGCCCCTCACCCCAACCCTCTCCCCGTGAAGAACGGGGAGAGGGGGAGCAGGCCTCACGCACTCAGCCAGAGATCGTGCCAGCTCGCCGAGCCCCAGCGCGGCGTATTGGAGTGGTTGCGCGCCTTGGCCGTGATCACGGTGACGAAGATCTGCTCGATCGGCATCCAGACCGGCAGCTCGGTGTTCACCTCCTTGACGAAATCGGCATACAGCGCCTTGCGCTTCACCGGATCGACCTCGGTGGCGGCGTCGTCGATGGTCTTGTCGACGGTCTTGTCCTCCCAGCCCCATTGGTTGGTCCACGGTGCGCCCTTGGGCTGACCGGAGCGATACCAGACCGTGGTCGAGACCGCGGGGTCGTTGCGGTATTGGTGCCAGCCGGTGGCGAGATCGAAGGCGTGGTCGTCATAGACCTGCTTGAGGAAGCCGCCGCCGTCATTGCGTACGATGTCGACCTGGATGCCGACTTCGCCGAGCGACTGCTGCACGAAGGTCGACCACAGCGAGATGTCCTCGCCCCATGGCGCCGGCAAGAGCTTCAGCGCGAAGCGCTTGCCGCCACTGGCCTTGAAGCCGGCCTCGTCGAGCAGCGCGATCGCCTTGGCCTTGTCGTAGGGATATTGCGGCGTGTTCGGGCCGGGATAGAAGTCGGTCGAGGTCGAGGGGATCGGGCCGGTGCCGAGCTTGGCGAAATCGCCGAGAAAATTCTCGATGAAGAACGGCACGTTGATCGCGTGCGCGATGGCGCGACGGACACGGATGTCGGACAGTTCCTTACGGCGGAAGTTGAACTCGATGGTGTTGGTGCGGGCGTTGCCCTCATTGCCCTTGGTCTGGACGATGAAGCGCTTGTCCTTGCCGAGCCGGGCCATGTCCGAGATCGTCAGCCCCGAGAACGGGCTGTAATGCAGCTCGCCGGCCTCCATCTGGGCGGCCGCGGCGGCGCGGTCGGTGATCACCTTCCAGACGATGCGGTCGAGATAGGGCGCGTTCGGCCGCCAGTAATCCGGATTGCGGTCGGCGATGATGTATTGGCCGCGCTCATATTTGACGAATTTGAACGGACCGGTGCCGACCGGCGCCAGGTTGGTCGGGTTCTGCCGGATATCGCCGCTCTCATAGAGATGCTTGGCGGAGACGTAGCCGAGGTCGGGCAGGGCGCGGAGCAGCAGGTTCAGCGGCATCGGCCGCTCGTAGCGGAAGATCGCGGTCTGCGGATCGGGCGTATCGACCGAGGTGAGGAACAGTTGCAGCGTCGATCCGTAGTTGAGGATCTTCTTCCACATGTTCATCGCGGTGAAGGCGACGTCCTCCGAGGTGAACGGCTTGCCGTCGTGCCAGGTGATGCCCTTGCGCAGCTTGAAGGTGACGGTCTTGCCGTCGGGCGCAGCCTCCCAGCTCTCGGCGAGCACGCCGACCGGCTGTCCCTGGGCATCGAGGTCGACCAGATTCTCCTGGATCTTGCCGCCGATGATGTAGACGCCGGTCGAGGCCTGGAGGCTCGGATTGAGCTGGCGCTGCTCGGCGCCGTAATGGACGTTGAACACGCCGCCCTTGCGCGGGGTCTCCTGCGCGAACGCCCGCATCGGATTGATGACATTGGCCGCAATCGCGGCCGAGGTCAGCAGGGCCGTGCGGCGGTTGATCTCGAGGCGGCTCAAATCCATACGCGGGTCTCCGGAACGTCAATAAAGGCTTGTATCGGGCGGCCGGCTGGTTGATCGCGGCCGCCTTGCCCGGATGTTACCTTGGAATGAGAACCCAAGTCATTTTCTAATGCCTCGGCCTTTTGGACGATCATTTCCGAAACCTGAAGTGGCATCTCGCCATGCTGCGCAACCCGGATTGCGCGCCGCGTGATGGTGCACCGGCGGCGCGAGATGCCTGAAGTGATTCTCTCGTGGAGCCGTTTCGGGCGCCCCGAAGCCGCGCAAACGCTGTAATTTTAGGGGTCGGAAGCACCTTGACTGTAAAAAACACTGGAAAAATCCCCGATTCGGGGGCTGTCCACAGCGATATTGCTGGGGTGAGTGCAGAAAACACTGTTTTTCTCGGCGTTTTCCGCCATATCGTGCCCACTCCAGAATCAATGGAGCAACCATGGTTACCCAACTGTCGAAGTCGCAAGTGATCGAGAAGATCGCGACCACCACCGAACTCTCCAAGCGCGACGTCAAGAACGTTTTGGACTCGCTCGTCGATGTCGGCCACAAGGAGCTGAAGAAGGCCGGGGTGTTCCTCGTCCCCGGCTTCGCGAAGTTCGTTGTGGTCAAGAAGCCTGCGACCAAGGCGCGCAAGGGCACCAACCCCTTCACCGGCGAAGAGATGATGTTCAAGGCCAAGCCGGCCCGGAAGATCGTCCGCGCACGGCCGGTCAAGGCCGCCAAGGACGCGGTTTAAGATGAAAAGGCCTCCGGTGACGGAGGCCTTTTGCTTTTGGGCCGTTAGCCAGCCGCAGTAGGTTGCCTGCCCGCGAGAGTGTTCGAGCGAAATGGACACCGGCTCGCATGTGGAAACGTGCCGAAGCAAGCATCCGGAGCTCCGGTCCTGGTTCAGCCAGGACCGGAGTTCTGGATCACCGGAGTTCTAAACCACCGGCGAGCGGCCACCGTCGACATTGATAGCGGTGCCAGTGATGTAGGAGCCTTGCTCAGAGGCCAGGAAGCAGGCGAGGTTGGCGAACTCCTCCGCCGTACCGATGCGCCCGAGCGGCGTGCCCTTGGCCAGGCCCTTGGCGAATTCCTCGAAATCCGTGGTAGGCGCCTGGGCAGCGTGCCGCTTGACCCATTGATCGCTCATGATCAGGCCGACCAGCAGCGCATTGACCAGGATGTTGTGCTCGCCGCCTTCATTGGCCATGACCTTGGTCAGGGCCATGCCGGCTGCACGCGACACCGAGGTCGGCGCCGAGTTGCCGGCCGGCGCCTTGGCAAAGGTGTTGAGCACGTTGATGATGCGGCCCCATTTGCGCTGCTTCATGCCCGGCCAGACCAGCCGGCTGAAGCGGATCGCGGCGAACAGCTTGAGGTCGAGGTCCTCCTGCCAGGCCTCGTCGCTGATGCTCTCGAAGGCCAGCGTGCGCGCGGTGCCGGCGTTGTTGACCAGCACGTCGATCTTGCCGAGATCGGCGACGATCTTGTCATGGGTGGTCTTGATATCGGCCGCCTTCGCGACGTCGCAGACATAGTCGCGCACGACCAGCCCGTCCTTGGCGAGCGCCTCGCGCGCCGCCGCGAGGTCGGCGGCGCCGCGGGCGAGGATCGCGACCTTGGCGCCGGATTCCGCAAACCGCCGCGCCACCGCGATCCCGATACCTTTGCTGCCGCCGGTGACCACCGCGACGCGGTCTTTCATCGATAGGTTCATTGTTGTTCTCTCCGATGGATCAAGGTCCCGGAGACAACGCTATCAAACCGACAGCGCGACCAACAAGGTCATGCAGAGCAGGTGTGCCGTGACAATCAGGGCGAGATGGAGCGGACCGGGCATCGGAGGCCTCCGGGTTGCGCGGTGAGATGAGCGCGGCCGTCAAGCTCCCTCACCCTGACAGGTAGGGCGATCGCACATGGCAGCGAACCGCTTTGCAGAACTGCCTCCACGTTCGTCATGGCCGGGCTTGCGTCATGGCCGGGCTTGCGTCATGGCCGGGGTTGTCCCGGCCATCCACGTCTTTCTCCCGCGGAAGCCAAGACGTGGATGCCCGGCACAAGGCCGGGCATGACGCGGGGTGCGGGTTGCTCTCAGTTCAAGCTCGCGCCGGCCGTAAAGCTGCGGTCGACCGCCTTGCTGACGTCCAGCGTCTTGCCGAGGATGCCGTAGCGCGTGGCGCGGTCGGAGGCTGCCTGCACCTCCTTCACCACGGCCTCGTCGATCGCGATCGGGCTCGTCTTCTGCGCAGTGTAGGCGGCGAGCAGCACGTCTTCCGGCAGTTTTGTGAGCTCGGCCGTGCTCTTGGCATATTCCGCGAGGTGGTCGAGTGACCACAGTCGCGCCTTGTTGAGCCGCTGCACCAGATCCTGCACCGCGGCGCGCTTGGTCGTGATCGCGTTGTCGGAGGCGACGATGAAGGTGATGGTCGGCGTCAGGCCCTCGCCGTCGGCGACGACGCGCGCCTTGTCCTTCAGCGTCGCATAGGAGATGTAGGGCTCCCACACCGCCCAGGCGTCGATCGAGCCGGCGAGCAGCGCGATCTTGGCGTCGACCGGGCCGAGCGGGGCGAAGGTCGCATCCTCGATCCGGCTGCCGGCCTTCTCCAGCGTCGCGTTGATCAGGAACTGGCCCCAGCCGCCGCGCGTGCCGGCAAGCCGCTTGCCCTTCAGGTCGGCCGCCGACTTGATCGGCGAATCCCCGCGCACCAGGATCGCCTGCGTCCGCGCGTCGGACCGCGTGCCGCCGATCGCCTTGATCGGCGCGCCCGATGCGTAGACCGTCAGGAACGACAGGTCGCCGGTATAGCCGACGTCGAGCGCGCCGGCGTTGATCGCCTCCAGGATCGGCGCGGCGGCCGGGAATTCCGACCACTCGATCTTGTAGGGCAGGTCCTTGGCGAGACCGGAGATCTCAAGCAGCGAGCGGTTGCCGCCCTTCTGGTCGCCGACGCGCAGCACGATCGCGTCGGCGGCGAACGCCGCAGCCGACGTCGACAGCGTGATCACGGCGGCGATCAACGCGGCCGCGGTGCGGCGGGTAAAGGTATGGGGAGGGCCCGAACGGGTCAGTTTGCGCATATGCCGTTTTCTTTCTGATTCATTCGCTGCGCGGCGGAAGGCGCGGCAGCGTTCGACCAAGTCTATGAGCAAGCGCTTCGCCGTCAACGAAACGGAAATCTGTATTCGCAGGCACACCAGCAAGGATGATCTCGTCGTGCATACCGCGCGTAGAACACATTGCGCATGCGATCCCGATCCGATCAGATTTGATGCAGTCGAGATGCCGGCGCCACGCCTCCGCACCGCGCCGACAGCGAAAATCCTTTCATCGTCGCGCGATGCTCTCGTGGAGAGATCAGCTGCCGCGCCGACCACATTCGAAATTCCATTTCATTGACGGTGAACTTGTCGCGCCGCATCATTTGCGCGTGGCTTTGAGTGCAATAGCACAGGACGAAATCCGCTTTTTCTGAAACTTGAGCTTCGAACGACGGGGCGCGCAGGCCATGACGGTCTGCGCGCGGCGCGGAGCCTTGCCGAAACGCAGGAGTGAAAATGTCGACCAACAAGAAGACGGTGATGGATCGCCGCACATTGCTGCGTGCGGGCGCCGCAGCGGCCTTTGCCGCGCCGATCGGAGCCTATAGCGCGCAGGCCTTCGCGCCGCGTGCAATCACGCCGGCGATCGACTTCTCCGAATTCCCGGTGTGCAAGACCGCGTCCGATGCACCGCCGCTATCAGGCGCGCCGCGCAAGCTCAAGCTGTCGTGGAACGCCGGCGCGGTCTGCCTTGCGCCGTTGCCGGTCGCGATCGACCACGGCTTCTTCCAGAAGCAGAACCTCGACGTCGAGCTCGTCAATTATTCCGGCTCGACCGACCAACTGCTGGAGGCGATCGCCACCGGCAAGAGCGATGCCGGGCTCGGCATGGCGCTGCGCTGGTTGAAGCCGCTCGAGCAGGGCTTTGACGTCAAGATCGCCGCTGGTACCCATGGCGGCTGCATGCGGGTGTTGACCCGCACCAACTCCGGCGTCGACAAGCTTGCCGATCTCAAGGGCAAGATCGTCGCGGTCGGCGATCTCGCGGGCCCTGACAAGAACTTCTTCTCGATCCAGCTCTCCAAGCTCGGGATCGATCCGGTCAGGGATGTCGACTGGCGCGCCTATCCCGGCAATCTGCTCAATGTCGCGGTCGAGAAGGGCGAGGTGCAGGCCTTCCTGTCGTCCGATCCGTTGGCTTATCTCTGGCTCAAGGACGCGCAGTACAAGGAGGTCGCCTCCAACCTCGACGGCGAGTACCGCGACAAGAGCTGCTGCATCGTCGGTCTGCGCGGCAGCCTGGTGCGCGAGGAGCCCCATGTCGCGCGCGCCATCACCCAGGCGTTGCTCGACGCCGCGATGTTCACCTCGCAGAACCCTGACAAGGCTGCGAAGTCGTTCCAGCCCTATGCGCCGAAGGCCGCGAGCCTCGCCGATCTCGAGGCGATGGCGCGTTACCACACCCACCATCATCACCCGACCGGCGAGGTGCTGAAGCGCGAGCTCAAGGGCTATGCCGACGATCTGAAATCGGTTCAGGTGTTCAAGCAGAGCACCGACACGGCCAAATTCGCGGAGCGGATCTATGTCGACGTATTCGGTGTCTGACGCGACCGCCGCGGCCGCGCCGCGTGCTGCGGTCACATTCGCGGACCTCTCCGGCAGCTACGGCGTCGGGCTCGCGGCAAGCCTCGCCTGGCTCGCTTTCGGCCTGTCATGCCTGTATTGGCCCGATGTCGGTGATTGGTCGCGGACCGGATCGCTCGGCATCGGGGCGATCGTGATCGCGGCCTTCATCCTGTTCGGCACATTCAGCGCGGATTATCTCGGCGGCGCCGGACAGGCGCTGCGCAAGCGCGCGCCCTGGCTGGTCGCGTTCGGCGCCTTCGTCACGTTGTGGGAAGTCGCGACCGCGAAATTCGCCTGGCTGCCGCTGCCGTTCTTCCCGCCGCCGCAGGCGATCCTCGAGGTCTATACCGACGACCTGCCAAAGCTGCTCGACAGCGTGTTCGCCTCGATCAAGCTGCAACTCGGCGGCTACATCATCGGCGCAACCGTCGGCTTCATCACCGGCGTCTCGATCGGCTGGTCGCAAAAGATTGGCTACTGGGTGCATCCGGTGCTGCGCTTCATCGGTCCGCTGCCGGCCACCGCCTGGCTGCCGATCGCGTTCTTCACCTTTCCGTCGAGCTGGAGCGCCTCAACCTTCCTGATCGCGCTCGCCACCGGCTTCCCGGTGACGGTGCTGACCTGGTCGGGTGTGGCGAGCGTCAGCAGCGCCTATTACGACGTCGCGCGCACGCTCGGCGCAAGGCCGTCGTTCCTGGTGCTGAAGGTTGCGATCCCCGCCGCGCTGCCGCATGTGTTCGTCGGCCTGTTCATGGGGCTCGGTTCGTCCTTTGCGGTGCTCGTCGTCGCCGAGATGATCGGCGTCAAGGCGGGGCTCGGCTGGTACCTGCAATGGGCGCAGGGCTGGGCGGCCTATTCCAACATGTATGCGGCGCTGATCGTGATGTCGCTGCTCTGCTCCGGGGCGATCACGCTGCTGTTCCGCACCCGCGACCGCCTGCTGGTCTGGCAGAAGGGCGTCGTCAAATGGTAGTGCAATCCGCTGCTGAGGCGATCACCTATCCCGCCGTTGGCGCCGAACTCGACATCGAGGGCGTCAGCCACGCCTTCGATATCGATGGCGTGGCTCTTCCGGTGCTCGACAACGTCACCCTCTCGATCGCGCCCGGCGAGTTCGTCGCGCTGCTCGGTCCGTCCGGTTGCGGCAAGTCGACCTTGCTGCGGCTGGTCGCCGGGCTGGAGAAGCCGCGCGCCGGCTCGCTGCGGGAGGACGATGCGCGCATCACCGGCCCGCATCCGTCGCGCGTCGTCGTGTTCCAGGATCCGACGCTGTTTCCCTGGCGCACGGTGTGGGACAATGTTGCGCTCGGGCTGGAAGCGCAGGGCATTCTCAAGACCCAGCGGCACCGAGTCGATGCGGTCATCGAGCTGGTCGGCCTGTCCTCGTTCCGCAATGCCTATCCGCACCAGCTCTCCGGAGGCATGGCGCAGCGGGTGGCGCTGGCGCGCGCGCTGGTCAACGATCCGAAGATCCTGGTGCTCGACGAGCCGCTCGGCAAGCTCGACTCCCTGACCCGGATCGCGATGCAATCGGAGCTCGTGGCGCTGTGGCAGCGCAAGGGGTTTACTACGCTATTGGTCACCCACGACGTCGAGGAAGCACTGGTGCTCGCCAACCGCGTCATCGTGCTCTCCGACCGGCCGGCGCGGATCAAGGCTGATATCGCCGTGCAGCGGCCGTATCCGCGGCATCGCGGCGATCCCTATCTCGCGGAGCTGCGCAAGCAGATCCTCGGCTTGCTCGGACTGGAGGCGACATGGTGACGACGGCGGCGAGGGAGCTGCCGGAGGCCAACGAGCCGGAGCACATTGCGCGTGCGCTGCGTCTTGCGGGCGTCTTCGCCGCGCGAGCGCCGGCGCACGATCGCGACGCCAGCTTCCCGTTCGAGAATTTCGCCGACCTTTCGCGCGAAGGCCTGCTCGCGCTCACCGTGCCGGCGGCGCTTGGCGGCGGCGGGGCAGGTGCCCGCGATGCCACGCGCGTGCTTGGTATCGTCGGCAAGGCCGATCCGTCGACGGCGCTGGTGCTGTCGATGCATTACATCCAGCATCTGGTGATGGCGCGCAGCACGCGCTGGCCTACTCGGCTGTCGCGCAAGCTTGCCAAGGAGACGGTCGAGGGCGTGGCGCTGATCAACGCGCTGCGGGTCGAACCCGAACTCGGCTCGCCCGCCCGCGGCGGCCTGCCGGCGACAATCGCGCGCCGCACCGAAACTGGCTGGCGGCTGACCGGCCGCAAGATCTATTCGACCGGCGCGCCGATCCTGAAATGGTACGCGGTCTGGGCGAAGACCGACGAGCCGGACGCCCGTGTCGGGCAGTTCCTGGTTCCGGCCGGATTGCCGGGAACGCGGATCGAGGAGAGCTGGGATCATCTCGGCCTGCGCGCCAGCGGCAGCCACACGGTGGTCTTCGACGACGTGGTGTTTCCGCTGGACTGCGAGATCGACGTCCGCAAGCCCGATGACTGGAAGGTTCCTGACGTCACCCAGGCGACCGTGCATGCGATCTTTGTTGCCGCGATCTATGACGGCATCGCCCGCGCCGCCCGCGACTGGCTGGTCACATTCCTGAAGGAGCGGGTGCCCGCCAATCTCGGCGCGCCGCTGGCGACATTGCCCCGGATGCAGGAGGTAGTCGGCGGAATCGAGGCCCGGCTCGCGGTCAACGCCCGGCTGATCGACAGCTTCGCCGCCGATTTCGATAACGGCTTCCAGCTCACCGCGATCGAGTCTAACATCGTCAAGCTGACGGTGACCAACAACGCCGCGGCAGTGGTGGAGGATGCCTTGTCGCTGACCAGCAATCACGGCCTGTCGCGAACCAATCCGCTGGAGCGGCATTATCGCGACGTGTTGTGCGGCCGCGTTCATACTCCACAGGATGATTCCACCCGTGTCTCCGCCGGACGCTTCGCGCTGGGCGTCTGAAACAACAGCCAACAACAACGGAGTTATCAGCCATGCCGGTCGAGTTCATCGGCTTCATCACCAACAACAATGCGTCCGAGACCATCGTCCGCACAGGTCCGGTGCTTGATCCGCCCTATATCGAGACGGTCGCCAAGGCGCATGAGCTCGCCGGTTTCGACCGCGCCTTGTTGGCGTTCCACTCGACCACGCCGGACGCCTTGCAGGTCGCGCAGCATGTGCTCACGATCACCAAGCAGCTCAAGGTGATGATCGCGCAACGGCCGGGCTTTACCGCGCCGACGCTCCTGGCGCGCCAGCTCGCGACGCTGGACCAGTTCTATGGCGGCCGCGTCTCGCTGCACGTCATCACCGGCGGCAACGCCATCGAGCTGCGCCAGGATGGCAACACGCTCGACGACAAGGACGAGCGCTACGCCCGCACCAGCGAATTCCTCGACGTGGTGCGGCTGGAATGGACCAGCGAGAAGCCGTTCAACTACAGCGGCAAGTACTACAACGTCGAGAACGGCTTCTCGCAGGTGAAGCCGTTGCAGAAGGGCGGCATCTACACTTTCGTCGGCGGCGGCTCGGACGCCGCGGTCGAGGTCGCCGGCAAGCACGCCGATACTTTCGCGCTGTGGGGGGAGTCCTACGCCCAAGTGCGCGACGTCACCGCGCGGGTGCGCGCGGCCGCGGCCAAAAATGGCCGGCCGACGCCGCGCTTCAGCCTGTCGGTGCGGCCGATCCTGGCCGACACCGAAGAGAAGGCGTGGGCGAAGGCGGAGCACATCCTGGAGCGCGCCACCGCGTTGCAGGACCAGACCGGCTACCGTCGTCCCAACCACGCGACCGACGGCGCCAAGCGGCTGCTGGCGCTCGCCGATCAGGGCCAGCGCATCGACAAACGGCTGTGGACCGAGATCGCAAAGCTCACCGGCGCCAACAGCAACACCACGGCGCTGGTCGGCACGCCCGAGCAGGTCGCCGAGGTATTTGCCGATTACTACGATCTCGGCGTCAGCCACTTCCTGATCCGCGGCTTCGATCCGCTGGTCGATGCCATCGACTATGGCCGCGAGCTGATCCCGCTGACCCGCAAGCTGATCGCTGCGCGCGATGAGCAACGGGGGATTGCCGCAGAATGATCCGTCTCATCGTCGCGGCGGCGCTCGCGCTCGCCGCCATCGACGCGGCCTTCGCGCAGGCCACGCTGCGCGTCGGCGACCAGAAGGGCAATTCGCAGGCCGTGATGGAAGCGGCCGGGGTGCTCAAGGATGTGCCCTACAAGATCGAATGGAAGGAGTTCGCCGCCGCCGCGCCGCTGCTGGAAGCGCTCGGCGCGGGCGCGATCGACACCGGCCTGGTCGGCGACGCCCCGTTCACCTTCGCCGCGGCCGCCAAAATCCCGGTCAAGGCGATCGCGGCCGTGCGCCAGTCGCGCGACGGGCTTGCGGTGTTGGTGCCGGAAAACTCGGCGATCAAGAGCTTCGACGACCTGCGTGGCAAGAAGATCGCGACCGGCCGCGGCTCGATCGGCCATCAGCTGATCCTGGCGGCGCTGGAATCCAGGGGTTGGGGGGCCGTCGACGTGCAGATCGTGTTCCTCGCGCCGTCGGACGCCAAGGTCGCCTACATGCAAGGCTCGGTCGATGCCTGGTCGACCTGGGAGCCTTACGTGAGCCAGGAAGAGGTGCTGTTCAAGTCACGCCGCGTCATCACCGCAGACGGCATCACGCCCGGCCTCGGCTTCCAGGTCGCGACGCCGGACGCGATCAAGGGCAAGCGCGCCGAGCTCGAGGATTTCGTGCGCCGGCTCGCGGCCGCGCGGGCATGGTCGCAGAACAATGTCGAGGGCTATGCCGCGACCTGGGGCAGGCTGATGAACATCCCGCCCGCGGTGCCGTTGAACTGGCTGACCCGGGCCAGGATCCGCATCGCGCCGATCGACGACAGCGTGGTGGCCGACGAGCAGAAGACCATCGACCTCTACGATCGCTGGGGCCTGATCCGGCAGAAGATCAACGCCGCCGACATCGTCGATCGATCGTTTGCCGCCGCTGTCGAGAAGGGCGCGGGGCTGTAGAGCGACGGCATAGGCGGTAGGCGCTGCCAATGCACCAGATATCGGCGTCGTCCTGGCGAAAGCCAGGACCCATTGCCCCAATCGTCTGCTTTTTGGACGACGCTGGAGCCACTATCCCGGTCATCATCAAATTCAGTGGTTATGGGTCCTGGCTTTCGCCAGGACGACCGGCGTGGAGGGGACGTGCCAATATTCATCATGCTAACGAATCCGTGATCACCAAAACATTCAATCGTTGTCGCGCGACATGCGACAACGATTTTCCCCTTTCGGCACCTGCCAAGACCGCAACGTTGCTATTTTCGTCGTCCCCTTGCCGCGCCCTCCCGCGCCGCCAAAATCAAATGCACGAACAATCGAGTCCGGGAGATCACCATGGGCCTTCAAGAAACTCGCATCGAGTCGCTGCCGTTTGTGACCGCTGAACTGAACTATCTCGCGCCGACGCCGGGCAAGCCCCGGACCTACGCTTTCGACCCGCCGCCCGGCGAACCCAAATCCACCGCGCTGCCCGAAGCCCACAATGTTCCGATCTTCGACGGGCGCCTGATCGCCGACAGCTTCTCGCTCGACCGCGAAGGCTTTGCGCTGGTCAAGCATCCGACCAGCGTGAAGGACTATTACGACGACAATGAAGTCCGCAACGTCTACTACCCGGCGGTCGAGGCGTTCCTGAAGGCGACGCTGAAGGCCGATCGCGTCTTCATCTTCGATCACACCGTGCGCAAGCGCGTCGAGGGCGCTGCCGACATCCGCGGCGGCGGACCGCGCCAGCCCGCGACCCGGGTCCATGTCGACCAGACCGCGATCTCCGGCCACAACCGCGTGTTCGAACACCTGCCTAACGAGGCCGAGCAACTGGTCAAGGGCCGCGTCCAGGTGATCAATCTATGGCGTCCGATCCGCGGTCCGTTGCGCGATTCACCGCTCGCGATGGCCGACGGCACCACGATCGCGCCGGAAGATCTGATCGCCTCCGACCTGATCTATCCGAACCGCAGCGGCGAGACCTATTCGGTGAAATACAATCCGAACCACCGCTGGTTCTACATCCCCGAGATGACGCCGGACGAGGCGATCCTGCTGAAATGCTACGACTCGGCGACCGACGGCCGGACCCGGTTTGGGCCGCACACCGCGTTCGTCGACCCGACCACGCCGGCCGACGCCGCGCCGCGCGAGAGCATCGAGCTGCGTACGCTTGTGTTCCATAAGCAGTAGTCATCAGGACTACGCTTCGACGAATTCGTCATGGCCGGGACAAGCCCGGCCATGACCGCATCAGGGGCCTCCGACAGAGCGTTGCCTTCAAAGTTGGCACCGCCAGCCCAATAATGTTACGCCCGTCCCTGGGATGCCCGGGGAATAAGCGATTCATGGACGGCGTGGTGACGAAGGAAGAGGCGGGGATCGGTTTCCGCGCCCTGGTTCTTGCGCTTCTGGCATTGGCCTCCGGCCATATGCTGTCGACATTGCTGCGAACCATCCCGGCGATCAGCCTCGATTTGATGGCGCGGGATTTCGGCACCTCGCCGCAGGCGCTGGCGAGCCTGACCTCGATCTATCATTTCTCCTTTGCCGCCTCGCAGATCCCGGTCGGCGCCGCCATGGACCGCTTCGGCGTGCGGCCGGTGTCGCTCGGCCTGCTCACCGGCACCGTGGTCGGAACGCTGGTCTCGGCGCTGGCCACCGGTCCCGCGAGCTTCGTGCTCGGCCAGTTGATGCTCGGCGTCGCCACCTCGGGCATGCTGATGTGCCCGATGACGCTCGCCGCCAAGCAGATGTCGGCGGCGAAGTTCGGCCTGTGGTCCGGCCTGATCCTCTCGATCGGCAATATCGGCATGCTGTTGTCGGCGAGCCCGCTGGCCTTCGTGGTCGATCAGTTGGGCTGGCGCGCCGGCTTCTGGCTTTCGGCCGGCTTCGGCATCGTCGTGCTGATCGCGGTGTTCGCGCTGGTGCCGCGCCAGCCGGCGGCGCATGCCGATGAATCCTCGCCGCTGCGGCAGATGGCCGAGGTGCTGCGGCTCGGGCTGTCGCGCGGTCTGCGCGGCCTGATCGCGCTGTCGCTGGTGTCGCTCGGCGCCTCGCTGGTGCTGCGCGGCCTGTGGGCCGGGCCGTGGCTGATGGATGTGAAGGGTCTGAGCCGCATCGAGGCCGGCAATGTGCTTGGCCTGTTCACGCTGGCGATGATTGTGGGCCCAGCCTGTATCGGTGCCTTCGATCGCAAGTTCGGGCATCGCCGTACCGTGGTGGCGGCAACCCATGCGGTCGCCGCTTTGCTGCTGGTCGTGATGGCAGGCGGCGCGCCGCATTTCCCGGTCTCCAACCTGTTCGGCGTTGCCGTGATGCCGACGCGGTATGACCTGGTGCTGCTGATCCTGATCGGGCTGGTGACCTCGGCGCAGCCCTTGATCTACGGCATGACGCGGCAGCTGGTCGATGCCCAGAACACCGGCAAGGCGCTGTCCTCGGTCAATCTCGCATTCTTCCTGGGTGCCGCGCTGCTGCAATCGAGCACCGCCGGCGTCGCGGCGCTGTTCGGGCTGCCCGCGGTGCTGCTGTTCATCGCGGCCGCGCTGCTGATCGGGACTGCGCTGTTTTGGGTCTATACCTCGACGGCGGCGACGGTAAGATAGCGGCCGGTTCCACCGCTTCCGGAAGTCACGTGCCCACGCCCGCCAAGATCGACCCGATCACCCGCTCCGTCGTCCAGCACCGCCTGTCGTCGATCGTGAAGGAGATGGGCGAATCCATGCTTCGCACCTCCTATTCGCAGATCCTCAATTCGAGCCGCGATTTCTCGCTGGCGATCTGCGACACCAGCGGGCGGCTGATCGCGCAGGCCGATCACATCCCCGTGCATGTCGGGGCGCTGCCGTGGGCGACGCTGGCGGTCGAGGAGCGCTTCAAGGAGATCGCGCCCGGCGACGTCATCCTGCTCAACGATCCCTATCAGGGCGGCAGTCATCTGCCCGATCTGACCGCCTTCGTGCCGGTGTTCGACGGCGGAAAAAGGCTGCTGTGGACCATCGTGCGCGCGCATCAGAGCGACATCGGCGGCGCCACCCATGGCGCCTACAATCCGGCTGCGACCGAGATCTATCAGGAAGGCATCCGGATTCCGCCGATCAAGCTCTACGAGGCCGGCAAGCCGCGCGAGGATCTGCTCGACCTCCTGGCTTTGAACATCCGCAATCCCCGCGAATTCCGCGGCGACCTCGCGGCGATGCTCGGCGCCGCGCATCTCGGCGAGCGCCGCGTCTCAAAATTGTTCAGCGAGTTCGGCGCGGAGACCGTCGAAGCCGCGATCGAGGCGATCTTGGATGCCACCGAGCAGCAGACCCGCGCCGTGGTGTCGACCTGGAAGGACGGCGTGTTCACCGGCGAAGCGCTGCTCGACGACGACGGCCACGGCCGCACCGACATCAAGATCGCCGCCAAGGTGACCAAGACGGGCAGCGACATCGAGGTCGATCTCACCGGCTCCGATCCGCAGTCGACCAGTTTCGTCAATTCCTCGCATGCCAACATGCAGGCCGCGGTCGCGATGGCGTTTGCCTATCTGATCGACGCCGACATCCCGAAGAATACCGGCGCGCTGCGGCCGCTCAAGGTGGTGGCGAAGCAGGGCACCATCGTATGGGCCGATCCCGGCCGGCCCGTGACCTTGTGCACCAGCCATCCCTCCAACGAGATCGTCGAAGCAATCATCAAGGCGATGTCGGCGTCCTGTCCGGACCGCGTGATGGGCGGCTGGGGCCGCCGGTTCCGGATTGCGATCCAGGGCGAGGATCCGCGCAACGGGCGCAATTTCATCTGGCACATGTTCCAGGCGCGGCCCGGCGGCGGCGCATCGCCCGGCGGCGACGGCTATTCCTCGATCGGCGAGTGGCATTCGGTCGGCGGACTCAAGTTCGGCAGCATCGAGGTCGCGGAAGTGCGATTCCCGCTGCATTTCCGCCAGCACGAGTTCCGGCCGGATTCCGGCGGCGACGGCCAGCATCGCGGCGGACTCGGTGTGGCGCTCGACATGGTGCTGGAGACGCAAAAGCCGGCCAAGGGCAACACCGCCGGCGACGGCGCGCGCCACGGTCCCTGCGGCATGCTCGGCGGCCAGGATGGCGAGCCGCATCGCTATCGCCTCCTGTCGGAAGGCCGCGAGCCGCGGGTGCTGAAGACCAAGGAGGTCGGCATCGAGCTGCGTCCCGGCGATTGCCTCGAGATCCGATCCTCCGGTGGTGGTGGTTGGGGACCACCCGAGCAGCGATCGGCGGAGGCGCGGGCGCGCGACGTCGCGCAAGGACTGGTTTCGAAGGCGGTATAGGGCAGCGATGTATACGATTGGCGTTGACGTCGGCGGCACCTACACCGACCTGGTTGCGACGGATCAAACCGGGCGAACCGTGTTCGCGAAATCGCCGTCCACGCCGGCCGATCAGTCGATCGGCGTGATGGCCGGATTGGACGAACTGGCGCGGCGTCTCGACGTCACGCGCGCGGCGATGCTCACCGCCACCGATCGCCTGGTGCACGGCACGACGGTTGCGACCAATGCGCTACTGGAGCGCAAGGGCGCGAAGGTCGCGCTGCTCACCACCGAGGGCCATCGCGACGTCGTCGAGATGCGCGAGGGGCTGAAGCCGGATCGTTACGATCTGCGCACGCCGCCGCCGGAGCCGCTGGTGCCGCGCGAGCGCCGCTTCGGTGTGCGCGAGCGGCTGAAGGCCGACGGCAGCGCGGCGGTGGCACTGGATGCCACGGCGCTCGGCGACGTCATCGCCGAGGTGAAACGATCCGGCGCGAATTCGGTCGCGGTATGCTTCCTGCACGCCTATCTCAATCCGGCGCATGAGCTTGCCGCGGTCGAACGGCTGGCGAAGGAATTGCCCGAGATCAGCGTGTCGCGTTCCAGCGACGTGCTGCCGCAGATCAAGGAATATGAGCGCGTCTCGACCACCATCGTGAACGCCTATGTCGCGCCGACGGTGCGGCGCTATCTCACCAATCTGGAGCGCGGCCTGCATGAGGCCGGTTTCAAAGGCTCGCTGTTTGTCGTGCTGTCGCATGGCGGCATGGCGCCGGTGGAGGAAGCCTCGCGGCTCGCCGCCGGCACCGTGCTGTCGGGGCCGGCCGGCGGCATCTCCGGCAGCCGCCGCTGCGCCGAGATGCTCGGGATTCCCGATCTGGTGCCGTTCGACATGGGCGGCACCTCGACCGACATCTCGCTGATCGCGGATGGCCAGGCCTCGCTGTCGGCCGACGGAATGCTGGCGGGCCAGCGTATCGCGCTGCGCAGCCTCGACATCGCCAGCATCGCAGCCGGCGGCGGCTCGATCGCGAGCGTCGACGGCAGCCGCACCTTGCGGGTCGGGCCGGAGAGCGCGGGCTCGGTGCCGGGCCCGGCTTGTTACGGTAATGGCGGCACCGCGGCCGCCGTGACAGACGCCAATGTCGTGCTCGGCTATCTCGATGCCGCGGCCTTCATGGGCGGCGCGCGGCCGCTCGATCGCGCGGCATCGGAAGCCGCGGTCGACCGGATCGCTGCGGCGCTCGAACTGTCGCGGATCGAGGCTGCCGCCGGCATCTACAAGATGATCAACCTGAAGATGGCCGACGGCATCCGCCTGATGACCTTGCGCCGCGGCGTCGATCCCAGAAAATTCGCGCTGCTCAGCTTCGGCGGCGCCGCCGGCATGCATGCCGCGGAGGTCGCGCGCGAGCTCGAGATCAAGCGCATCATCGTGCCGACAGTGGCCTCCGTGCTGTCGGCCTGGGGCATGCTGACCAGCGACCTGCGCTACGAGGTCAGCCGCACGCATTACGGCACGGGCCGGATTTCCGCCGACGAGGTGCGTGCACTGTTCGCTGCCCTGGAGGCGCAGGCGGCGGGCCGCCTGCGTGACTGGTTCAAGGGCGACATCGCGATCGAGCGCTCGGCCGAGATGCGTTACGGCGAGCAGGTGTTCGAGATCGACGTGCCGCTCGGTGACCTCGATCTCGGCGCCGCCGATCTGGTGGCGCAGATCGAGGAGCGTTTCCATCGCCGCCATGAGGAGCTCTACACCTATGCCTCGCGTGGGCAGGAGGTGGTGTTCGTCAATGCGCGTGTCGCCGCGGTCGGCAAGGTGGCGCCACGCGGCAGCGAGGCTGGCGGGACGCCGTCGGCTGCGCCCTGCGCACCGCGCGGCAAACGGCAGGCCTGGTTCGGTGCCTGGCGCGAAGTGCCGGTTTATGCGCTCGACGACCTCAAGCCGGGGCAATCGCTGGCTGGTCCCGCTGTGATCGAGGCCGAAACCACCACGGTTCTGGTCGATGATGGCGACCGCGTCGCGGTCAATCCGCTGGGCTGGCTCGACATAACATTGCGCTGAGGTCCATCTCCGCCATCAACATTTCATTTTTCCGGCATCCGCTTGGGCGATAAGCTCCGTTCGCTGGGAGGGAGCGCCGGCTAGTCGCCGGCGTTTGTGGCGATGTTGATGCAAACAAAACGACAAACCGTGCTTTCGACGGTCCTGGCCCTCGCAGTTGTTCTCGCGGCAGCGCCGTTGCGCGCGCAGCAGGCGCCGGAGGCGGCCGGCAGCGAAATCCGCATCGGCAATGTGATGCCTTACACCGGGCCGCTCGCCGCGTTCGCGACCATCGGGCGGGCCGAGGCGGCCTATTTCGACATGGTCAACGAACATGGCGGCATCAACGGCCGCAAGGTCAGGTTCGTCTCGGTCGATGACAGCTCCAATCCGAAGACCGCGATGGAGCAGACCCGCGATCTGGTCGAGCAGCACGATGTGCTGGTGATGTTCGGCTCGTTCGGCACGCCGAGTAACCTCGCCGTGCGGAAATATCTCAACGAGAAGAAGATCCCGCAGCTGTTCGTCGCGTCCGGCGACGAGGAATGGGCGCATCCCGCGAGCTTTCCCTGGACTATGGGCTGGCAGCCGACCTTCCGCGCCGAGGGACGGATCTATGCCAATTACATCCAGGCCGCCTATCCTTCGCGCAAGATCGCGGTGCTCTGGCAGAACGACCAATTCGGCCGCGACCTGTTCAAGGGATTGCAGGAAGGGCTCGGCGACACCGCCGGCATGATCGTCGCCGACCTCGCTTTCGACGCATCGGAGACCGCGATCCAGAACCAGATCGGGATCCTGAAGAACTCCGGCGCCGACATATTGGTGTTCGATGGCGCGCCGGCGATCGCGGCGCGTGCGATCCGCGTCGCCGCCGACCTCGACTGGCATCCGGTGTTCATCCTCGACAATGCCTCGGCATCGATCGCCAGCGCATTGCGGCCGGCGGGCCTGCAAAACTCGCTCGGCGTGATCTCGACCTCGTTCCTGAAAGACGCCGGCGACGCCGCCTGGAAGAACGACCCGCAGATCAAGGCGTGGGACGCCTTCATGGACAAATACTACCCCGACGGCGACAAGGACGACATCTATGCCGTGTTCGGCTATGCCGCCGCCGACACGCTGATGCAGGTGCTGCGCCAATGCGGCGACGACCTGTCGCGCGACAACATCATGCGGCAGGCGGCGTCGCTGAAGAACTTTCAGAGCCCGATTGCACTGCCCGGAATCGTCATCAACACCGGGCCGAAGGATTTCCGCCCGATCAAGCAGATGCGGCTGGTGCAGTTCGACGGCAATGCCTGGCAGCCGATCGGCGACGTGATCGAGAGCGCGTTCACGCCGGTGCGGGAGGATAATTGAGAGGGGCGTGCGCTGGGTTTATCCGTCGTCCCGGCGAAGGCCGGGACCCATTACCCCAACTGAGACTTGTTTTGCTCCGCTGGGGCAATAGTCCCTTTCACCCGATGCAGCGGTGGTAATGGGTCCCGGCCTTCGCCGGGACGACGGAGAGAGTTACTTCTTCAGCCCGTAGTTCAGCAACCCGCCCTTGTTCTTCGGCGGATGCGCGCGCAGGCCTTCTTCGTTCGGCTCGGTGCCCCAGCCCGGGCGGTCCGGGATCACCAGATGGCCGTCGACGAATTCGGGCACATGGGTGAACAGCTCGTGGTCCCAGGCCAACCGGTCGATGTCGGTCTCCATGATCCTCAAGTTCGGCACCGCGGCGCAGAAATGCGCGTTCATCATGGTGCAGAGATGGCCGTAGAAATTATGCGGCGCGACGTTGACCTCGAAATGCTCGGCTGCGGCTGCGATCTTCATCGATTGCCACACCCCGTTCCACGGCGTGTCGATGATCGCGACGTCCATCGCCTGCTCGGTGAAATAGGGCAGGAATTCGCGCAGGCCCAATAGCGTTTCGCAGGACGAGATCGGGTGCGGGCTCTGGCGGCGGATATAGCCGAGCGCCTGCGGGTTGAAGGTGTCGATCTCGACCCAGAACATGTCCATCTTCTCGATGGCGCGCAGGATCTTCAGATAGCCTTCGGTCTTGGCGTTGAAGTTGAGGTCGAGCAAAAGGTCGACATCCGGCCCGGCGCCGTCGCGGATCGCCTCCAGATGCATGCAGAGATTGCGCAGCACGGTGCGGTCGACATTGATCTCGGGCTGGAATGGCGAGCCGAAACCGGGGCGCCAGCCCTGCGGCTTGCCGTCGGTATAGACGAAGATGTTGGTCTTCATCGCCGTGAATTTCTTCTCGCGCACCTCGGCGCCGATCGCCTTGACGCCGTCGAGATCAGTGATGGCCGGCTTGTACCAATCGGGATGATTGATGCGCCAGGTCGCGCAATGCGACCAGTAGACCCGCACACGGTCGCGGATCTTGCCGCCGAGCAGGTCGTAGCAGGGCACGCCGAGCGCCTTGGCCTTGACGTCGAGCAGCGCGTTCTCGATCGCCCCCAACGCCAGCGCCACCACGCCGCCGGCGGCAGGCCGCGTCGCGGCGAACAGCTCGACATAGATCCGCTCATGCTCGAAGGCGTTCTTGCCGATCACCCGCGCCGACAGCCGCTCGATCGCCGCCGTCACGCCGGGCGCGCCAAAACCCTCGTCATATTCGCTCCAGCCGACCAGCCCATCCGTGGTCGTCACCTTGACGAAGTGATAATTCCGCCAGCCGGCATCGCAGGCGAGCGTCTCGACGCTTTTGATCGTGGTGGATTTACTCATGGGTTCCTGCCCGGCGTTTGTTGATGTTGGGCAAGTTCAACAACGGATCGGCGGACGCGTCAATTCGCGGCAGGGCAAGGCGACAATGCGCGCAGGTTGGTGCTGCGACGTGCGCCGACCTGCCCAATCGATCCGTCACCCTGAGGAGCCGCAAAGCGGCGTCTCGAAGGGTCGACGGCCCGGCTCTCTCCGCGTGGATGCAGGCGGGTCGTGCATCCTTCGAGACGCCGCTTTGCGGCTCCTCAGGATGACGGGAGACGAGCAGTCGGCCGGAACAATCTCGGCCGCTGCCGCTCGAAGGTCTTGCGGCCGCGCTTGAAGCCCATCAGCACATCGGGCAGCTCGGCGATCGCATTGGTTCCGCTGTCGCAATCGAGCACGACGAGGTCAGCGGGGTTACCGACGGCGATGCCGTAATCGCTGAGGTTCATCAGCCGCGCCGGCAGCTCGGTGACCAGATCGAGGCAGGTTTCGAATTCACCGATCCCGGCATGCGCGGCATTGGCGTAGAGATTGGCCATCCGCAGCAGCGATGCGTCCCCGAACGGCGTGAACGGGTTTTGCACATTGTTGGTCGCGACCGAGCACAGCACGCCACTGGTCACGAGCCGGTGCGCAGCGGTCAGGCCGCGCGGGGCGTTGTGGGTGGCATCGCGGCCCATCAGATAGAGGTCGGTGGCGGGCAGCACGGTGACCGCGACACCGGCTGCGGCGAGACGCGCGCTCGCCGCCTTCAACTTGTCAGGCGGCAGCGCGGAGAGTTTGGTCGCATGTCCGATCGCGACGCGGCCGTGATAGTTGCGCCGCTCGGTCTGCCGGCAGACCTCTTCCATGTGCCACCACGACGGATCGAGATCGAAGTCGAGATGCAGGTCGACATCGATGTCGAATTGCTGCGCCAGGTCGAAGATGCGCGAAATATGCGCGTTCGGATCGGTGTCGACGTAAGGGCAGCCGCCGATCGCCTCGGCGCCGTCGTGGAGTGCCGCGACCAGCAGCTCGTCGGCGCCGGGGTCGTTGGTCAGGCCCTCCTGTGGAAAGACGCAGACCGAGAGATCGAGCGCCCAGGCGTAATCGCGCTTCAGCGCCTTGACCGCCTCGAAGCCGCGCAATCCGATCCGCGGGTCGATCTCGACATGGGTCCGCATCCGCGTGGTGCCCGCGGTGATCGCGCGCTCGATCACGCCGGCGCCGCGTGCGTAGACGTCCTCGACCGTGAAATCGCGCTTCATCGCCGACACCGCACGGATCGCCTCGGCGACGCTGTTGTGATCGTGGCCGCAGCGGCCGAGCAGGCAGGCCTTGTCGAGATGGATATGGGTGTCGACGAAGCCGCCCAGCGCCAGCCGGCCGCCGAGGTCGACCTCGACAGTCTCGCAGGTAAGCCGTGGCGCGATCGCGGCGATCCTGCCGTCGGCGATGCCGATATCGACCGCGGACGCCGATCTGCGCGTCACGGCATTGCGGAAGACCAGGTCGAAGGCAGGTTTCGCGATCATCGGGGAAGAAACATCAGGATGGTCTCAGCCTAGCGGAAGCGCGGGGAACCGGCAGCAACAGATTGTGTGCAGATTGCTAGTCAAACTGTTTAAAAAATGTGCATGCACTTTGACAGCCAGATTGTAGAGTCTTGACGATCCCTGGAGCCCCGTCATGTCCGTCACCACCAAAACCAATGCCCGCCCGCTGACCGATGCCGAGATCGTCGAGGCCTATCTGACGGCGTCAATGATCCCCGATCCCGACGCGGCGGCCGCCTATATGAAGCCGGGCACCGTGATCACCTTCACCGGCGGACGTGAATTCGACCATCCGCGGGGGCCGACTGGCTTCAACGCCAGGCGCTATCGCTGGGTGAAGAAGAAGATGGACCGTTTCGACGTCTGTCCCGGCGCCGGCGAGACCGTGGTCTACAGCATCGGCACGCTCTACGGCGAATGGATCGACGGCACGCCGTTCGAAGGCAACCGCTACGTCGACCGCTTCGTGGTGACGGGCGGGCAGATCGTCAAGATGGACGTCTGGAACGACAGCGCCGAGCGGATTCTGGTGCAGCGGGGGATCGAGGGGTAGCCCCGCTGTCATGCGCCGCTTCAAGCGGGGGCATCCAGTACGCCGCGGCTTCTCGGTGGATCACGAATGCCTCTGGAATACTGGATCGCCCGGTCACGGCCGGGCTATGACGCCGAAATGGGGTTACCTTCCCCGCGCTGCCTTCGGCAGCTTCACCACCCGGTCGCCGCTCGCCTCATCGGCATAGGGCGCCAGAATATCCAGCAGATCCCGGCCGCGCTGCGGTGTCGGCGCGACGAGGGCGCGGGTCGCGACCGAGTCCAGATGGCTGTGCATCAACCCCATCACCTTGTCGGCGTCGCCCTTCACCAGCGCTCCGATGATCGCACGGTGCTCGTTGATCGCGCATTCCGATGAATGCGGCCGGCTGTACAGCGACAGCGTCAGGCAGCAGCGATAGGCGACCTCGCTGACATAGCGTACCAGGATCGGGCTGCTCGTCATGTGGGCGAGCAGGATGTGGAATTCGGTGGCGAGCCGGATCGATACCGCGTCGGTGCCGTCGCGGGCGCGATCCTCGGCGTCGACATGGGCGGTCAGTTCGGCGATCTGTGCCTTGGTCAGCTTGCCCGCGAGTTGCCGCACCACCAGCCGCTCCAGCTCGATGCGGATGTCGAAGGCATCGCGCGCCTCCTGCCAGCTCGGCGTCGCCACTACGGCGATGCGGTTGCGGCGCAGCTCGACCAGGCCTTCGGCCGCAAGTTGCCCGAGCGCATGCCGCGCGATGGTGCGGCTGACGCCGAAGCGTTCGCCCAGCGAGTCCTCGGGCAGTTTTGCGCCGGGCTCCAGCGCCTGCTCGATGATCGCCCGCCGCAGCGCGCGGCAGATCACGCTGACCTTGTCGGACGATTCAGCCGTCTTGCTGGTGTCGGCACGCGCCGCCATTGCCGCGAATCCTTCTCGAAAGCTGCTTCAAGTCGTCTCTATCATACCGGCAAAACAATCGGGCGCCCCAATTGCATGCAGTTTGGGCTGTGGATTGCCTAAAAGGAATCCGGCGTTGCGGGCGCCGCCCGCGCGATCCCCTTGATTTTCAACGGGGCGACTGCTGGCATCCAGCTTGCATGCACTTTGCTCGTGATGCGCATGCAACCAAATTCCGAATTCGCCGCCGAGCCGATGGCCGCCGATTCCGCGCCGACTGCCATCGAGCTGTCGGAAGCCTCCGTCACCTTCGGCCGCGGCGCCCGCGCCGTGCCGGCTCTGTCGACCACTACGCTGCGGATCGCCGACGGCGAGTTCGTCGTGCTGGTCGGGCCGTCCGGCTGCGGCAAGTCCACAATCCTGCGGCTGGTCTCAGGCCTGGCGCGGCCGACCACCGGTGTCGTCATCGTCGGTGGCCGCGAGGTCGCGGCGCGCGCGATGCGGGTCGGCATGGCGTTCCAGAACCCGACCATGCTGCCGTGGATGACGATCGAAAAGAACATCATGCTGCCGCTGAAGATCGTCGAGCCGTTCCGCTCGCAGTTCCGCAGGCTGCGCAAGACCGAATTCCGTGACAAGGCCAATGCGCTGCTCGAGCAGGTCGGGTTGAAGGGCTTTGGCGGCCGCTATCCCTGGCAGCTTTCCGGCGGCATGCTCCAGCGTGCCAATCTGTGCCGCGCGCTGATCCACGAGCCGCGCATGCTGCTGCTCGACGAGCCGTTCGGCGCGCTCGACCAGTTCACCCGCGAGGAGCTGTGGGGAATCCTGCAAGCGCTCTGGATGACCCACAAGCCGACCGTGCTGCTGGTGACCCACGATCTGCGCGAGGCCGGCTTTTTGGCCAGCCGCATCTGCGTGATGAGCGCGCGGCCCGGCCGCATCCTCGATGACTCCCGGGTCGACTTTGCCCGGCCGCGCACCGTGGCGATGACCTTCGAGCCGGATTTCGTCGCGCTCAACCAGAAGCTCCGCGCCTTCATCGTCGATGCGCGCAGCGCCGCGCGAGAGGGAGCCTGACCATGTCCGTGTCAGATATCCGGCAGAAGGCCTGGTCCGCCGCGTTGATCGTGCTGTTCTTCGTCGCCTGGGAACTGTTCTGCGTGATGACGGGGATGTCGGACCTGGTGCTGCCGCGGCCGTCGCAGGTCTTCGTCACGCTGTTCGAGAAATTCCCGATCCTGTGGCCGCATATCGTGCAGACGCTGGTGACCACGATGATCGGCTTCGTGCTCGGCGTGGCCCTCGGCGTCGCGCTCGGTGCCGTGATCGGGGTGTCGAAAACCGCCTACGACACCTGTTATCCGCTGCTGGTCGGGTTCTCGTCGATCCCGAAGGTCGCTGTGGTGCCGATCTTCATGCTGTGGTTCGGCTCCGGCACGGTGCCGGCAGTACTGACCTCGCTGTCGATCTGCTTCTTTCCGATCGTCGTCAACATCGCAACCGGCCTCGCCACCACCGAGCCGGAGCTCGAGGATGTCCTGAAGGCGCTCGGCGCCAGCAAGTTCGACATCCTGTGGAATGTCGGGCTGCCGCGCGCGATGCCGTTCTTCTTCGCCTCGCTGAAGGTCGCGGTGTCCTACGCGTTCGTCGGCGCGGTGCTGTCGGAGACCGTCGCCTCGAACCGCGGCATCGGCAATGTGATGATGACCGCATCCTCCAATTTCAACGTGCCGCTGGTGTTCGCCGGGCTGTTCGTGCTCGCCGGGCTCGGCGTCGCGCTCTACGTGCTGTTCTCGCTGATCGAGGGCCAGGTGACGGGCTGGGCGACACGCAAGGACAATGTCATCGCCACCTGAGTCTCACGCCATCGCCATTCACTGAAGTTGAGGAGGTCGTCATGCTGAAGACAATAAGCGCTGCGTTGCTGGGACTTGCCATGGTCGCCGCGCCCGCACGCGCCGAGGAAGCCACCATCAAGTTCACGCTGGGCTGGAAGACGCAAGGCTCGGATGCCGCGTTCTTCTACGCCAAGGATCACGGCTACTTCAAGGAGGAAGGCCTCAACGTCGTGATCGACCAGGGCGAGGGCTCCGGCGCCACGGTGACGCGCATCATGTCGGGCGCCTACGACGCAGGCTTCGGCGACGTCAATGCGATCATCCAGAACGCCGCGACCAAGCCGCAGGATGCGCCTGTGATGGTCTACATGATGTGGAACCAGCCGCCGTTCGCGATCGTCGCCAAGAATTCGAGCGGCATCAAGTCGATCAAGGATTTCGAGGGCCATACGCTGGGCGGCGCGCAGGGCACGCCGACCACGCGGCTGCTGCCGGTGTTCGTGCACAAGAACGGGCTCGACGGCGACAAGATCAAGATCTCCAACATGGCGCCGAACCTGCAAGAGCCGATGCTGATCAAGGGCGACATCGACGCCGCGCTGGTGTTCAACATCACGAGCTATTTCAACCTGGTGCTGAACCGCCAGGACCCCGACAAGGACTTCAAATGGTTCTCGTTCGGCGACTACGGGCTCGATCTCTATTCCAACGGCGTGATGGTGTCGCGCAAGCTGATCGCGTCGAACCCGAAGGCGGTGGCGGGCCTCGTCCGCGCCATCAACAAGGGCGCGATCGCGGTCGCCAAGGACCAGAACGCCGCCATGAAGGCCGCGCTCAACTACGACAATCTGATCAATGTCGACGTCGAGAAGCGCCGGCTGCAATATTCCTTCGAGAAGCTGATCGTCTCGCCGGAGATGAAGGAGATCGGCATCGGCGACGTCAAGGACGACCGCATGGCCCGCGCCATCGGCTTCATCGTCGAAGGCTACCAGCTCGCCCGCACGCCGACCCCGGCCGAAGTGTTTTCGCGCGATTTCCTGCCACCGCGGGCGGAGCGGGAGTTGGTGTACACCGCGAATTGACATAGCCCGTCATTGCGAGCGAAGCGAAGCAATCCAGGTCTCGGCTCGGGATAGCTGGATTGCTTCGTCGCTTCGATCCTCGCAATGACGGCGGAGGACGTTGCGATGGACGTCACGACAACCCGCTTGTTCTCCGGTCCCGAGGGCGGCATCCGCAACGACGTCGTGCTCCACCATGACGCCGGCGTCATCACCGATCTCTCCGCAGCCGCGAGCCCCGCGACCGGCCCGCGCTGCCTGATCCTGCCCGCCTTCGTCAACGCCCACGACCATGCCCGCCCGCGGGCGTCGAGCTTCGGCGCGGTCGGCATGCCCTTGGAAGGCTGGATCCTGCGCACGGTGCTGGGCACGCCGGTCGATCCCTATCTGGCCGCGGCCGCGGCGTTCGCTCGTGCGGCGCAGGCCGGCTGCGCCGCGATGATGGTGCACTACACGCGTCCGAGCGGCACCATGCCGCTGGTCGAGGAAGCCCGGGCGATCGCGCGCGCCGCCGGCGACGTCGGCATCCGCATCGCGTTTGCGATCGCGGTGCGCGACCAGAACCCGATCGTCTATGGCGACAGCGAGCCGGTGCTCGCAGCGCTCGCCGGCGACGACCGCAGCACGATCGAGCAGTTGTTCGTTCGGGCCCCGATGTCGCCGAAAGCCTATATCGAGCTGACCGATGCCATCGCCGCGGCGATCGCCGGGCCGAAGGTCGATGTGCAGCTCGGTCCCGCCGGCGTGCAGTGGTGCTCGAAGCCGCTGCTGGAGGCGGTCGCCGAAAACTCCGCGCAGACCGGCCGCCGGGTTCACATGCATCTGCTCGAGACGATCTATCAACGCAGGTGGGCCGATCAGTATTTTCCCGGCGGCATCGTCCGCTATCTCCGCGATATCGGCCTGCTTTCGGAACGGCTGACGCTGGCGCATTGCATCCACGCGCGGCCCGACGAGATCGAGATGATCGCGGCGTCCGGCGCCCGCATCGTCACCAATTTCTCGTCCAATCTGCATCTGCGCTCGGGACTGGCGCCGATCGCCGCGGCGCACGAACGCGGCTGCGCGATCGCGGTCGGCGTCGATGGTCTGGCGCTCGATGAAGACGATGACATCCTGCGCGAGATGCGGCTGGTGCAGATGATGCACGGCGGCCTCGGCTTCAAGCGCGGCTGGACGGTGCCGGAATTCTTCGCGCTCGCGATCCGCAATGGCCGCCGTGCCGTCGGCGCGCCGGGAACGGGCGAGCTTGCCGTCGGTGCGCCGGCCGATTTCGTCAGCATCGATCTCGACCGCCTCGAACGCGATCAGATTCTCGACGCCGATCCGCTCGATCTGCTGTTCGCGCGCGGCAATGCGTCGCTGGTCGATCGGCTTGTGGTCGATGGTCGCACCGTCGCCAAGGCAGGCCGGTGCCTTGGTGTTGATCTTCCGGCCATCGAGCAGGAACTGCGCGGGATCCATCGCGCGAACTGCGCCACATACGCGCATGTCTTGCGCGCATGGCCGCGACTTTCGAACGCGCTGCAACACTGGTTCGAGGCGCAGCTCACCTGCAATTAGCGGCGCAATCGTCGCTTCACGCCGAGCGCAAGATGCGGTCGAAGCGCAGTCGAACGCGCGTTAATTCCGTCAAGTGGAAGAAAATTCCACTTGCATCACACAGTCCGCGCGGCTTCAAGATCGGCAACAAGAAATTGAGTCAGTCGCTCCGTCACCGGCTGGTCATGTTGCTCGCGAGGAAGCCTGATGGGCGCGTTGTCGCATTTGCGGATAGTGGAGATCGGAAGCGCTGCGGCGACGAGCTATTGCGCGCGGCTGTTCGCCGATTTCGGCGCCGACGTGCAGAAGATCGAGCCGCCCGCGGGCGATCCGCTTCGACGCACCGCGCCGCTGACGCCGCAAGGCCACAGCGCATGGTTTGCGTTTCTCAATTTCAACAAGTCGAGCGTCGTTCTCGACAAGCATGAGGCCAATGCCGCCGCGCGCTTGCGCGAGTTGGTCGCCGGATGCGACATCCTGCTCGACGGGCGTGGCATCGCCGCAGCCGATTGTCCCGACATCGATCTCGCCGCGCTCAAGCGCGATAATCCCGGCCTGATCCATCTCGATCTCGCATGGTTCGGCGATCGCGGTCCCTATGCCGATTTCGTCGCGACCGACTCGACGATCCGGGCGCTCGCCGGACTGGTGAAGCTGGTCGGGCCCGAGCAGGGGCCGCCGATGCACGCGCCGGATTTCCAGGTCGGCATTCTCGGCGGGCTGTGGGGCTTCATCGCAACCGCGTCCTCCGTGCTCGGTCGCATGCAGGATGGGCGCGGTCGGATCAGCCATCTCAGCCAATTCGAGGCCAGCATCGCCGTCACCGAATACATCATGTTCGAATCGTTCTCGCGCGGCGACATCATGCGGCGGATCGGCGTCAACCGGTTCTGGCCGACCTTTCCGGTCGGCATCTACCAGACCAAGCAGGGCTGGCTCGGCGTCACCACGGTGACCCCGGCGCAGTGGCGTTCGTTCTGCGAGATGCTGGGCCTGACCGAGCTGCGCGACGATCCGACGCTGTTCATGGGCGTCGATCGGCTGCAACGCGTCGCCGAGATCGAAGGCAAGATCCTGCCGAAGCTAAAGCAGCGCACCGCGCAGGAATGGTTTGCCGAAAGTCTCAAGCGCAAGATCCCGATCGTGCCGGTGCCGGAGATAGCGGATCTCATCGCGGATCAGGAGAAGCGTGCGCGCGGCGCCATCGTGCCGATCACGATCGGCGACGAGTCCGGCTTTTCCTGCGGCACGGTGCAGCGGTTGACGGCGACGCCGCCGCTGCCGGGAGGCCGCGTGCCTGACATCGGCGAGCCGCAGGCCGGGCGTACCGCCGCGCCGCGCGTGCCGGTGCCGAAGCCATCCGCGACCAACCGCCTGCCGCTCGAAGGTGTTCGTGTGGTCGACTTCTCGATGGGCTGGGCGGGACCGATCTGCACCCGCACGCTGGCCGATCTCGGCGCCGACGTCATCAAGATCGAGGCGATCCAGTATCCGGACTGGTGGCGCGGCGTCGACCGCCGCCCGGCCTATGTGCTGGAGCAGATGTACGAGAAGCAGCTGCGCTACTGCATCATGAACCGCAACAAGCGCGGCATCACGCTGGACCTGACGCGGCCGAAGGGGCTTGCGCTGGCCAAGCGCCTGCTCGCCGATGCCGATCTCGTGGTCGACAATTACTCGGTCGAGGTGCTGCCCAAGCTCGGCCTCGGCTACGACGTGCTGAGCAAGATCAATCCGAAGCTCGTGATGATGTCGATGTCGGCGTTCGGCGCCGGCAGCGTGCATCGCGATTGCCGCGCCTATGGTTCGACGCTGGAGCAGGGCTCCGGCCTGCCGAGCGTGGTCGGCGATGCCGGCGGGCCGCCGGTGATGAGCCACACCGCATTCGGTGACGCGGTCGGCGGCCTCAACGGCGCGGCCGCGGTGTTGACCGCGTTGATCCACGCCAGGCTGACCGGGCAGGGCCAGTTCATCGATCTCGCGCAGATCGAATGCATGATGCCGTTTGCCGCGCCCTGGATCGTGGCGCATTCGGTCGACGGCAAACCGCCGGCGAAGCATGGCAACCGCCACCCGGACTTCGTGCCGCATGGCTGTTTCCGCTGTGCCGGCGACGACAACTGGATCATGGTCGCGGTCTCGGACGATGCGATGTGGCCAAAGCTCGCGCGGCTGCTCGGCCGCGAGGACTGGGCGACGGCGGAGACGCTCAGAAGTGCCGCGGGCCGTCGTGCCATCGAGGCCGAGATCGAGGCTGCGATCACGGCCTGGACCTCGACGCGCGATGCCGATGCGGCGATGGGTGTGCTGCAATCCGCCGGCGTCGCGTCGGGCGTGGCACGGCTGCCGATCGATCTTCTGAAAGATCCGCAGCTGCATGCCCGTGGCTTCATCCAGGACGTCGACCGCGCCTTCATCGGCAGGCATCCGCAGCCATCGATGCCGTTCCGCGAAGGCGATGCGCCGTTCGCGATCCGCTCGGTGCCGCCGACGCTCGGCGAGCATAACCGCGAGATCCTCGGCGGCATGCTCGGCCTCTCCGATGCCGAGCTCGACGAGCTCGCGCGTGAGGGCATCATCGGCACCGAGATGCTGATGGATGAGCAGTTGGTGAAAGAGAACAAGCGGGCGGCGGGCTGATGGAAACCGGCCAACCGGCACAGCGCAAGGCGGACGGTGCGCGCGACGGCGCGCGGCCGCTGCTGTCCGTGCGTGGGCTCGGCATCCGTTTCAAGACCTCGCAGGGCATCTGGCAGGCAACGCGCCGGATCGACTTCGACGTCGCGCCCGGCGAGCGGATCGGCATCGTCGGCGAGAGCGGTTGCGGCAAGACCATCACCGGGCTGTCGATCCTGCGCCTGTTGCCGGGCAATTTTGCCGGGCTCGACGGCAAGATCCTGTTCGACGGCACCGACCTGGCGTCATGCAGCACGCGGCAGATGCGTGCCATCCGCGGCAAGCGCATCGCGATGATCTTCCAGGAACCGATGAGCGCGCTCGATCCGGTGTTCACCGTCGGCCACCAGATCGCCGAGACGTTGCGCGTTCATACCGATGTTTCCCATGAGGAAGCGCGCGCGAAGACGCTGGAGATGCTGCGCCGCGTCGGCATCGCCTCGCCGGAGCGGCGGATCGACGACTATCCGCATCAGCTCTCCGGCGGCATGCGCCAGCGCGTGATGATCGCCGCCAGCCTGATCTGCGGGCCGCAACTGCTGATCGCGGACGAGCCGACCACCGCGCTCGACGTCACCGTGCAGGCGCAGATCCTCGAACTGCTGCGCGACATCAGCGAGACCTCGAAGACCGCACTGATGCTGATCACCCACGATCTCGGCGTCGTTGCCGAAACCTGCACGCGCATGATCACGATGTATGCCGGCGAGGTGATCGAGGACGCCACCGTCGACGAGGCGCTGGTGCGGCCGCTGCATCCCTATACGTCGGGCCTGCTGCGCTCGCTGCCGCATTTGAGCCCGCGCCACGGCCGGCTGCCGTCGATCCCGGGCCGGGTGCCGTCGATTGCCGAGATGCCGGCCGGCTGCCGCTTCCGCGCCCGCTGCGCGCATGCGGCGAAAGGCTGCGAGACGGAGCAGGCATTGCAGGACGCCGGCGGCGGCCGCAAGGTGCGCTGCCATCGCTTCGCCGAGCTCAATCTGCCCGGCGCGCTGCATCCGCCCGACACTGCCACAGGCGCGAGGGTCGCGCGCCAATGACCGCAGCCACTCCCGAGCCCCGCCGCGACGCCATTATCTCGGTGCGTGACCTCCAGGTCCGCTTCCAGACCTCGGACCGCCGCGCCACCGTGAAGGCGGTCGACGGCGTCAATTTCGACGTCCGGCGCGGCGAGACCTTCGGCATCATCGGCGAGTCCGGATCGGGCAAGACCACGATCGGCCGCGCGCTGGTGTTCCTGCTGAAACCCAGCGCCGGCGCCATCCTGCATGACGGCATCGATCCGCTGGCGCTGTCGCGCGGGCAATTCCAGCACCACCGCCGCGACTACCAGATCATCTTCCAGGACCCGAACGCCGCGCTGAACCCGCGCATGACCATCCTGGCCTCGGTGCTGGAGCCGCTGGAGCTCGCCCGCATCGGCGACCGTGCTGCGCGCGAGCGGCAGGCGAGGGAGGCGCTGGAGCGCGTCGGCCTGCCGCAGGAATTCGGCGAGCGCTATCCGCAATCAGCTGTCCGGCGGCCAGAAGCAGCGCGTCGTGATCGCCCGCGCGCTGACCCTGAAGCCGAAACTGATCGTCTGCGACGAGGTGGTGGCGGCGCTCGACATGTCGATCCGCGGCGACGTGCTCAACTTGTTCGCCGATCTGCAACGCGACCTCGGCCTGACCTACGTCTTCATCACCCATGATCTCGCCGTGGTGTCGCATATCAGCGAGCGTGTCGCGGTGATGTATCTCGGCCAGTTCGTCGAGCTCGGCCCGACCGAGGAGGTCGCCGAGCGGCCGCTGCATCCCTACACGATCGCGCTGCTCTCGGCAGAGCCACGGCCGCTGCCGTCGTCGATGCGGCAGGATAGCCGCATCGTGCTGCAAGGCGAAGTGCCGAGCCCGATCGATCCGCCGTCGGGCTGCCGTTTCCGCACCCGTTGCCCGCATGCGCAGCCGCTCTGCACCGAGCGCGTGCCGGAGTGGCGCGAGCTGAAGCCCGATCACTGGGTGGCCTGCCACTTCGCCGACCGCCCGAATTTTTCGCCCAATTGAACGCACCGGAGGGATGCCATGACAATGACGACACGACGCGAGGTGATGGCGTTGCTCTCGGGCGCACTGGCCAGCACGACCATCGGCGGCCGCGTGTTCGCGCAAGCCGCGCCGAAGAAGGGCGGCACCTTGCGGATCTCGGCGCCGGCCAATCCGTCGAGCCTCGACCCCGCCACCGGCGGCGCCGGCTCCGACCACGCCTTCCTGTTCACGATGTACGACACGCTGGTCGAGTGGGAATTCGAGACGCTGAAGCCGAAGCCGGGACTTGCCGAGAGCTGGAAGTTCACCGATCCCAATACGCTGGTGCTCAACATCCGCTCGGGGGTCACCTTCCATGATGGTACGCCGCTCGATGCGGAAGCCGTGAAATTCAACCTCGATCGCAACCGCAGCGATGCGAAGTCGAACATCAAGGCCGATCTGCTGTCGGTCGACGCGGTCGAGGTCACCGGCCCGCAGCAGGTCACGCTGAAACTGAAGACGCCGGATACGGCCTTGCCGGGCATCCTGTCCGATCGCGCCGGCATGATGGTGTCGCCGACGGCATTAAAGGCGGCCGACGGCGGCGTCGTGACCCGCAAGCCGGTCGGCGCCGGCGCCTACGCCTTCGTGAGCTGGGCCGACGGCGAGAAGATCGTGGTCAAGCGCAACGAGAAATACTGGAAGCCGAACCGGCCCTATCCCGACGGCATCGAATTCTCGATCATTCCGGAGCTGACGACGGGCGCACGCTCGGTCTCGGCGGGCCAGAACGACCTGATCTATCAGCTGCCGCCGCGGCAGAAGGCGATCATCGAACGCGCGTCGAGCGTCAAGGTGGTGCACGGCCCGACGCTCTATGTGTTCCAGATCTTCCTGAACTGGGCGAAGCCGCCGTTCGACAACGTCAAGGTCCGCCAGGCGCTGAACTTTGCGATCGATCGCGAGGCCTTTGTCAAGGCCGCGCTCGCAGGCCTGGCCGAGCCGGCCTACATGAACCTGCCCAAGGCGCACTGGGCCTATGATGCCGAGGTCGCGAAACTCTATCCCTACGATCCCGACAAGGCACGCAAGCTGCTCGCCGAGGCCGGCTTCAAGGAAGGCACCCCGATCGAGATCGGTGGCTACACCGATCAGGATTCGGTGCAGCGCGAGGAGATCCTGATCGAGCAATTGCGCAAGGCCGGTATCAACGTGAAGTTCGTCAACGGCACGGTCGCGGAAGCCTCTGCCGCCTTCTTCGGTGCGGAGAAGAAGGGCGCCGGGTTGCTCTCGGCCTGGACCGGGCGGCCCGACCCGAGCCTGACCTATTCGCTGATGTTCACCAAGGACGCCTATTTCAATGCCGGCCGCGCGGGCGTGCCTCCGGAGCTCGAGGCCGCGATCAAGGACTCGCGGGCCTCTGAGGATATCGAGGTCAGGCGCAAGGCCTTCGCCGCGGTGCAGCGGCTGGTGATGGAGAACGCCTTCGTGGTGCCGCTGGCGTTCCAGTTCGAGCTGGTTGCCATGAACAAGAAGGTGCAAGGCTATCGGCCGAACCTGCTCGGCAAGCCGAAATACGACGACGTCTGGCTGGAGAGCTAGCATGATCCGGAAAAGTGCGAAGCGGTTTTCCAAAAATGATCATGCTCAGAAAAGGAGTTAGAGCACGATGATGTTCCATCACAATCTCATCGTGCTTTAACGATGGCGCGACGGTCACCAGTCAAGGTCATCGGCAGCCGCCTGTTGCAGGCGCTGCCCGTGATCGTGCTCGCGACCTTGATGGTGTTCGCGCTGCTCAAGCTGGTGCCCGGCGACATCGCCGTGACGTTGGCAGGCGACAACGCCACCGATGCGCGGATCACCGAGATCAGGCAGCTCTATGGTCTGGACCGGCCGTTCCTGGTGCAATATGGCGCCTGGCTCGGCCATGTCGTGCAGGGCGATCTCTCGCAATCGCTGCTGACCGGCGAGAAGGTCGCCGATTCGATCGGGCGCGCCTTCCCGAACACGCTGCTGATCGTCGTGATCGCGCTGGTGCTGGCGCTGGCGACCGGCATCCCGATGGGCGTGATCGCCGCGATCAAGCCGAACGGCTGGATCGACAAGCTGATCAGCATGATCGCCTCGCTCGGCGTCGCGGTGCCCGGCTTCTGGCTGGCGATGATCCTGGTCGCGGAATTCT
Organism: Bradyrhizobium sp. UBA2491; assembly: GCF_002341725.1. NCBI lineage: Bacteria > Pseudomonadati > Pseudomonadota > Alphaproteobacteria > Hyphomicrobiales > Nitrobacteraceae > Bradyrhizobium > Bradyrhizobium sp. UBA2491. The sequence continues at coordinate 84,509 of NZ_DDOP01000059.1, forward strand.
CGCTGAAGCTGAACTGGCTGCCGGCGACCGGCGCGAAATCCTTCAGCGCCTCGCCGATCGATGCGATCAGGCACGCGCTGCTGCCGGGGATCGCGATCGCGGCCTACGGCATGGCGGAGGTGGCACGCCAGCTCCGCGGTGCGTTGCTGGAGGTGCTGTCGTCGCAATATGTCCGCACCCTGCATGCCAAGGGGCTATCGATGTCCCGCATCCTCTGGCAGCACGGGCTGAAGAATGTCGGCGTCAATCTGCTGACGATCATCAGCCTCCTGGTCAACCGCATGCTGGCTGCGACCGTGGTGATCGAAGCGGTGTTCGCGATCCCCGGGCTCGGCAGCCTGATCGTGCGCGGCGCGATCCAGCGCGATTTCCCGATCGTGCAGGGCGTCGTCTTCACCATGGTGGTGGTGGTGATCGCGGTGAACCTGATCGCCGATCTGCTATGCGCGGCGATCGATCCAAGGATCGAGCAATGACCGATACCGCGCTCGCGTCCTCGAAGGCGCCGGCCAGGCCGACCCGGCTGCGGCGTCTGCTGCGCTGGCTCGCCGGTGACCTCCGGGCCGCGCTGTCGATCCTGGTGCTGTCAGTGCTGGTCATCGTCGCGATCGGCGCGCCCTGGATCGCGCCCTACGCGCCGACTGCGCAGGACGTCAACAACATGCTGGCGCCGCCCGGGCCTGCGCATCTGCTCGGCACCGATGATCTCGGCCGCGATGTGTTCTCGCGCCTGATCTACGGCGCGCCGGCCACCGTCTATGCCAGCCTGCTCGCGGTCGGCGTCGCGGTCCTGATCGGGCTGCCGGTCGGCCTGATCGCCGGCTATTTCGGCGGCTGGATCGACGACATCGTCAGCCGCATCATCGACACCTTCCTGTCATTCCCGGCCATCGTGCTGGCGATCGCGGTGACCGGCGCGCTCGGCATCGGGCTCACCAACGGCATGATCGCGATCGGCATCACGATGTTTCCGGCGCTGGCCCGCATCGTCCGCGCCCGCACGTTGATCGTGCGGCAGGAGCTCTATGTCGATGCGTCCAGGGGCTTTGGCGCGCCGACCTGGCACATCCTGTGGCGCCACGTGCTGCCGAACACGTTGCAGCCGGTCATCGTGCAGGTGACCTTGCTGCTCGCCGCCGCGCTGTTGGCGGAAGCCAGCCTGTCGTTCCTCGGCCTCGGCATCCAGCCGCCGGATCCGAGCTGGGGCGCCATGCTGGCGCGTGCCTATCAATACATGGAGATTGCGCCCGAGCAGATGTATGCGCCGGGCCTTGCCATTCTCGTCGTCTCCCTGGCGTTCAATGCGCTGGGAGAATCCTTGCGTGTCGTCCTCGATCCCACGATGAAGGATCGTTAGAGCATGATCATGTCTCCTGGCCGCGCGTGCTCGTTCACCTCGCCCCGCTTGCGGGGAGAGGTCGAAATTTGCGCGCAGCGCGAATTTCGGGTGAGGGGGATTCTCCACAAGCGGGTTCGCGGAGAGTCCCCCTCACCCGAAGCCTACGCTTCGCTTCGGCTTCGACCTCTCCCCGCAAGCGGGGCGAGGTGAGCAACTCACGGAACCACCCATGTCCTTCAAGAAATTGCTGATTGCCAACCGCGGCGAGATCGCGATCCGCATTGCCCGCGCGGCGGCCGATAGCGGCCTTGCCACGGTCGCGATCTATCCCGCCGATGATGCGGCCTCGCTGCATGTCCGCTCCGCCGATGAGGCGCGGGAAATCCCCGGCCGCGGCGCGCGGGCCTATCTCGACATCGAAGCTGTCATCGCGGCGGCCAAGGCCGCCGGCTGCGACGCGCTGCATCCAGGCTACGGCTTCCTCAGCGAGAACACCGGGCTTGCGCGACGCTGTGCCGAGGAGAAGATCACTTTCGTCGGTCCATCCCCCGAAGCGCTCGACCTGTTCGGTGACAAGGCCAAGGCGAAGGCGCTGGCGAAGACATGCGGCGTGCCGATCATCGCTGGCACCTCGGGCGCGACGTCACTTGACGAGGCGAAGGCGTTCTTCACCTCGCTCGGCGCCAATGCTGCCGTGATGATCAAGGCGATCGCCGGCGGCGGTGGCCGCGGCATGCGCGTGGTCGAGGACCTGGCCAAGCTCGACGAAGCCTATACGCGCTGCCAGTCCGAGGCCAAGGCGGCGTTCGGCAGCGATGCGGTTTACGTCGAGCGGTTGATCCGCAAGGCGCGGCATATCGAGGTGCAGATCATCGGCGACCGCCATGGCGCGATCAGCCATCTCTGGGAGCGCGAATGCACCATCCAGCGCCGCAACCAGAAGCTCATCGAGGTGGCGCCGAGCCCGTCGCTGAGTGAGAGCCTGCGCGGGCGCATCATCGAAGCGGCCAGGCAGCTCGCGACCGCCGCGCACTACGACAATCTCGGCACCTTCGAATTCCTGGTCGACGATGATGCAAGCGAAGGCGAGGGCGCATTCGCCTTCATCGAGGCCAATCCGCGGCTCCAGGTCGAGCATACCGTGACCGAGGAAGTGCTCGGCGTCGACCTGGTGCGGTCGCAGCTCGCGGTCGCCGCCGGTGCCACGCTGGCCTCGCTCGGGCTTGCGCAAGCCTCAGTGCCACTGCCGCGCGGCTACGCCATGCAGCTCCGCGTCAACATGGAGGTGATGGACGAGAAGGGGCAGACCAAACCGACAGGAGGCACGCTCAGCGTGTTCGACCTGCCCTCCGGTCCCGGCGTCCGGGTCGATACGTTCGGCTATTCCGGCTATCGGACCAGCGCCGCGTTCGACTCGCTGCTGGCCAAGGTCATCGTGCATTCGCCGAGCCCGAAATGGACCGACGTGGTGCACAAGGCATCGCGCACCTTGCGCGAATTCCGCATCGGCGGCGTCGCCACCAACATCCCGTTCCTCAGCGCGATCCTCGCGCACCAGAGCTTTGCAAGGAACAAGATCAGCACCGGCTTCATCGACAGCCATGTCGCGGCGCTGGTCGGCACCGCGAAGGAGCTCGCCGCGCCGCTGGTCGAGGTGAGCGAGGCGGCTACGGCCAAGGCTGTCGTGATCGAAGCCGCGCCGAAAGGCTCGCTCCCGGTGCCCGCGCCGTTGCAGGGCACGATCGTGGCGATCGAGGTCGCGGAAGGTGATCTGGTGCGACCCGGCCAGCAGATTGCGGTGCTGGAATCGATGAAGATGGAGCATCTGGTCGCGGCACCACATGGCGGCCGGGTGACGAAGGTCGCGGGCGGCGTCGGCGTCACGTTGATGCATGGCGATCCGATCCTGTATCTCGAGCCGGCCGAGGTCGATGGCCATCACGCGGCGGAAGAGGCCGCGATCGATCTCGATCACATCCGTCCCGATCTCGCCGAGCTGATCGCGCGCAAGGCGATCACGCTGGACGAGAACCGCCCGGCCTCGGTGGAGCGCCGCCGCAAGACCAACCAGCGCACCGCGCGCGAGAATATCGCGCAACTGGTCGATGAAGGCTCGTTCGTCGAATACGGCTCGCTCGCGATCGCGGCGCAGCGCCGCCGCCGCAAGGTCGAGGACCTGATCAAGAACACCCCGGCCGATGGCCTGATATCGGGCGTCGCCACCGTCAACGCCAGGGATTTCGGCCCCGAAGGCGCGCGCTGCATGGTGATCTCCTACGACTACACCGTGCTGGCCGGCACCCAGGGCCACATGAACCACAAGAAGATCGACCGCATGCTCTCGCTGACCGAGCAGTGGCGGCTGCCGCTGGTGTTCTATGCCGAGGGTGGCGGCGGCCGTCCCGGCGACACCGACCGGCTCGGCATGACCGGCCTCGACGGCCCGTCCTTCGTGCAGTTCGCAAAACTCTCCGGGCTGGTGCCGGTGGTCGGCGTGGTCTCGGGCTATTGCTTTGCCGGCAATGCCGCAATGCTCGGCGTCTGCGACGTCATCATCGCCACCAAAAATGCTTCGATCGGCATGGGTGGCCCGGCGATGATCGAGGGCGGCGGGCTCGGCGTCTATCACCCGGCCGAGGTCGGCCCGGTCTCGTTCCAATCTCCAAATGGCGTGATCGACATCCTGGTCGAGGACGAGGAAGAGGCCACGGCGGTGGCGCAGAAATACCTGTCCTACTTCCAGGGCGCCGTCGCTGACTGGAAGGCGCCGGACCAGCGGCTGCTGCGCCGTGCGATTCCGGAGAACCGCCTGCGGGTCTATGACATCCGCAACGTCATCGACCTGCTCGCCGATGAAGGTTCGGTGCTGGAGATCCGAAGGGAATTCGGCGTCGGCATGATCACCGCCTTCATCCGCATCGAAGGCAAGCCGTTCGGCCTGATCGCCAACAATCCAAAACATCTCGGCGGCGCGATCGATGCGGCGGCCGGCGACAAGGCCGCGCGCTTCATGCAGCTGTGCGATGCGTTCGACATCCCGATCGTCTCGCTGTGCGACACGCCGGGCTTCATGGTCGGCCCCGAGGCCGAGAAGACCGCGATCGTCCGTCATGTGGCGCGGATGTTCGTCACCGGCGCCAGCATCACGGTGCCGTTGTTCGGAATCGTGCTGCGCAAGGGCTATGGCTTGGGGGCGCAATCGATGATCGGCGGCGGCTTCCACGCCTCGTTCTTCACGGTGGCGTGGCCGACCGGTGAGTTCGGCGGCATGGGCCTGGAGGGCTATGTCCGGCTCGGCTTCCGCAAGGAGATGGAGGCGATCGCGGATCCCGTCGAGCGCGAGAAGTATTTCCAGACCAAGGTCGCCGAGCTCTACGCCAACGGCAAGGCGGTCTCGATCGCCTCGGTGCTCGAGATCGACGAGGTGATCGACCCCGCCGACACCAGGCACTGGATCATGGCCGGCCTGCGCTCGGTGCCGAAGCCTGGGCCGCGCACGACGCGGAAGCGGCCGTGCATCGATGCGTGGTGATGCGTGGGATGGGTCGCGCAACTCGGTGTCGTCCCGGCGAAGGCCGGCACCCATAACCACCAATGCTGCTGTTGTGCGATGCCGGAACGACGAGTCCCGTTAGTGACATCTGCTGCGGCGTATGGGTCCCGGCCTTCGCCGGGACGACGGCGGTGAGTGGGGCAGGCGTCTCGCGTCACTGAGACAGTTCAGCCCAACCGCAACTCCGCATATCCCCCCGCCGCCACCGCGTCGCAGCGCGCGCGATAGGCCGGCGCGCTGCCGCTGTAGCGGGCGACGATACGGGTCTGCTTGCCCTCGACGTTGCGGTTGATGCCGGTCATCCAGGAATCCACCTCGTTCGACAGCAGCCCGACACCGAGCGCCTTGACGTGATCGGTCCAGGCCGACGTGCCTTCGGGCGTGGCGTCGAGGAAGGTCAGGCCCTTCTCCTTGGCAAAGCGAAGCAGGCCGGTGACCCAGTCCACGCTGTATTCGATGCTGCGCGGGATGTTGCCGAGCGCGGTGTGCGGACCCATCAGCATCATCATGTTGGGAAAGCCGTCGACCATCAGCCCGAGATAGGTTTCCGGGCCGTGCGTCCACTTCTCTTTCAGCCGCGCGCGGCCGGCGCCGCGGACATCGATCTTGTCGAAACTGCCGGTGATGGCATCGAAGCCGGTGGCGTAGATGATGATGTCGAAAGGGTAATCGCTGTCGCTGGTGCGGATGCCCTCCGGCGTGATCCGCTCGATCGGCGTTTCCTTGATGTCGACCAGCTCGACATTGTCGCGGTTGTAGACCTCGTAATAGAAGGTCTCGAGCGGCAGCCGCCGCGTGCCAAAACCGTGGTTGGTCGGGATCAACTTCTCGGCCACCGCCGGGTCCTTGACGCGCTGGCGGATCTTGCGTGCGACGAAATCGCTGATGGTCGCGTTCGCCGCGCGATCGATCAGGATGTCCTTGAAATTGCCCTGCCAGATGCCGAAACCCCGCTCGCCATAGAGCTTCTCGTAGAACGCCTCGCGCTCCGCCTCGCTCACCTCGAATGCGCCGCGTGGATCGGGCGTATGCACGAAGCAGGCGAAGGTCTCCTTGCAGCGCGCGAAGATCTCGTCATAGCCGGCCTTGATCTTGCCTTGCGTCTCGGCGTCGATCTTGCCGTTGTGCAGCGGCGCCGCCCAGTTGGCGGTGCGCTGGAACACGGTGAGGTGGCCGACCTCGCCGGCGATGGTCTGGATGGTCTGGATGCCGGTGGCGCCGGT
>NZ_DDOP01000059.1:90835-97351 GCF_002341725.1 Bradyrhizobium sp. UBA2491
CTGGATGCCGGTGGCGCCGGTGCCGATCACGGCGACGCGCTTGCCGGTGAAATCGACCTTCTGCTTCGGCCAGCGCGCGGTGTGGAACGATTGCCCCCTGAAATCGTCGCGGCCCTCGATGCGCGGCAAGGTCGGTGTCGACAGTGGGCCGATCGCGGTGATCAGGAAACGGCAGCTCTGCTGTGCGCCGCTCTCCAGCGTGATCCGCCAGCTCCGCGTCGCGTCCTGGTAGATCGCCGATGTGACCCGGCTCTCGAACTGGATGTCGCGGCGGAGGTCGAACTTGTCGGCGACATGGTTGCAGTAGCGCAAGGTTTCGGCCTGGCCGGCGAAATGCTCCGACCATTCCCATTCCTCGAGCAGCTCCTTCGAGAACGAATAGCCGTAGGAATAGCTTTCGGAATCGAACCGCGCGCCGGGATACCGGTTCCAGTACCAGGTGCCGCCGACGCCGGTGCCCGCCTCGAACACCCGCGCGCTGAGGCCGAGCTCGCGCAGCCGGTAGAGCTGATACATGCCGGACAGGCCGGCGCCGATGATGATGACGTCGTAGTCCAGCGCAGCCGTCTCGGGGCTGTTGTCCGGGCGCGATGCGGCCACCTGTCGTTGCTCCCTGCTGGTTGGTTGCCGGCAAGGCTAACCGGTCTCACCGTGGCCGACAAACATCGAGGAGCGGGGGCAGCCATCGCGATTTGCCGGGTGCGCCTGTCTGCACGTATTCCGTGCGGCGGACTGTCCGTCCTGCGGCTTTACTCGGCCGCGGGATACCCGCTATCGTCGGCCCGATAAGACGATCGCCCGCCAAGCGGCGACGGAACCTGTGGGAGTGAGGCGATGGGAGAGGCGCTGCGCAGGCCGGCATCAACGGATGTCAGCAACCCCCGGCTCTATCAGGACGACACCTGGCGCCCGCTGTTCGCGCAGCTCCGCCGCGACGACCCCGTGCATTATTGCGAGACGTCGCCTTACGGTCCGTACTGGTCGGTGACACGCTACGACGACATCTTCGCGGTCGAGCTGGATCACCAGAACTATTCCTCCGCCTCCGAGCTCGGCGGTATCCAGGTCGCTGACCAGCCCAAGGGGCAGGAGCGGCCGAGCTTCATCCGCATGGACCCGCCCGGACACACCGCGCAGCGCCGCACGGTGGCGCCGATCGTGGCGCCGTCGAACCTCGCCAATCTCGATGCCCTGATCCGCCAGCGCACCTCGGCCGTGCTCGACGCGCTGCCGCGCAATGAGACCTTCGACTGGGCCGAGCGGGTCTCGGTCGACCTCACCAACATGATGCTGGCGACGCTGTTCGATTTTCCCGCGGAAGATCGCGCCAAGCTGACCTGGTGGTCGGATGTCGCGATCGCCAACATCGATTCGCCCGACGCGGTGGTGCATTCGGAAGCTGAACGCACCGCCGAGCTGATCAAGATGGGAGAAGCTTTCCGAAAGTTGTGGGACGCCCGGGTCGACGCGCCGCCGACCTTCGACCTGATCTCGATGCTGGCGCATTCGCCTGCAACGAGGAATCTGGATGCGCGCGAATTCATCGGCACGATCGGGCTCCTGATCGTCGGCGGCAACGACACCACGCGCAACTCGATGTCGGCCGGGTTGATGGCGCTGTGCGAAAACCCCGCGCAGTTCGAGCTGGTCCGCGCCCGGCCGGAACTGATCCCGAACCTGGTGTCCGAAACCATCCGTTATCACACCCCGGTGCTGCACATGCGCCGCACCGCGCGCAACGACGTCGAGCTCGCCGGCCGCCACATCAAGAAGGGCGACAAGGTCGTGATGTGGTACATCTCGGGCAACCGCGACGAGGCGAGAATCGAGCGCGCCGACGAATTCATCATCGACCGTGCCAAGCCGCGCCAGCATCTCGCCTTCGGCGCCGGCGTCCATCGTTGCGTCGGTGATCGCCTCGCCGAGCAGCAATTGCGCATCCTCTGGGAGGAGGTTCTGGCGCGTGATCTGCGTTTTGAGATCATGGGCCCGCCGCAAAGGCTCTATTCCAATTTCATCCGCGGTATACGAAGCTTGCCGGTGAGAATCGTCAATTGAGCCGCATCACCGGCCGTCATTGCGAGCGAAGCGAAGCAATCCATCGCGCTCCTGCGCGGAAGCATGGATTGCTTCGTCGCTCCGCTTCTCGCAATGACGAAAGAAGGCCGATCAAGGAACAAGAATGAAGAACGATCCCGTTGACGTCCTGATCATCGGCGCCGGCGCCTCCGGCGCCGCGGTGGCCTGGAGCCTGGCCGATACCAAGATGCATATCCTCTGCCTCGATCAGGGCGGCTGGATGAATCCCGCGGAATATCCGAGCACTGGCCGCGACTGGGAGGCCAAGTTCTACGGCGAGTGGTCGTCGAGCCCGAACGTCCGCAAGCGGCCCGAGGATTACCCGATCAACGACGACAATTCGCCGATCAAGGTCGTCAACTTCAACGCCGTCGGCGGCTCGACCGTGATGTACACCGCGCACTGGCCGCGGCTGCATCCGTCCGACTTCAAGGTGAAGACGCTCGACGGCGTCGCCGACGACTGGCCGATCGATTACGACGCGCTGACGCCGTTCTTCGAGGAGAACGACCGCATGATGGGCGTCTCGGGTCTGTCGGGCGATCCGCTGTCGCCGCTCAGCCACCCGCCGATGCCGCCGCAGCCGCTCGGGCTGTCCGGCCCGCTCTTTGGGGCGGCGTTGAACAAGCTCGGCTGGCATTGGTGGCCGTCGGACACCACGGTCGCGACGATGGATTACGAGGGCAGGGCACGCTGCATCAATCTCGGCCACTGCACGCCGGCCTGCGCGCAGGGCGCCAAGGCCTCGACCGACATCACCTACTGGCCGCATGCGATCCGCGCCGGGGTCGAGCTCAAGACCCATTGCCGGGTGCGCGAGATCCTGACCAACGAGCAGGGCATGGCTTCCGGCGTCGTCTACTACGACAAGGATGGTGTCGAGCAATTCCAGCCCGCCGAGGTCGTGATCATCGCCTGCAACGGCGTCGGCACGCCGCGGCTGCTGCTCAATTCGGTGTCGGGGAAATTTCCGAACGGCCTCGCCAATTCGTCCGGCCTGGTCGGCAAGAACCTGATGTTTCATCCCTATGCGCAGATCTACGGCTTCGTGAAGGAGCCGACGGATTCCAACCGCGCGCCGCCGACCTGCCTGTGGAGCAAGGAGTTCTACGACACCGATCTGTCGCGCGGCTTCGTCCGCGGCTACGGCATCCAGTTCGGCCGCGGCGCCGGGCCGGTGTTCGAGGCGGTATCGAGCGAGCAGAAGGGCATCCTGCCTTGGGGCAGGGATCATCACCGCGTGTTCCGCAAGCTCAACGGGCATCGCCTCGCGGTCTCGGCGATCTGCGAGGACCTGCCGGAGGAGCACAACCGCGTCACGCTCGATCCTGTCCTGAAGGACAGCCACGGCATTCCGGCGCCGAAGGTCGACTACACGATCTCGGCCAACAGCCGCAAGATGATGGACCATGCGCTGGCGCGCGGCCGCGAGGTCCTGGAGATCGCCGGCGCCACCGACATCTGCATCAACGATCCGATCCCGTGGGGCGGCTGGCACCTGCTCGGCACCGCGCGGATGGGCACCGATCCGGCGCGCTCCGTGGTCAATGAATGGGGCCGCTCGCACGACGTGAAGAACCTGTTCATCGTCGACGGCAGCATCTTCGTCACCTCGGGCGGCGTGAACCCGACTTCCACCATCCAGGCCCTCGCGCTCTACATCGCCGACCAGATGAAGCAGCGCCTCGCCAACCTGTTCGACTGAGACCGACATGTCCGATGTAAAAGAACTGACCGCAGCCCAGCGCGCCGATCTCCGCACGGTCGCGGCGATGATCGTTCCCGAAAGCGCCGAGTACAGGGTGCCGGGTGCGGACGACCCGACGATCCAGGCCGACATGCTGGCAACGCTTGGCCGCGACACCGCGCTGGTGGCGCAGGCGCTGGACCATCTGGCAAAGCTCGCCGGAAAACCGCTCGCCGAGCTCGACGAAGCCAGACGCGATGCGGTGGCGCAGGAGTTCCGCAAGCGCGGTGGCGCGGCGGCGGCTACCCTCGTCCGTGTCGTGCTGCAATGCTACTACCGCGACGACCGCGTGCTGCGCTCGCTCGGGCTCGAACTGCGCGCGCCATTCCCGAAAGGCCACGTGCTGCCGGACGGCGACTGGTCGCTGCTCGATCCGGTGCGGGCGCGCGGCGGAGTGCTGCGGCGGCCGCTAAAATAAGTATTATGATACCGTCAATAGACGTGACAAATCACATCAGATTCAGAATTGTCTGGTCTATGACCTTCGCGCTGAAGTTGTTCTTCGATAAACTGATCAAATTCGTCAGCTCTTATTGCTCTGGAACTGAACGATGAAACTTGATCTTGCTCCTGAGTCTCGAACGAGTTTCGATCAGGGGATTTCGGTGACATCGGAAGGCTTTCTGCTGACTGACTAGACCATATTAACAGCTCGTTAATTGGATGTGAATCGGAAGAGCGTAACTTAATGTTGGATAGAATTGAGTTTCCCGAGCTTTTTTTCGGTCTCGTAGCGCCCATCGGTGTTGACCTTTCTGAAACCGTTCAGCCACTGCGAGCGTCCCTGGAGAAATTCGGTTACGAGGTGCATGTCATCAAAGTCACCGATCTCTTTCGCGATATCGACTATTGCGATGTAAAGCTTCAGGATCGGCCGAGTGAGGCTCGGTTCAAGACTTACATCGACTTTGGCAATCGTCTTCGCGAGATATCGGGCGACAAGGCGGTCTGCGCATCCCTAGTAATTGATAAGATCGCGAAGAGCAGAGGTGCTGATATTGCTGCGCGCAGGCAACGAGAGAAGCATGCGTACATTGTTCATCAATTCAAGCGGAAGGAAGAGATTGATCTGCTTCGGAGCGTATACGGCAAGCTCTTCTTTCAGATATCCGTATACTCCTCGAAGGGCGAGCGAACAGAGGCCTTCTCTCAACGCATCGCGCGCGATCACAAGAGTACGGATCTAGATAAGTATCGCGCGACCGCGGATCAACTTATCAAATTGGACGAAGATCAAGCGGAAGATCAGAATGGTCAGAGAGTCCGCGACGTTTTCCATTTGGCCGATTTCATCATCAACACAGACATCCCCGCCACGCAAGCGGATCAGCTCGATCGGTTCATTCGTCTGATCTTCGGCGCAACCAATTTGTCTCCGACACCGATTGAATACGGCATGTACATGGCGAAGGGAGCTTCGCTTCGCTCATTGGATCTTTCGCGTCAGGTCGGAGCCGCGATCTTTTCAAGGAAGCATGAAGTCATCACTCTTGGATGTAACGAAGTCCCCAAAGGTGGAGGTGGAACGTATTGGGCCGATAATGGAGGAGAGGACGCTAGGGACTATAAGTGGGGGAGTGACCCAAACGATGAGAAGAAAAGGTCGTTGATACTTGACCTGTTCGAGCGCCTAGCCGCGAGCGGCATGATGGAAAAAGGCTGCGTCGAGAATATCGATGACATGCTTCAACTTTCTGCCGTCAAGGACTCTCAGTTGATGGATATCATCGAGTTCGGTCGCATTCTGCACGCAGAAATGTCCGCCCTAATGGACGCCGCGCGGTTGGGCAAAGGTGTCGAAGGAGCCTCGCTCTTCTGTACTACGTTCCCCTGTCACATATGTGCAAAACACATAGTTGGAGCGGGGATTGATACAGTCTATTTTCTTGAGCCGTATCCAAAGAGTGCTGCGTTCTCGCTTCACCCCGACTCGATCGAAGTTGAAGGGTCGTCCCGCGTACATTATGCGACTTACAAAAAGACGAAGTTCACTCATTTTTACGGTATCTCTCCGCGACGATACAGAGACTTCTTTGAGAAGTCGCTTCGCAAGAACAAGACGACGGGAAAATCTCAGGATTGGCTTGGGCCCAAGAACGAGCCTCGTCCCATTCTCGACATCAAAATTGCAATCTATCTCCCGCTTGAGCGGTATGTCGAAGAAGATCTGCAGAAGAGCAGATCAAGAGCTATTGCGGCGCTCAACATGGATAGAGCCGTGCAGAGCGCACTAGAGCAAGAGGACGAGATCGGTAGCGAGCAGCAAGATTGCTGAAGGGCGCAGGCATTCTGCACCCCTTGCATTCGCGGTTTCTGGCCACCATTTGGTAAGGCCGAAGGAATCTTGCCATGCTGGATTTTACCTCAGATACCGCCGCTGACACGCCGTCAGCGGTGACGGACGTTGCTGCCCACGATGCTGCTCAAGTCGACGACCGGGCGTTGCTGGATGCCTATTCCAATGCCCTGATCGACGTCACCGACCGCGTCGGCCCGGCCGTGGTCCGGGTCGAAACCGGGCCGAAGGTCCGCAATGCGCGCGAGCGCGGCGGGCTCGGCTCGGGCATCGTGATCTCGCCCGACGGGTTGGTGCTGACCAACAGCCATGTGGTCGGCTCGTCGAAGGAGATCCGGCTGCGCGACACCGAGGGCTTCGTCACCGACGCCCATGTGCTCGGCGTCGATCCCGA
>NZ_DDOP01000059.1:97571-125856 GCF_002341725.1 Bradyrhizobium sp. UBA2491
CAGCTGGTGGTCGCGATCGGCAATCCGCTCGGCTTCGAATCGACGGTGACCGCCGGCGTGGTGTCGGCGCTCGGCCGCTCGATCCGCTCCGTCAGTGGACGGACCATCGAGGACGTGATCCAGACCGACGCGGCGCTCAACCCGGGCAATTCCGGCGGCCCGCTGGTGTCGTCGAACGGTCAGGTGATCGGCATCAACACCGCGATCATCAACGGCGCCCAGGGCATCTGCTTTGCGGTCGCCAGCAACACCGCGCAGTTCGTGCTGTCGGAGATCATCCGCCACGGCTACGTCCGCCGCGCCTATATCGGCGTCGCAGGGCAGACGGCGCCGGTGCCGCGGCGGCATGCGGTGCTGGCCGGCGTCGAGAACAAGATGGGCGCGCTGTTGATGCAGATCGAGCCGGACAGCCCGGCGGCGCGGGCAAGCCTGTTGCCCGGCGACGTCGTGATCCGGCTCGACGGCGTCGAGATCAACGGCGTCGACGACCTGATCCGCGCACTCGATCACAGCCGGATCGACCGCACGTTGTCGATGGACGTGCTCCGCCTCGGCCGCCTGCGCGCGATCGAGATCCACCCGGTCGGAAGAAAGCCGGCGAAGCAGTAAGGGCGAAGCTGACTGCGCGAGGCACGCACTCTCTCCGCTCTGGTTGGAGAGGGCTGCTTTGCGCTGTGGTCAATTTTCGCATGGTTCACGCCCGCCGAGCCTGATTCGACGCACTCAACGGTTGATTTTGGTGCGATAGCACAACCAGCCGTTAACGGTTCCGCCCCTAGATTATTTCTGATTGGAAATGAACGTGGTGGGACGTTTTGCGGTTCTTCGCGGGTGTACAGGCAATGCGCGGCGTTGCGGCGCTGTCGGTGGTATGCGGGCACGCCGTCGCCGCACGTCCCGATATGGTCGGACCCGCGTTTGCCGAAGGTGCGCTGACCATCCTGGCGAGTGGCGTTGACATCTTCTTCGTTATCTCCGGCTTGATCATCGCGACCACCGCTGCGGCACAGGACAATCCGTTCACCTTCGTTCTCAGGCGAGTTGTTCGAATCTATCCGGTCTACTGGCTCGTGTTGCTGGCGGCCTTTATCGCCTCGTCCTGGGTCGCGATGTCGCCCGAAGAGCGTCCGGCGCTGGACCTTGGACTCGTCTTCGCGTGGACATATCCGAATTGGTACCTCCCGCCGGCATGGTCGCTTGCTTTCGAGCTGCACTTCTATGCCGCAGTCGCGGTGATCCTCGCGATCAAGCCGAGCCGGCTGTTCGAACTCTTGTTCGCGGGGCTGGTCGTGGTCGCCGTTGCTCTCGTCTTCCGATTGCAGCTTGGCTTCTACTCCCACCCGCTGATGCTGGAATTCGGTGTCGGCGTTGGCATCGCATATCTCCAGAGAACCGGCAGATTGCAGTCTTCGGGCACAATGCTGGCCATTTCCGCCGGCTTGTTCTTCGCCGGCTGGTACTGGATATTCGTGCACGGATCGGCTGATCCGCAATGGGCACGCGTGCCGACCTATGGCCTTGCCGCGGGATTGCTTATCCATGCCGTGATATCTGCCGAGGTCAAAGGGCAATCCTTCTCGCCCGTCCTGCAATGGCTCGGCAAGATTTCGTACTCGTTGTATATCGTCCACTACCCTCTGATGAAATGGATCGCCAGCTCTGCCGAGCTTTGGCCATTGTCCGTCGTGGGAACGATCGCCGCCAGCATCCTGCTCTCCATCGGTCTCGCCGCCGTGCTGCACATCGTCATCGAGGCGCCGATCCTCAATTGGGGGCGCAAGTTGACTTTGATCTACAGCAAGCGATCGACACCGGATGAAGCAAGAGTGCAGCGCCCCGTGCTTGTCTTGCAGGAGCATCGCGAACGCGCGCCGCGCGCTTTCTGAAGCATGGTCCGGAAGAGTGCGAAGCGGTTTTCCGAAAAGATCATGCGCAACACGAAGCCGGAGCGCGATGACGCTTCAAGCTGATCTCGTTGCGCTCGAGCAGTGACGATGCGAATGACGCGCTGGCCACGCGGTTGACCCGAAGCCGGAGCTCGGTCTTTCCCGTCCGGGCCTCGGCCAAGCTCCGATGGCGCTCTCAACATTTCGGTATAGTAGAATATATTGCTGATTTGCCCGACAAGTCAAGCCGCTTGTCCGAGTGCCGGCGGACGTCCTGCGGCTTTGCATGGGGTTGTTTTCGATATTTTGGGAGCGCCCCGGGAGAAGGGAGCTTGGCTCCGCTACCGCAGCGCCGCCAGCAGCTCGTCCGGCTGCTCGACCATCATCATGTGACCGGCGCCTGGCAGCACCACCGTACGCGCATTCGGCGTCGCGGCGGCGAGCGCCTTGCCGGCCTTGGCCGGGGTCATCATGTCGCGCTCGCCGAGGACGAAGGTCGCGGGCACCTTGACCGCGGCGGCGGCCGTCAGCGCGTTCTGGTAGGCGTTGCAGGCGTTGAGGTCGTTGTACAGCACGCCGGGCTTGGCCTCCCGTAGCACCCGCTGCGCGCCCTGGTGCATCCAAAGCCCCGGCGCGAGGCTGCCGCCGAGCTCGGCCTTGAAGCCGAGGCCCCAGATCGAGACCATGTCGATCGCGGCGGCATCGTTGGCTTCGGCGGCTTTCAGCAGATCGGGGCCGACCGTCATGGTGGCCGCGGTGCCGATCAGCGCGAGGCCGGAGACCTTGTCGGGATGCCGCGCCGAGGTCTCGATCGCGATCAGCGAGCCCATCGAATGGCCGATCAGCCGCGCCTTCGTCGCGCCGGCCGCTGATATCAGCGCTGCGATCCAGTCGGCCATCTCTGCAATGGTCGTGAGCAGCTTGCCGGCGGAGCGGCCGTGGCCGGGCAGATCAGGCGCCAGCACGGAATAGCCGTGATGGGCGAACCAGCGGCTGTGCAGCGCCCAGGTCGAGGAGTCGAAGCCCGCGCCGTGGATCATCACGACCGCCGGTAGCGAGGGATCGAACGGCTTGCCGCCGGTCGCGATGAAGGTGTCTGCCCCGTTGATGGAAAGCTGCATGGTCCTAAGTCCTTTGCGAGGCGCGCAGCGCCTGGCCGAGATCGTCGGTGATGTCCTCAGCGGTTTCGATGCCGACCGACAGCCGCACCAGCTCCTCGCCGATCCCGGCGGCCTTGAGCTGCTCGGCGTCCATCTGCTGGTGCGTGGTGCTGGCGGGGTGGATCACCAGCGTCTTGGCGTCGCCGACATTGGCGAGATGGCTGATCAGCTTCAGGGACTCGATGAACTTCTTGCCGGCGGCGCGGCCGCCCTTGATGCCGAAAGAGATGATCGAGCCGGCACCGCGCGGCAGCAGCTTCTTGGCGAGCGCGTGATCCGGATGGCTCTCCAGCGAGGGATGCAGCACCCACTCGACCGCCTTGTTCGCGGCGAGGGCGTCCAGCATCTTGTGAGTGTTGCTGACATGGCGATCCATGCGGACGCCGAGCGTCTCGATACCCTGCAACAGCTGGAATGCGTTGGTCGGCGACAGGCAGGCGCCGAAATCGCGCAGCCCCTCGGTGCGGGCGCGCATGATGAAGGCGGCCTTGCCGAACTGCTCGTCGAAGACGATGCCGTGGTAGCCGGCATAGGGCTCGGTGAGTTGCGGGAATTTGCCGGATGCGCGCCAGTCAAACCGGCCGCCGTCGACGATCACGCCGCCGATCGCAATCCCGTGGCCGCCCATCCACTTGGTCGCCGAGTTCATCGTGATGTCGGCGCCGAGCTCGATCGGCTGGCTAAGGTAGGGTGTCGCGAAGGTGTTGTCGATCAACAGCGGGATCTTCGCGTCATGCGCGATCTGCGCCACCGCGGGGATATCGAGCACCTCGAGGCCGGGATTGCCGATGGTCTCGCCGATCACGAGCCGCGTGTTCGGCCTGATCGCGGCACGGAACTCGTCGAGCGCGCGTGGCTTGACGAAGGTCGTGGTGATGCCGAACCGCGGCAGCGTGTGCGCCAGCAGGTTGATGGTGCCGCCATAGAGCGAGGCGGAGGCGACGATATGGTCGCCGGCATTGAGCAAGGTTGCGATCGCCAGATGCAGCGCGGCCATGCCGCTCGCGGTGCAGATCGCGCCGACGCCGCATTCGAGGGCGGCAATGCGCTCCTCCAGCACCGCGGTCGTCGGGTTCGAAATGCGCGTATAGATATGGCCTGCGCGTTCCAGGTTGAACAGCGCCGCGGCGTGGTCGGCGTCCTGGAACACGTAGGACGTGGTCTGATAGATCGGAACCGCGCGCGCGCCGGTCGCCGGATCGGGGCGCTGGCCGGCGTGCAGGCTCAGGGTTTCGAAGGCAGGCGGCTTGGGTGCGGGCATGCGAAGCTCGTCAGGTCAGTCGATGGAAAATGTGAGTCCGAAGATTTAGACGTGGACTGCGGTGCGAACCCGGCCGACATTGCCGAACACCCGCAGATAGCGCTCGACTTCCGAGGGGATGCCGGTCGCCTTCTCCGGATTGTCAGACAGTTTCACGGCCGGCCGGCCGTCGACCGACGTCACCTTGCAGACGATCGAGATCGGATCGAGTTCGGCGGTGCCGTCAGGCGCGCAACCGACGAAATCATTGGTCAGGTTGGTGCCCCAGCCGAAGCTGACGCGGACGCGGCCCTTGAAGTGATGGAACGTCTCCTCGATCGAGCCGACATCCATCGCGTCGGAGAACACCAAGAGCTTCTCCTTGGGATCGCGGCCCTTCTGCTTCCACCACTTGATGATGTCTTCGCCGGCGGTGATCGGCGGCGCGCTGTCGGGACGAAACCCGGTCCAGTCGGCGACCCAGTCCGGCGCGTCGCGCAGGAACGGCTTGGTGCCGAACGCATCGGGCAGCGCGATCAGGAGGTTGCCGCCATAGGCGTGACGCCACTGGTCGAGGATGTGGTAGGGCGCCCAGCGCAGCTCCTCGTCGTCATTGGCGAGCGCGGCGGCGACCATCGGCAGCTCATGCGCGTTGGTGCCGATTGCTTCGAGGTCGTTGTCCATCGCAAGCAGCACGTTGGACGTTCCGGTGAAGGACGAACCGAGGCCTTCCTTCACCGCCTCGACGCACCAGCGCTGCCACAGGAAGCCGTGGCGGCGGCGGGTGCCGAAATCGGACAGTCGCAATCCATCCAGCTTGCGCAGCCGCTCGACCTTGGCCCACAGCTTGGCCTTGGCGCGGGCGTAGAGCACGTCGAGCGCGAAGCGGCCATAGGTCTTGGTCGCCGCGCGCGAGCGCAGCTCGTTGAGGATCGCAAGCGCCGGGATCTCCCACATCGTGGTGTGGGTCCAAGGTCCGTGGAAATGCAGCTCATACTGGCCGTCGACCTTGTGCAGCTCGTATTCGGGCAGCCGGAAGGTGGAGAGCCAGTTGATGAAATCGGGCGAGAACATCTGGGTCTTGCCGTAGAACGTGTTACCGGCGAGCCAGATCAGTTCCTTCTTGCTGAAGCGGATGGTGCGGGCGTGGTCGAGCTGGGCGCGCAACTCGCCCTCGTCGATGACCTCGGCGAGCTTGATATGGGTCGAGCGGTTGATCACCGAAAAGGTCGTGCGCGTGTCCGGATAGGATTCCCGGATCATCTGCTGCATCAACAGCTTGTAGAAATCGGTGTCGAGCAGGCTGCGGACGATCGGGTCGAGCCGCCAGCCGTGGTTGTAGGTCCGGGTCGCGATATCTGTCACGGTCATGCGGGAACTGTAGCCTGCCGAATGGCGCCCGCCCAGTGGGTATCGGGCGGAACATGGCAGGTCAGCGCGCTATGGTCTGCCGTATACGGCCGACCGTGGCGGCGACATCGGTCCAGGCCGGCCTGGCCGGGGCAAACTGCCGTCGCAGGAAGCTGACCAGCTCCGCAACCTGACCGTCGCTCATGCTGTCCCGGAACGCGGGCATATAGCCGAGGTCGGTCACGGCCGGCTTGGCGATGCCGTGCAGGATCACCTGAATGAGATTGTCAGGGACGTCGCTGTGCAGGTTGCTGTTCAGCGCCAGCGACGGCCGGCTGCCGAACAGCGGCGGGCCACCGGCCTCGTGGCAGACGGCGCAGGCGCCCTGATAGATCCGCGCGCCGGTTGAGGCGGCGGTGGTGACGGCAGTACCGGCCTCCAGCTGGGCCGCAAGCACATCGTGGGCCGGCCGGTCGGCGGTCTCGTTGAACGAGGCGAGGTAGACCGCCATCGCGCGGATGTCCTGATCGGGCAGCGCGGCAAGTTCCTGCACGACCGGCGCCATCGGCCCGGCGGCGACGCCGTGCAGGCGCGACTCGCCGGTGCGCAGATAGGCGTAGAGCTCGTCCTCGCTCCAGGGGATCGGCGCCTTCGACAGCGAGGTCAGCGCCGGCGCCTCCCAGCCCTCGGCGAAGCCGCCGGCGAGATAGGCGTTCTGCCGTTCCGCGCCGAGCGCATTGCGCGGCGAGTGACAGGCGCTGCAATGGCCGAGACCCTCGACCAGATAGGCGCCGCGATTCCAGGTCGCCGACTTCGATGGATCGGGTTGGAACGTTCGCGGCTGATGGAACAGCGCATTCCATCCGGCGAGCAGCAGCCGCAGGTTGAACGGAAAGGCGAGCGTGTTCGCCGGCGTCTCGGTGCGCACCGGCGCCTGCGCCATCAGATAGGCGTAGAGCGCCTGGAGGTCGGCATCATTGGTCCTGGCGAAATGCGTGTAGGGGAATGCCGGGTAGAGATGACGCCCGTCGCGATGAATGCCGTCGCGCATCGCGCGCTCGAACGCGGGATAGGACCAGGCGCCGATGCCGGTGTCGACATCGGGCGTGATGTTGGTCGTATAGATGGTGCCGAACGGCGTCTCGAGCGGCCGGCCGCCGGCATTCGCGAGGCCATGCTCCGCGGTGTGGCAGACGGCACAGGCGCCGAGCGCCGCAAGCTCCTTGCCGCGCGCGATGGTGGCCGCAGAATAGACCGAGGCATCGGGCCGTGCGATCGGCGCGATCGCGCGCCAGGGCAGGACGGCCGCGCCGATGCCGATCGCGGCGGCGCAGAGTGCGGCGATGCCGGCGAGCGCGCCGCCGCGCCTTGCGAACGGATTTTGCCATCGGTTGAGATTGACCGGTTGCGCGGGCGGCGGCAGCGATGCAGGCACCGTGGGTTGCTCGCCATGCAATCCCTTCAGGATGCGCTCCGGCGTGAACGGCAACTCGCGGAAGCGGACGCCGGTGGCATCATAGATCGCGTTGGCGATCGCGGCGGCGCTCGGCACCGAGGCGGATTCGCCGACACCGAGCGGCGGCTGGTCCTGCCGCGGCAGCATCAGCACATCGATCTTGGGCAGTTCGGGAAATTTGATGATGGGGTAGGCGCCCCATTCCCGCGCCGTCACCGCGCCGCGCTCGAAGGAGACTTCCTCCATCAGCGCGCGGCTGGTCGACTGGATGACATTGCCTTCGATCTGGTGCCGCACGCCCTCGGGATTGATCATCAATCCGGAATCCTGGCCGGCGACCACCCGCGTCACGCTGACATCGCCGGTCGCCTTGTTGACCGCAACGTCGGCGATCCAGGCCGACCATGCCGCGCCGTAGCCCGGAAACTTGCTGTGCACGTAGAGCGCATAAGCGAAGCCACGGCCGCGCACGACATCGCCGTCGGCCTCGGGCTCTTTCCACACCGGGCGCGGCGTCCAGCCGGCGCGTTCGGCGACCGCATTGACGAG
This sequence comes from Bradyrhizobium sp. UBA2491, assembly GCF_002341725.1. NCBI lineage: Bacteria > Pseudomonadati > Pseudomonadota > Alphaproteobacteria > Hyphomicrobiales > Nitrobacteraceae > Bradyrhizobium > Bradyrhizobium sp. UBA2491. The sequence goes on from NZ_DDOP01000059.1 coordinate 105,213, forward strand.
ATCGATCGCGCGTTTGTCCTTCAGGTAGCGCAGCCGGTATTCGATCGGATCAACCTCGGCCTCTGCCGCAAGTTCATCGATATAGGATTCATGCGCGAATGTATTGGGCAGCGCGGAGACGCCGCGAAACCAGGACGCGCGCACGATCGGCGGCATGTCGTTGGCGACGACGCGCATGTTCTCATAGTCGTAGGGCGGGATCGCGGTGCGGTCGCCCATCTCGAACACGGCAGGCGTCGGCGCAATGCGCCCGGTGAGCAATAGCGCCAGCGTCGGCGCTCCGTTCGAGGGATAACGCGTCGAGAAATCGTAACCGGCGACGCTGCCGTCGGCATTGAGCCCGCCATTGACGTCCATCAGCTGGGCGGTGCCCTTTGGCTCCCAAGCATGCTCCTGCTCGCGGGTGAGCTGCACCCGCACCGGGCGGCCGACCGCGCGCGACAGCAGCAGCGCATCGGCGGAGACGTCGTCGGCGCAGTTGCGGCCGTAGCAGCCGGCCGCCTCCATCCGGATTACGTCGATCTCGGATTCCGGACGCTGGATCAAGAGTGCGAGATCGCCGCGCAGGATGTGCGGGTTCTGCGTACCGGACCAGACCCGGACCGTACCGTCTGTGTAGTCGGCAACAGCGCAAGATGGGCCGATCGAACCGTGCATCTGGTAGGGCCAAACGTAAGTCCGTCGCATCGGCTTGGCTGCCGCCTTGATCGCGGCATCGACGTCGCCCTTGTCGATCAGCTGGCGCGGCGTCGACGGATTGGCGCGCAGCGCCTGCTCGATATCGGAGAGATCGGTCAGATCAGGTCCCGGCTTCCAGCTCAGCTTGAGCTGCGCGGCGGCCTTGATCGCATTCTCCTCGCGCTCGGCGACGACGCCGACGAAATCGCCGATCCGCACCACCGCGACGAGGCCGGGGATATCGCGCACCGAGGCCTCATCGACCGCGATCAGGCTGGTGCCGACGAACGGGCCGGCATCGACGCCGGCATAGGGCGGACGGACGACGCGGCCGTGCAGCATGCCGGGCACGCGCACATCGTGGACATAGACCAGCTCGCCGGTGGCCTTCGCCGGCAGGTCGACGCGCGGCACCGACTTGCCGACTACGGAGTAGGCGCTCACGGTCTTGACCGGAACCTCGTCGGCGAGGTCGAGCGTGATCGTCTCGTCGGCGATCAGCTCGCCATAGCTGATGCTGCGGTTGTCGTGGCCGCGGATCAGGCCGTCCTCGATGGTGAGCTCGCCGGCCGGAAGCTCCAGCCGCTCGGCGGCGCGCGAGAGCAGGAAATGCCGCGCTTGCGCCGCGGCCTTGCGCAACGGAATGGCGGTGATCTGGATGGTCTCGCTCGCGATCGTCGCGCCCTGGTTCGGTACTACGCTGGTGTCGCCGAGGATCACCACCACGCGGGCAAAGGAGACGTCGAGTTCTTCGGCGACGATCTGGCCGAGCGCGGTGCGGATGCCGGTGCCGAGATCGACATGGCCGTTATAGGCGTTGACGGAGCCATCGGCTGTGATGGTGATGAAGGTCTCGAACGCGCCTTCCGCGCCGAGCACTGCGGGACGAACGACCGACAGCGAGCCGCGCATGCGTTGCTCCGGACCCGGCATCAATCGCGTGCCTCGAGCGCGTGGCCGGCGGCCCGCATCGCGGCGCGGATGATCTCGATATGCGCACCGCAGCGGCAGAGATTGTAGCGCAACGCTTCCAGCACGTCGCGCTCGGACGGATTGGGGTTGCGCGTGAGCAGCGCCTTGGTGGTGATGATCATGCCGTTGAGGCAGTAGCCACACTGCGCGGCTTGTTCTCGGATGAAAGCATCCTGCACCGGATCAGGATGTTCGCGGCTGCCGAGCCCTTCGAGCGTGACGACGTTGCGTCCCGCACAGCCTTCGATCGGGATCACACAGGCGCGCGCGGCGACGCCGTCGATCAGCACCGCGCAGGCGCCGCACTCGCCGAGCCCGCAGCCATATTTCGGTCCGTTCAATGCGAGATCGTTGCGCAGCACGTAAAGCAATGCGGTGTCGGGAGCAGCGTCGACATCATGATTCCTGCCGTTCACGGTCAGGCGCATTGCCCCGGTTCTCCCCTGATGTTTGCGCTGCAACGTCAGCGTCAAATCGAAGTCGAGGATAACGTTTGTGTACAAACGTGCAAGCGGCGGCATGCCGCGCTGCAGCGAGTGCACGCTTTATGAACAGGGTGCGCAAGCGAATGGCAGCTTTTGATTGCAAAGGCCGCTTGACAGGTCCGGGGCTCGCGCGCAGGATCATTCGTATACGAACGATAAACACCGGAGGCGGAAGCGCAGTATGATCGACCGCCGCCACAAGTCCAGGCCTGGTCACGATGGCTGACACAATGACCGTCGCCGCCGGCGACAAGATCCGCTGCGATGCCTGTCCGGTGATGTGCTACATCAAGCCGGGCGCGGCTGGCGCCTGCGACCGTTATGCCAATCATGACGGCATGCTGGTGCGAGTCGATCCGCATGTCGTGCTTGAGCGTACCGTCTCGCATGGCGGCAAGCTGGTGCCGTTTCAGGTCAGCGGCGACTGGGACGGCAAGATCGTCCGCCAGCCCGATCTCTTCGTCACCGCGATCGGCGCCGGAACCACCTATCCGGATTACAAGCCGGCGCCGTTCATCGTGTCGTCGGAGGTCGACGGCATCGACATGGTCACCGTGGTGACCGAGGGCATTTTCTCCTATTGCGGCGTCAAGGTGAAGATCGACACCGACCGCTATCTCGGTCCCGAAACCGCGATCGTGCGCGCCGACGGCGAGGCGGTCGGTCATGTCACGACCAGCGAATATGGCTCGCAGATGCTCTCGCTTGGCGGCGTGCATCATCTGACCGGAGGCTCCAAGAAGGAAGGCCGCGTCACCTGCGACACGCTGATGGATCTCTCCAATTGCAAGGCGGTGGAGTTGACCATCGACGGCGGCGCCAGTGTGGTGGTGCAGGCGGGCAAGCCGCCGATCGTCAACGGCGTGGCGGAAGAACGCATGCGGGTCGGCTGCGGCTCGGCGACCATCGGCATGTTCGCCAAGCAGTGGCACGGCAAGGTCGATGAGGTCGTGGTGGTCGACGACCACATCACCGGCGTGCTCAGTGAGCACCAGGCCGGCAAGCTGCTCGACATCGCCGATACCGGCATCAAGATGAAGGGGAGGCGCTCGACGCCCGGCCGCTATTTCCAGGTCGCCGATCCCGGCACCGGATGGGGCGGCACCAATATCTCCGATCCGCTGTCGATCCTCGGCCCGTTCAATGCCAGGGAGGCGCGGCCCGGGCTGACCATGCTGATGGTTTCGACCACCGGCGAGCACGCGTCGTACTACGTGCTCGACGAGGCGTTGAAGCCGATCGAGACGGCGATGCCGGCCGACCTCAGGTTTTCCGTCGAACGCATCCAGGAGAATTGCGAGCCGGCGCTGTGCACCGTGCTGTTCATGGGCGGCGCGGGCGGATCGCTGCGCGCCGGCGTCACCGATAATCCGGTGCGGCTGACGCGCTCGGTCAAGGATGCGCTGACGCGCGTCACCAGCGGCGGCGCGCCGGTCTATGTCTGGCCCGGCGGCGGCATCACCTTCATGGTCGACGTCACCCAGATGCCCGCCGGCGCGTTCGGTTACGTGCCGACGCCGGCGCTGGTGGCGCCGATCGAATTCACGATGAAGCTGTCGGATTACGCGGCGCTCGGCGGTCATATGGATTATGTCCGGCCGCTGTCGTCGCTGCGCGACAGCGCCGAGATCAAGCCGATGCCCTATCTGCCCGGGCGGCGTGCATGACGCGGCTCCCGCAAATCGCGCTTCTTCCTGACGGCAAGCGGCTGCATTTGCAGGATGGCCCGATTGATCTGGTCATCGAAGCCAAGGGCGGGGATGCGGATGTTCGATCCGCCTATCTGGCGGCGGCGGATCGCTTCACCGGACTGCTCGACGAGCTCTGCACGGAACTCGCTGAACTGCGCACCGCCGCCAATCCCGATCGCTGCTCGCTGAAGGGCGTGGTCGCACGGTGCATGCATGCGGCGGTCGCGCCGTTTGCCGCGGACTGCTTCATCACGCCGATGGCCGCGGTCGCGGGCTCGGTTGCCGAGGAAATCCTCGGTACGATGCTGCGTACAGCGATGCTCGACCGCGCCTATGTCAACAATGGCGGCGATATCGCGCTGCATCTCGCAGACGGCGAACAGTTCACCGTCGGCTTGATGGACCGCCCGGACCGTCACGGCGTGATGCAGACCATGACCATTGATGCAGACATGCCGGCCCGCGGGATCGCGACCAGCGGCCGCCACGGCCGCAGCTTCTCGCTCGGCATTGCCGATGCCGTCACCGTGCTGGCGCGGACGGCGTCGCAGGCCGATGCAGCCGCGACCGTGATCGCCAATGCGGTCGATTTACCCGGGCATCCTGCGATCCGGCGCGTTCCGGCCAACGAATTGCAGCCCGACAGCGACCTCGGCGAACGGCTGGTGACGCGCGACGTCGGGCCGCTGACGGACCACGAAATCGAGCAGGCGCTCGAGGTGGGGGCGGCGCGGGCGCGGATGCTCCTGACGTCGGGATTGATCGAGGGCGCGGCATTGCGTCTACTGGGCGAGACGCGGCTTGTTGGTGCAACTGGGAACGGGGCGCCGGCGTCGCACGGGTTTCAGGAACGAACGATAGAACACATGCCGCGGGCATGACCGGGAGCGAGGCAAGATGAGCGCCGTCATTCGCAAGATCGTCACCGTGGTCGAGGAGACCCATCTGGAGATGGGCAAGACCATTGCACCGCCGACCCGGCGTGCCGCCGCCATCGCCGTGATCGAGAATCCGTTTGCCGGCCGCTATGTCGAAGACCTCACGCCATTGATCGCGATTGGCGAGGAACTGGGCGACTTGCTCTCGAAGCGGGCGGTCGCCGCGCTCGGCATCGACGGCGCCAAGGCGCACAGCTACGGCAAGGCCGCGGCGGTCGGCGAGAATGGCGAGCTCGAGCACGCGGCCGCGATCCTGCATCCCAAGATGGGCGCACCGGTGCGCAAGGTGCTCTCGAAGGGGGCGGCGCTGATCCCGTCGTCGAAGAAGCGCTCCGGCCCCGGCACCACGCTCGACATTCCGCTTGGGCACAAGGACGCAGCCTTCGTGCGCAGCCATTTCGACGGCATGGAAGTGCAGATCAACGACGCGCCGCGCGCCAACGAGATCATGGTCGCGGTCGCGGTGACCGACAGCGGCCGGCCGCTGCCGCGCGTCGGCGGCTTGACGGTTGATGAGATCAAGGGCGAAGACGGATTGCGATAATCTCTTTGAAGAAAAACTGGAGGATGGGATGCGTGGTTATTTCGTAGGGGCGGGATTGGCGATCGCGGTCGCGACCATGGCAACGAGCGCCATGACGACGCAGGTGGTGGCGCAGAGCGAGATCAAGATCGGCGAGATCAACTCCTATTCGCTGCTGCCGGCGTTCACCGAGCCCTATCGCAAGGGCTGGCAGCTCGCGGTGGAGGAGATCAACGCGGCCGGCGGCATCAACGGCAAGAAGCTCGTCGTCATTTCCAAGGATGACGGCGGCAAGCCCGCGGATGCGCAGACCGCGGCCAACGAACTGGTGTCGAGCGAGAACGTTGCGATGCTGACGGGGACGTTCCTGTCGAACATCGGCCTCGCCGTCAGCGACTTCGCCAACCAAAAGAAGGTGTTTTTCCTCGCGGCCGAGCCTTTGACCGACGCGATCACGTGGTCGAAGGGCAATCGCTATACCTTCCGCCTGCGTCCGTCGAACTACATGCAGGCGGCAATGCTGGTGGAGGAAGCCGCAAAGCTTCCGGCAAAGCGCTGGGCGACGATCGCGCCGAACTATGAGTACGGCCAGTCGGCGGTCGCGGTGTTCAAGAAGCTGATGTCGGAGAAGCGGCCCGACATCCAGTGGGTCGACGAGCAGTGGCCGCCGCAGGGCAAGATCGACGCCGGCCCGGTGGTGCAGGCGGTTGCCGCCGCGAACCCGGAGGCAATCCTCAACGTCACCTTCGGCGCCGACCTCGTCAAGCTCGTGCGCGAGGGCAACACCCGTGGCCTGTTCAAGGGCCGCACGGTGGTGAGCTTCCTGACCGGCGAGCCCGAGTATCTCGATCCGCTGAAGGACGAAACGCCCGAGGGCTGGATCGTCACCGGCTATCCCTGGTACTCGATCAAGACGCCGGAGCATGAGGCGTTCCTGAAGGCCTACCAGACCAAGTACAACGACTATCCGCGGCTCGGCTCGATCGTCGGCTACCAGACCATCAAGGCGGCGGCGGCGATCCTCGCCAAGGCCGGCTCCACCGATCCGGAGAAGCTGATCGCGGCGGCGGAAGGCATCTCGATGTCGTCGCCGTTCGGCGAGATCACCTTCCGCAAGATCGATCACCAGTCGACACTCGGCGCCTTCACCGGCAAGACCGCGCTGAAGGACGGCAAGGGCATCATGGTCGATACCGCCTATCGCAAGGGCTCGGACTATCTGCCCAGCGATGCCGAGATCGAAAAGATGCGGCCGAAGGATTGAGGCTGCTCTGCCTGCGTAGGGTGGGTTAGCCGAAGGCGTAACCCACCACCTTGCTTACGCGGACCGACGGCGGGTTACGCTTGCGCTAACCCGCCCTACGAGTGACGCACATGATCTCCAACGCGGACCGCCCATGGCTTTCTATGTCGTCCAGTTCCTGACCGGTCTTGCCAGCGCGGCGTCGCTGTTCCTGGTCGCTTCGGGCCTGTCGATCATCTTCGGCGTGACGCGGATCGTGAATTTCGCGCATGGCGCGTTCTACATGCTCGGCGCCTATGTCGCGTTCACGCTGACCGAGCGCTTCGCGGGCGCGTTCGGCTTCTGGGGCGGTATCGTCATTGCCGCGCTCGTCGTCGCCGCGATCGGCGTGCTAGTCGAGATGGTGCTGCTGCGCCGGATCTACCATTCGCCTGAGCTGTTCCAGTTGCTGGCGACCTTCGGCCTCACGCTGATGGTCGAGGACCTCGTGGTGCTGATCTGGGGCCCGGATGATCTGGTCGGCCGCCGCGCGCCCGGCTTCAAGGGCGCGATCGATTTCTTCGGCCAGAATATCCCGAGCTATGACCTGTTCCTGATCGTGCTCGGGCCGGTCGTGCTCGGCGTGCTCTGGCTGCTGTTCCAGCGTACCCGCTGGGGCGTGCTGGTGCGCGCGGCGACGCAGGACCGCGACATGGTCGCCGCGCTCGGCGTCAATCAGAAATGGCTGTTCACCAGCGTATTCGCGCTCGGTGTCTTCCTCGCCGCGCTCGGCGGCGCGTTGCAGATTCCGCGCGACGCGGTCAACCACGCGATGGACCTGCGCGTCATCGTCGAGGTTTTCGTCGTGGTGGTGATCGGCGGGCTCGGCAGCATCATCGGCGCCTTCGTCGCGGCGGTGCTGGTATCGGAGCTCAATGCTTTCGGCATCCTGATCTTCCCCAAGATCTCCATCATCCTGGTGTTCCTGGTGATGGCGGTGGTGCTGATCGTTCGTCCCTGGGGCCTGTTCGGCAAACCCGAGGCGCCGGCGCGGCGCACGCCGGGTCTCACCGTCAATCCGTGGCGACCACTGACCACGAATGAACGGCTTGCCGCGATCGCCGTGCTGATCGTCGCCGCCGCGCTACCGTTCGTCGCCGGCAATTACGTGCTCACCGTCGGCTCCGAGATCGCGATCTTCGTGATCTTCGCGATCAGCCTGCACTTCCTGATGTCGGTCGGCGGGCTCGCCTCGTTCGGCCACGCCGCCTATTTCGGCCTCGGCGCCTACGGCGTGGCGCTGCTCGCCAAGATGGCGGGCTTGCCGATGATCGCATGCCTGTTGCTCGGGCCGCTGTTGGGCCTGATGGGGGCCGCCGTGTTCGGCTTCTTCGCGGTGCAGCTCTCGGGCGTCTATTTCGCGATGCTGACCTTGGCCTTTGCCCAGATCGTCTGGTCGATCGCGTTCCAGTGGGTGTCGGTCACCGGAGGCGACAACGGTATCCTCGGGGTCTGGCCGGAGAAATGGGCCGCGAGCCCGTCGCATTTCTACTGGCTGTCGCTCGGCATCGCCGCGCTCGCGGTCGTGATCCTGCGCATCATCGTGTTCTCGCCGTTCGGCTTCGCGCTGCGCGCGACACGCGATTCTCCGCTGCGTAGCGAAGCGATCGGCATCAATGGCAAGCGAATCCAGTGGACCGCCTTCGTGATCGCCGGCACGGTCGCAGGCCTCGCCGGCGCGCTGTTCGCCTATCTCAAGGGCAGCGTCTTCCCGGACAATATGGGCATCTCGCTGTCGGTCGACGCGCTGGTCATGGTGCTGCTCGGCGGCGTCGAGACGGTGTCGGGCGCGGTGGTCGGCGCCATCGTCTACAAGGCGCTCAACATCTGGCTGGTCAGCCAGACCGACTGGTCGAAGCTCGTGCTCGGCGGCTTCGTCGTGCTGATCGTGGTTGCGTTCCCGAAGGGCATCGTCGGCACGCTGGAAGCTTTCTTGTACCGCCGGCGCAAATCGTCTTCGTCGGCGTCGCCCTTGCTCACCTCCCGCATCGAGACCGCCGAATGAGCATGGTCCCCACATTGCTGTCGGTCGAAAGCCTGACCAAATCCTATGGCGGCGTGCACGCCGTGCGCGGCGTATCCTTCGAGCTGCGCGCCGGCGAGATCCTGGCGCTGATCGGACCGAACGGTGCCGGCAAGAGCACCTGCTTCGACATGCTCAACGGCCAGAACGTTCCCGACAGCGGCCGCATCCGCGTGCTGGGCGCCGAGACCACCGGCAAGAAGCCGCGCGTGGTCTGGCGCATGGGCGTCGGGCGTACCTTCCAGATCGCCGCGACGTTCCCGACCATGACGGTGCGTGAGAACGTGCAGGTCGCGTTGGTCTCGCATGGTGGAGAGCTGTTCAATCTGTGGGCCGCGACCGCGCGTCACGCCCGCGACGAAGCCGGGCGGCTGCTCGATCTGGTCGGCATGGGCGCCTATGCGGAGCGGCCCTGCGGCGAGCTCGCCTATGGCGACGTCAAGCGGCTGGAGCTTGCGATCGCGCTCGCCAACCAGCCGAAGCTGCTGCTGATGGACGAGCCGACTGCCGGCATGGCGCCGCGCGAGCGCGTCGAGCTGATGCGGCTCACCGCCCGGATCGCGCGCGAGCAGTCGATCGGCGTGCTGTTCACCGAGCACGACATGGACGTGGTGTTCGAGCATGCCGACCGCATCCTGGTGCTGAACCGCGGCAGCCTGATCGCCGAAGGCTCGCCCGAGGAGGTTCGCGGCAATGCCCAGGTGCGCGCGATCTATCTCGGCGAAGGCCTGGTCTACGACGCAAGGCACCGCGAGGGAGCATCGGCATGAAGCTCACGGTGAAGGACCTCAACAGCTTCTACGGCCCGGCGCATATCCTGTTCGATATCGCGCTCGAGGTCGGCGAGGGCGAGGTGGTCGCGTTGCTCGGCCGCAACGGCGCCGGCAAGTCGACTACGTTTCGCTCCATCGTCGGCCTGGTCGAGAACCGCTCCGGCCGCGTCATGTTCGAGGGCAGGGACGTCTCCGATCTGCCGACGCATGCGATCGTGCGCGGCGGGCTCGGCTACGTGCCGGAGGAGCGGCGCATCTTCACGGATCTTACGGTCGAGGAGAATCTCGAGGTCGGCCGCCAACCGAAGCGGCCGGGCGCGCCGCAATGGGACCGCGAGAAACTGTTCAAGCTGTTTCCCAATCTCGGCGAGATGCGCGGCCGACCCGGCGGGCGCATGAGCGGCGGCGAGCAGCAGATGCTGACGATCGCGCGCACGCTGATGGGCAATCCGTCGCTGGTGCTGCTCGATGAACCGTCGGAGGGCCTGTCGCCCAAGATCGTCGAGCAGATGGTCGACGCGATCCTGGCGATGAAGCAAGAGGGCGTCAGCATCGTCGTCTCGGAGCAAAACCTGCATTTCGCCCGGCTGATCTCCGATCGGGCCTACATCATCGAGCGTGGCCGGATTTGTTTTGGCGGCACCATGGCCGAGCTTGATGCGCGTCCGGACATCCGCGACGCGCATCTGTCGCTTTAAGGGCGGAGGTTGAGACGATGGCGCGCAGTGCTGCAACGAAGCGAAGCGTGAAGGCCGCAAAGCCGGGCTATGTGCTGGACGAACAGATCGGATTCATCCTGCGCCAGGTGTCGCAGCGCCATGCCGTGATCTTCGCCCGCGAGATCGGCATCAGCCTGACGCCGACGCAATGGGCCGCGCTGTCGAAGCTGTCGGAAGTCGGCGCGTGCTCGCAGAACCAGCTCGGGCGGCTGACCTCGATGGATGTCGCGACCATCAAGGGCGTGATCGATCGCCTGACCGCGCGCGGCCTGACCGAGACTGCGCCCGATCCCAATGACGGCCGCCGGCTGCTGGTGAGTCTGACGCGCGCCGGCCAGCAGATGGCCGACAAGGCCGCGCCGAACGCGCTCGTCATCTCCAGGGAAACGCTGGCGCCGCTCGACGCCAAGGAGCGCGAGACGTTGATCGCGCTGCTGGGCAGGCTGCGGTGACGAGGAACTTCTCACCGTCACCCTGAGGAGGTCGCGAAGCGACCGTCTCGAAGGGTGGCGGCCCCGCTGCCCGTCAAGGGCCGTGCATCCTTCGAGGCACGCTTGCGCGTGCACCTCAGGCTGACGGGTCGTCCATCGCCCGCCTACTTCGCCACGATCTCCGGTATCTTGCCCGCCGGCGGGGTGTTGCGGCTGCGCTGGGTGCGGACGATACCATCGATGATGGTCATGCCGATGCCCGGGAGATCGCCGAGCTGAACGCTCTCCAGGATGTTCTTGCCCGGCGAATGCTGCGCCCTGTCCATCAGCACGAAGTCGGCAGAGCGGCCGACTTCGATCAGGCCGCAATCGAGTTCGCGCATCCGCGCGGTGTTGCCGGTCGCAAGGCAGAACGCCAGCTCTGCCGGCAGCTCGCCGAGCGAGGACAACAGCGAGACCATCCGCAAAATGCCGAGCGGTTGCACGCCGGAGCCGGCCGGAGCATCGGTGCCGAGGATGACGCGGTGCAGATCGCCCATCTCGCGCGCAGTGCGCAGAGTGAACAGCGCCGAGCGCTCATTGCCGTTGTGCACCAGCTCCAGCCCGCGCTTGCAGCCCTCGCAGATGCAGCGGATCTGGTCGTCGGGCAGCGCGGTGTGGCCGCCATTGATGTGGCCGACCACGTCGGTGTCCGCTTCCAGCACCACGTCCTTGTCGATCAGGCCGGAGCCCGGGATCGACGGGCCACCGGTGTGGATCGTGCTCTGGATGCCGTATTTGCGCGCCCAGCCGACCATCTTGCGCGCCGTCGGCCCGTCCTTGACGCCGCCGAGCCCGACCTCGCCGAGCAGCTTGACGCCGGCGGCGGCCATTTCCTTGAAATCGTCCTCCACCATCTCGCACTCGATCACGGGCGCGCCGGCATGCACCTTTACGCCACCGGGCCGCAGCGTCCAGAATGCGCGCTGCGCGAAGATCGCCATCGCCTTCACGCCGACCACGTCGCGCGGCCGGCCGGGCATGTGGACCTCGCCGGCGGAGATCATGGTGGTGACGCCGCCATGCAGATAGCTGTCGATCCAGTTGATCTGGTTCTGCCGCGGCGTCCAGTCGCCGGCGACCGGATGGACGTGGCTGTCGATCAGGCCGGGCGCGACCGTCGTTCCCATGGCATCGACGATCGTGGTGGCGCCTTCGGTGTCGACATCCTTGAGACGGCCGATCGCTGATATCTTGCCGTTCTCGGCGACGATGGTATCGGCGTCCAGGATCGGCTTCTCCAATGCCCCCGACAGCAAGAGCCCGATATTGCGGATCACCAGCTTGCTGGGGCCGGTGGCCTGGGGCGCGTCGTGAGCCATGGGTGTTTTCCTTCCGTTTCTTCCGAAATTGCCCGGGAATTTGAGCCCGGCTTGACTTCTGGATCAAGCCGGATTATTTGTTTGTATACGAATGATCGTATACAAACGGTCGAGCCGGTCAACGGGGTTCGAGTCCTCCGCCGCGGCACACATCAAGGGTTGGTGCGATGAGCAATTTCAACCAGGAAAGCGTCCTCAGCGTCCACCATTGGACCGACACGCTGTTCTCCTTCAAGACCACGCGCAATCCGTCGTTCCGCTTCCGCAACGGCGAGTTCACCATGATCGGGCTCAAGGTCGGCGAGAAGCCGCTGCTGCGCGCCTACAGCGTCGCCAGCGCGAACTACGAGGACACCCTCGAGTTCTTCTCGATCAAGGTTCCGGACGGCCCGCTGACCTCGCGGCTCCAGCACCTCAAGCAAGGCGACGAGATCATCGTCAGCCGCAAGGCCACCGGCACGCTGGTCATCGACAACCTCGAGGACGGCCGCAACCTCTATCTGGTCGGCACCGGCACCGGCCTTGCGCCGTTCCTCAGCGTGATCAAGGACCCCGAGACCTACGACCGCTTCGAGAAGGTCGTGCTGCTGCATGGCTGCCGCCACGTCAAGGAGCTCGCCTATGGCGAGATGATCACCGAGCATCTGCCGCAGGACGAGCTGATCGGCGATCTGGTGCGCGACCAGCTGATCTATTACCCGACCGTGACGCGCGATCCGTTCCGCAACCGCGGCCGCATCACCGACCTCATCACCTCGGGCAAGCTGTTCGCCGATATCGGCCTGCCGGCGCTCGATGCCGCGCATGACCGGGTCATGATCTGCGGCTCGCCGGCGCTGGTCGCCGACACGCGCACGCTGCTGGGTGGCCGTGGCTTCGTCGAGGGCAATCACGGCGAGCCCGCCCAGTTCGTGGTGGAGAAGGCGTTCGCCGAGCGTTGATCTCATGTTCCTCGCGTTGATACCCAGCGCCGTCATTGCGAGGAGCGACAGCGACGAAGCAATCCATGCTTCCGCGTGTGTCGTGCGATGGATTGCTTCGCTTCGCTCGCAATGACGTGGATGGGGCGTGAGCTAATCAAGGCCGGACCGCCGGCGTCTCGATCGGCATGCCGCGCGCCCGCGTCATCAGATAGAGTTCGAGCTCGATCAGCTCGGGCGAGCCGTAGTCATAGGTCTGCGCCCGGATGCCGGTGATGCAGGCGCGCAGCCGGCGCTGCAACGATCCCAGCGACTGCCATTCCAGCCGATACAGCGGATAGCCGGTCGGCTGTCCTTGCGTGATCGCGCTGCCCGCGAGCTTCTTGTTCCAATTGTCGTCGTGGCAGTTGGCGCAGCCGAGATTGAGCTGGCCCTGCCGCTGCATGAACAGCGCGTGGCCCTTCTCGACGAAAGGCGCGAGCTCCGGATCGTCGCCGGCAGCGATCGGCATTCCCCGCGATTGTTGCGCGACGAATGCGGTCAGCGCCAACAGCTCGCGGCTCTCATAGGCGTACGGCGAGGCCTGCTGGTGATTGGCACGACAGAGGTTGATCCGGCCCTCGAGGTCGACCGGCCGTCCCAGCGTCTTCTCGAAAGCGGGATAGTGCGCCGCGACCCCTTTCATGCTGACCCGCGCATCGCTATGGCAGTCGGCACACGCCTTGTCCGCCGTGCCGGCCTTGCGCTTCCACAGCGCCTCGCCGTCGAGCACGAAGAGCATGCCGGGATTGGCGGTGTCCTCGTCCTGCATCGCCTTGGTGTCGGCGCTCATGAAGCTGTAGCCGGAACGGCGCTGGTCCAGCGGAATCTCGGTGGCAAGCACCGCGCCCGCCATCGCCGTCAGAACTGCGATGCAGGCCGCAATCCTCATTCGACCGTGATCGAAGCCTGCGCGGTCTCCGAAAACCCCTTGTCGCCGATCCACTCGAACTCGAACGTGCCGCTCTCGGTCACGGTGGTGAAGAAGGTGATGAACGGATTGGCGGCGATCGCCGGAAAAAGATCGGCACGGAACACTTCGGTGCCGTTGAAGCGGCAGGTGAAGTTCGTGATGATGTCGCGCGGCACCACGTCGCCCGACGCGGTGTGTCGATAGCCGGTCTCCATGATGTGCGACATCAGCGTCTTGATCTCGATGACGTCGCCGCGCCTGGCCTTCTTCGGCACATTGATCAGGGCCGACGGCATCAGATCGCCTCCTCGGTGCAGGCAGCGAGCGTCACCACGACGTCTGCGGTCGCCGACCAGAACGTGTCGTCGGACAGCCGCGCGATCGCCGTGACCTTCTGGCTGTCGGCGAGGCGGATCCGGGTCGACACCTGGGCGCGCCCGGCGCCTGGTCGAAGATAGAAATTCCCGATATTCGGCTGCGGGTTCTTCTCGTTGAAGACATGAATGCTCTTCACATACGCGTCCGCGGTCATCGGGCTTTCGACGCTGACCGTCATCGGCACCGTGTTGCCGTTCTCGACCAGCGGGGGGATGTCGAGCTTGACCTTGCCGGCCCGCACATTGGCTTCGCCGACGACGTTGCGGATCGCGGCCGACTGCATCGCAGGCGTCGCGTCCGCGGGGCGCACGATGACCAGCACGGCCGCACCGCCCGTGAGGCAGAGGAACGTTCGCCGGGTGTGGTCCGAATGCGCCATCGCTCAGTCCCGTAGTGTTTCCAGATAGGCCACGATATCCTCGATCTGCTCCGCCGACAGGATCGGCTTGCCGCGCCATGCGGCGCCGACGCGCGTCAGTCCGTCGACACGATAATAGGACGGCATGATCGTTGCCGCATCGAGACGCGATGCATCGACGAGCCGGAGCCGCAACTGTCCCTCCGACCACCGCGCGCCGCTTCCGGAAAGGTTCGGCGCGAGGTCGCCCTGGAACGCCTGCTCGGGAAATGGGCCGCTGTGGCAGAGGATGCAAGTGCTGGAACGCTCGACGATCAGCGCGCGGCCGCGGGTGGCGTCGCCCTTGGTTCCCGTCAGCGAGGCTGGAATGGCATCGCCGATCACGGTGTAGGGCCGTAGCTGTTCGGCGCTGACGGGTGCACAGGCTGCGAATGCAGCCGCTGCGAGCAATGCGACCGGGGAGGGCCTAGCCAAAGGCGTCTCCCGTGATCGCCTTGAACCAGTCGGCCGCCTGATCGGCCTCGCGTTGACGTATCGTGCGGGGCGCGTCGACCGGGCTGGTGGTCACCTCCACCTCGGCGTATTGATCTTGCTTCGGCTGATAGATGCCTTTCAGCGAGAACGCGTAGCCGGGCGCGACCGTGTTGTAGCAGGCGCCATCGAGCCGCGGCGTTTCCGGCGCCTTGCCCGCGAGTGAATTGATGATCGCGGCCGCGCAAGCACGGCCTTGCGCCGCCGCGGCGGAAGCGGATTTCGGAATCCCGCCCGCGATCGCGGCATCGCCGATGACGTGGATATTGGGTACCAGTTTCGAGGCAAAGTTGACCGGATCGATCGGGCACCAGCCGGTGTGATCGGCGGCGCCGGCGATTTCGGCGATGCGGCCGGCGCGTTGCGGCGGGATCACGTTGGCGACCGCGGCGGTGTAATTGCCGAAATCGGTGACGATCTCGTTGGTCGCCGGATTGACCGATGTCACCCGTCCGCCTTGCGACAGCGCGATGCGCTCGATCATGCCAGGATAGAGTTCCGCCCAGGCCTTCTCGAACAGCTTCTGCTGCGAGTAAGTGTCCTTGGCGTCGAGCACCAGGATCTTCGATTTCGGCTTCCTCGCCTTCAGGTAATGCGCGATCAGGCTGGCGCGCTCGTAAGGTGCGGGTGGACAGCGCAGCGGCGCGGCCGGCACCGCGATCACGACGAGGCCGCCATCATCCATCGCTTCGAGCTGCCTGCGCAGCAGCATGGTCTGCTCGCCGGCCTTCCAGGCGTGCGGCATCTTCTCGGCGGCGGCTTCGTCATAGCCGGGCAGGGCGTCGAAGTGCAGGTCGATGCCCGGGGCGAGGACGAGCCGGTCGTAGGACAGCGTCGTGCCATCAGCGAGCGCGATGCTGCGCGCCTGCGCGTCGACCTTGGTGGCCGCTTGCGCCGCGATCGTGATGCCGTCAGCCGCAATCTTGTCATAGGTGAACTCTTGTGCGGTGAGTTCGCGCAGGCCAGCGATCACCTCATTGCTGAACGGGCAGGCAGTGAAAATCGCGTTCGGCTCGATCAGCGTGACCTGGAGTTTTGCATCGAGTCGCCGCAGCGCCCGCGCGCAAGCGGTGCCGCCGAAGCCGCCGCCGATCACGGCGATGCGGGCTGCCGCTTGCGCCAGCGCCGGACGCGCCAGCGCTGCCGCTGCGACGGCAGCGGCGCCACGGATCACATCCCTGCGCGTCTGATGACGCGTAACGGCCATGCGCGACAATCCGGAAAAGGGAGGCGGCGGCCACTCGGACCGCCGCCTCCGGTTTGCTCAGGCGAAGGAGATGTTCTGGTTGCGCAGTGGGAAGGAGCGGATGCGCTTTCCGGTCGCTGCGAAGTAGGCGTTGAGCACCGCCGGCGCAGCGACGCCGATGGTCGGCTCGCCGACGCCGCCCCAGAATCCGCCGCTCGGCACCATCACCGATTCCACCTTCGGCATCTCGTTGATGCGCATCGAGTTGTAGGTGTCGAAATTGGTCTGCTCGATGCGGCCGTCCTTCACGGTGCAGCCGCCGTAGAACAGCGCGCTGAGGCCGTAGACGAACGAGCCCGCGATCTGCCGCTCGACCTGCGCCGGATTGACGACGTAACCCGGATCGGTGGAAGCGACGATGCGATGCACCTTGATCTTGCTGCCGTCGGTCACCGAGATCTCGGCGGCGCCGGCAACATAGCTGCCATAGCCCATCACCTGCGCGATGCCGCGGTAGACGCCCTTTGGTGCCGGCGTGCCCCAGCCGATCTTCTCGGCCACGGCGTTGAGCACGGCGAGATGCTTGGGGTGCCTGCCCATCAGCTTGCGGCGGAATTCGAGCGGGTCCTGGCCGACGGCCTGGGCCAACTCGTCCATGAAGCATTCCATGTAGATCGCGTTGTGATTGACGTTGACGCCGCGCCAGAAGCCTGGCGGGACGTGCGGGTTGCGCATGGCATGCTCGACCAGCAGGTTCGGCACCGAATAGCCGATCGCAGCTTCACCGGATTGGGCGACGCCCTGGAACGCGGCGGGGTCCATGCCGTTCTGCAATGCTTCCGGACGCACCGAGAACAGGATCGATTGGCCCGAGAGCCGGTAGTGCAGCGCGACCAGATTATTGTCGGCATCGAATGCGCCGGTCAGCTTGCACTGCGTGATCGGGTGATACTTGCCGTGCTGCATGTCCTCTTCGCGCGACCACAGCAGCTTGATCGGCGTGCCCGGCATCTGCTTGGCGATCGCCACCGCCTGCCGGACGTAGTCGGTCATGCCGCGCCGGCCGAAGCCGCCGCCGAGCATCAGCTTGTGCACGTCGACCTTGTCCGCGGGAAGCCCGGCGGCCTCAAGCGCTGCCGCGAACGCCGCCTCGCCATTCTGCGTGCCGCACCACACCTCACATTTGTCAGGTGTGTAGAGCACGGTGGCGTTCATCGGCTCCATCGTGGCGTGGTTCTGGTAGGGGTAGCTGTAGACAGCTTCCACCTTCTTCGCTGCGCTCGCGATCGCTGCCTTGGCATCGCCGTTCTGGTTGCCGACATAGGCCGGCTGCGCATTGTCGAGACCCTCGGCGAGCCACTTCGCGATCGTCTCGCTGGAGACTTTTGCGTTGTCGCCTTCATCCCAGACGATCGGCAGCGCATCCAGCGCGGTCTTGGCGTGCCACCAGGTGTCGGCGACGACGGCGACCGCGCTGTCGCCGACCGGCACCACCTTCTTGACGCCCTTCATGTTGGCGATCTTGGCTTCGTCGAAGCTCTTCACCTTGCCGCCGAACACCGGGCAATCCTTGATCGCCGCGTTCAGCATGCCCGGCAGCTTGACGTCGATGCCGTAGGTCATCTTGCCGGTGGTCTTGTCGACGGTGTCGAGCCGCTTCAGGCCCTTGCCGGCGATGGTCCAGTCCTTCGGGTCCTTCAGCTTGACGTCGGTCGGCGGCTCGAGCTTGGCGGCGGCTTCTGCGACCTTGCCGTAGCTCGTCGTCTTGCCCGACGGGGTATGGGTGATGACGCCGTTGGCGACCTTGCACTCCGCGGCCGGCACCTTCCACTCGTTGGCGGCGGCCTGGATCAGCATCACGCGCGCGGTGGCGCCGCCCTTGCGGACATAGTCCTGCGAGGTGCGGATGCCGCGGCTGCCGCCGGTGGAGAAATCACCCCATACGCGCTTGCGGGCGACGCTCTGGCCAGGCGTCGGGAATTCGGTCGTGACCTTCGACCAGTCGCATTCCAGTTCTTCGGCGACAAGCTGGGCGAGGCCGGTCAGCGTGCCCTGGCCCATCTCGGAGCGGGCGATGCGGATCACCACGGTGTCGTCGGGCCGGATCACGACCCACGCATTCACTTCGGGGGCGCCGTCGGCGGCGCGCACCACGGCGGGGCCGCCGAACGGCAGATCGAGGCCGAGCGCGAGACCGGCGCCGGCGGTGGCCGTGCCGATCACGAAGGCGCGGCGGTTGAGTTTCGGCATGACGTGCTGGTTCATCACTGCCTCCTCACGCGTTCGCGGCAGCATGGATCGCCTCGCGCACCTGCTGGAAGGTGCCGCAGCGGCAGATATTGGTGATGGCGTCGTTGATGTCGTCGTCGGACGGCTTCGGGTTGTCCTTCAGCAGCGCCGCGACGGCCATGATCATGCCGCTCTGGCAGTAGCCGCATTGCGGCACGTCGCTGGCGATCCAGGCGAGCTGCACCTTGTGCATCGCGCCGCCCGCCGCGAGCCCTTCGATGGTGGTGATCTCCTTGCCGGCCATTTCGCTGACCGTGACGCCGCAGGAGCGCATCGCGACTCCGTCGACATGCACGGTGCAGGCGCCGCATTGTGCAATGCCACAGCCGTATTTGGTCCCCGTCAGTCCGACATTCTCCCTGATCGCCCATAGCAGTGGCGTGTCGTCCTCGACGTCTACGTTGATCGTCTTGCCGTTGATATTGAGGTTTGCCATCGCGTTCCCCTGAATGGTCCAATCCTCCGATTGGACTTCGGGGCGATGTTGGCCTTGAAGCTGGAACGGTTCAAATCAAGAATATGCGCTTGCAACGCGGAAGAAACTTGAGGCTGTGGTGTTTGGTCGCGCCCCTGCGCGCCTCACATGCCTGTCATGACTTTTGCGGTGAGGCGACGGCCAGGCGCAGGAAGCTCATGACGCTGCCGAGCGCGGCGAAGCCCGCGCCCAGCGCCAGCGCCACCGTCGCGCCCTCGCGGTCGGCCAGCGCGAAGCAGAGCGCGGCGAGCGCGGCACCGGTGGTTTGCCCGGTCAGCCGTGCGGTCGCAACGATACCGCTGGCGCTGCCGCTGCGATGCGAAGGGGCGCTCGACATGATCGCCTTCATGTTGGGGGTCTGGAAGAAGCCGAAACCGATGCCGCAGATCATGGTGCGCCAGACGATGTTGGCAACGCTCGGCTCCGCCGGCAGGGTCGCGAGCAACACCATGCCGATGCCGAGCAGCAGCATGCCGACGCCGCCGAGGATGCCGGCCGGATAGCGGTCGGACAGCCGGCCGCCGATCGGCGCCATGAAGGCGACCACCAGCGGCCACGGCGTCATGAAGAAGCCGGTCTCGACCTGCGAGCGGTGTAGGATGTCCTCGAAATAAAACGGCAGCGAGACGAAGGCGAGGCCCTGCACCGCGAATGAGCAGACCGCGGTCGCGGCCGACAGCGCGAAGATCGGCCGCCGGAACAGGTCGATCGGCAGCATCGGCGCCGGATGATCGGCATGACGCCGGGTCAGGATCCAGCCGAACACCAGCGCGCCGATCAGTTCCGCGATCACCAGTGCAGGCATCGTCTTGTGGGCCGCGCTCCCGATCCCGATGATGAACAGGCCGAGGCAGGCAGTGGCAAGCGCCGCGCCGGTGAAGTCGAAACTGTGGGTGGCACGCGGCGTGGCCGGCAGTGTCTTGAAACCGATCAGCAATGCGATGATGCCGAACGGCAGGTTGACGGCGAACAGCCAGGGCCAGGTCCCGAGCGCCAGGATGCCTGACGCGATGGTCGGGCCCAACGTGAAGGCGGTCGCGACGACGAGCGCATTGTGGCCGAAGCCGCGGCCGAGCATCTTGCTCGGGTAGACGAAGCGCACCAATGCGGTGTTGACGCTCATCAGGCCGCTGGCGCCGAGGCCCTGCAAGGCGCGCGCGACCAGCAGGCTCGGCAGCGACCAGGCCAGCGCGCAGCCAAGTGACGCCAATGTGAACAGCAGCAGGCCGCCAAGATAGATCCGCTGGTGGCCGACGATCTCACCGAGCGCGCCGAGCGGCAGCAGCGTCGCGACCAGGGCGATCTGGTAGACGTTGACGACCCAGACCACCTCCGCGGGGCTGACATGCAGATCGTTGGCGATCGCGGGCAGCGCGATGTTGGCGATCGCGGTGTCGAGCGAGGCCATTGCCAGCGCCGTGAAGATCGCGGCCACAGCCCAGCGCCGTGTCTCCCAGGGCAGTCCATCGCTGATCGGCACCGTAGCGGAGCCTGACGTCGGGGTCTTTTCGAGCATGCCTGAAAATGTCTCCAGGCCGTGGTGTACTATGCCGGCATCCCGTTCCCCAGCCGCGCCGCTGCATGATGCGTATGCGAAGCGGCCTTGCCCGGGCGTGCGCCGGCAGGTTGCGGTGAGGGGCGCGCAGTGGTGCAGCAAACTCGGTGTCGTCCCGGCGAAG
>NZ_DDOP01000059.1:126051-183134 GCF_002341725.1 Bradyrhizobium sp. UBA2491
GGCGAAGGCCGGGACCCATACGCCGCGGCGGGCGTCGCGAGCGGGACTTGTTGTACCGGCGTTGCACGACAAGCAGCATCGGTGGTTATGGGTCCCGGCCTTCGCCGGGACGACGCCTGAGGGGAGCTGTGGGGTCGCTTCAGCAGAGGCGGGCGATCCAGTACGCCGCGGCCTCTCGGTTCAAGCGCAAACGTCTCTGGAATACTGGATCGCCCGGCCGAGCCGGGCGACGACACTGAACAAGCTGTTCGACGGCTGAATTGGAATCTACTGCAGCGCCATTCCAGAGGTCTTGATCACGGTCGTCAGCTTTTGCCGATCGACCTTCATCAGCTCGGCGAGTTCGTCGAGCGACATCGGCTTGCCGGGAATGTTGGCGAGCGAGAGCTGGCGCTGTACGTCGGGGTTCTGCAACGCCTTGTTGATCGCCGCATTGATCCTGGCGAGCAGCGGGGCCGGCGTCGCGGCCGGCACGTAGATTCCGTACCAGGGCACGTAGGCCGCCTCGGCAAAGCCGGCCTCCGCGATCGTCGGGACGTCGGGCAGGTCGGGGACGCGCTTGTCGGTGAACACCGCGAGCGGCTTGACGCTGCCGGCCTTGATGTGCGGCAGAGCGAGCTCGAGCGAGACGATCTCGAAATGCATCAGGTTGGTCATCAGGTCGATCAGCGCCTGCGGCTGGCCCTTGTAGCCGACATTGGTCAGCTTGATCCCGGCGACCTGAAACAGCTTCTGCGCGCTGAGGTCGATCGACGATCCGGTGCCGGGATTGCCGAAGTTGAACTCTCCGGGCCGCTTGCGGGCCAGCTCGACGAATTCGCCGATGGTCTTTACCGGCATCGACGGATGCACCAGCGCGACGCTTTGATTCCAGACCGCAAGGCCGACGCATTTGAAATCCTTGGCCGCGTTCCAGCCGGCATCCTTGTAGAGATCGGGGTTGACCAGCAAAGCCGGGCCGGTGACGAGCCAGGTGTAGCCGTCCGGTTCGCTGCGCGCGACCGCCGCGGTGCCGATATTGCTGTTGCCGCCGGGACGCGCCTCCACCACGACGGTCTGCTTCCAGTCGCGGCCGACCTGCTCGGTCACCGCGCGCGCAACGATGTCGACGATGCCGCCGGCAGGGTAGGGCACGATGATGTGGATCGGCCGGCTCGGATAATTGTCCTGCGCCCGAGCGCCAGTGCTGCCGCAGAGCGCCGTGACGATGGCCGCGAGCAAAGCCATCGCGGTCGTGATGCCACGCATGTCGTCCTCCCCCATGTGCCGCATCGTTCGTGCGATGCGGATATTGATGCATGATCTCTGGGAAGGCGCCTCACGCGCCTCCGGATCATGCCCTAGCTGTTGGCCACCAGCGAGCGGATGCTGCGGGCGAGCCCGAGGATGCGCGGCCCGCATTCGCGCTCGATCTGCTCGGCGCTGAAGCGGAACGAGGGAATGCCGCAATTCACCGAGAGGCATTCGCCGGTCGGCGTGCGGTAGAGCGGCGCGGCGACGCCGAAGATCTCGCGCCGCCATTCGCCGAGCGAGACGGCGAAGCCGCGCTCGTTGCAGAGCTCGATGTCGGGCAGCGTGCGCCGCTCGACATAGTCGAGCTCTTCGGGACGTTCGGCCTTGACGCGAGCGACATAGGCGTCGCGCTCGTCCTTGGTGAACAGCGACAGCAGCGCGCGCCCGACCGCGGTCGGCGCCAGCGAGGAGACAAAGCCGACGTCAGGCACGTGCGGCACCGCATCCGTGGTGCGCAGCGTCTCGACATAGATGAAGTCGAGCCCGAATGGCATCGCGATCGACACCGTGCCGCCGGCGTAGGCCGCGAAGTCGCGCATCAGCGGACGCGCGAGCTGACGGACCTTGAGCTGCGACAGCACCGGATAGGCGGCGGCGAGCACGCCGAGACCGAGCACGAAGCGGCCCTTGGCGTCGCGCCTGAGATAGCCGAGCTGCTCCAGCGTGTAGGTCAGGCGCGACACGGTCGGCCGCGACAGGCCGGTGTGCTCGGCAAGCTCCGCATTCGACAGCGGACCTGCGTGGTTGCGGAACGCGGCCAACAGGTCGAGCCCGTGCGCCAGGGTGGTCGCAAAGGATGGATCGGTCTGAGGTTCGAGCGAGGACAATGCCGCCATACGAAATAATGGTCGCATTTTTGCTTATCTGTCAAGATATCGGAATGAATTTGCAAATCGTTTCGATATCGGCTTATGTCCCGTCCAAAGATGGGAGGCGGCATGGAATTCGGTCTGTCCGAGCGATCGGAGCGTTGGCGGGGCGATCTGATGGCCTTCTTCGAGCAGGAGGTGCTGCCGCGGCATCGCGCCTGGCTCGACCACGTCCGTACCCACAACGACACGCCGCCCTTCATGGCCGAGCTGCAACGGAAGGCGCGCGCCGCAGGCCTGTGGAATCTCGGCCTGCCCGAACTTGCCGCTGACGAACCGGGCACGCGGCTGTCCAATCTCGACTACGCGCCGCTGGCGGAGATCATGGGACGGCTGTTCTGGGCGCCGGAGGTGTTCAACTGCCAGGCGCCCGATGTCCCGAACATGATCGCGTTGCAGAATTGCGCGACGCCGGAGCAGAAGGCGCGCTGGCTGGCGCCGCTGCTCAACGCCGAGACACGCTCGGCCTTCGGCATGACCGAGCCCGACGTGGCCTCGTCCGATGCCACCAACATCGCGACCCGGATGGTGCGCGACGGCGATCACTACGTGATCAACGGCCGCAAATGGTTCATCACCGGAGCCGCGCATCCGGACTGCAGTTTCCTGATCGTGATGGGGGTGACGGATGCCGGCGCCGAGCGCACCAGCCGGCATTCCTGCATCATCGTGCCGATGGATGCGCCCGGCGTGCGTCTGGTGCGGCGGCTGCGCTGGATGGGCTGCGAGGATCATGTCGCGCCGATCGGCGAGCTGGTGTTCGACGATGTCCGGGTGCCCGCCGAAAACCTGCTCGGTGCCGAGGGTGAGGGCTTCAAGGTCGCGCAGGTCCGGCTCGGGCCGGCGCGCATTCACCACTGCATGCGTTCGATCGGGCTTTGTGAACTCCTGATCGAGCTGATGATGGCGCGCGCCGCCGAACGCAGCGCATTCGGCCGCACCGTGATCCAGTACGATACCGTGCAGCGCTGGATCGCGGAATCCCGCGTCGAGCTGGAGCAGGCGCGGCTGCTCGCCTATCGCTGCGCCTGGCGGCTGGATCAGGCCGGCCATCACGGCGCCTGGCGCGACGTCTCGCTGATCAAGGTCGCGGTGCCGGCGATGCTGCAGAAGATCGCCGACCGCGCGATCCAGGTGTTCGGCGCGATGGGCGGCTCCGACGACACCCCGATTCATCAGGCGCTGGCCTGGGGACGGCTGCTCCGGATCGGCGATGGGCCCGACGAAGTGCATCTGCGGCAGATCTTCCGGATGGAGCCGACGCCGGACTGGTCGATCGCCAATTCGCCCTATCTTGCTGCACATCCCGCCTGAGCGGCGCTACAGTGCCCAGCGACATTCCCTGAACGAGGCGCCTTCCGATGACGATGACCGAGCAAGCCCGAGATGCAAAGCCCGCTGCGATCGACAAGGAGCGGCTGCGCTCGAAATACCGCGAGGAGCGCAACAAGCGGCTGCGTGCCGACGGCAATGACCAGTACCTCCAGATCAAGGGCCAGCTCGCGCATTATCTCGAGGATCCCTACACGCCGGTGGTGGAACGCGCGCCGAAGACCGATCACGTCACCTTCGCCTTCATCGGCGGCGGCTTTGCCGGGCTCGCCACCGCGGCGCGGCTGACCGAGGCCGGCGTCAAGGATGTCCGCATCGTCGAGAAGGGCGGCGATTTCGGCGGCACCTGGTACTGGAACAGATATCCCGGCGCGCAATGCGACACCGCCTCGATGGTCTACATGCCGCTCTTGGAAGAGACCGGCCACATGCCGTCGGAGAAATACGCGCATGCACCGGAGATCCTGGCGCATTGCCAGCGGATCGGGCGGCAGTTCAATCTCTATGACAACGCGCTGTTCCACACCGAGGTGACCGGTCTCGATTGGGACGCGGCGCAATCGCGCTGGATCATCCGCACCACCCGGGGCGATGCCTTCACCGCGCAATATGTCGGCATCGGCACCGGCCCGCTGCATGTGCCGAAGCTGCCCGGCATTGCCGGCATCGAGCGCTTCAAGGGCCACTCGTTCCACACCAGCCGCTGGGACTACGACTACACCGGCGGCGATCCCCGCGGCGCGTTGATGGACAAGCTTGCTGGCAAGCGCGTCGGCATCATCGGCACCGGCGCGACCTCGGTGCAGTGCATTCCCCACCTCGCGCGGGCCTGCAAGGAGCTCTACGTGTTCCAGCGGACGCCGTCGTCGGTCGACGTGCGCGGCAACGGCCCGATCGATCCCACCTGGTTTGCCGATATCGCGACCCCGGGCTGGCAACAGCGCTGGCTGGAGAACTTCACCGCCAATCAGGCCGGCGGATCGGCCGAGGAGGACCTGGTGCAGGATGGCTGGACCGACCTGTCGAAGCGGATCCGCGCCAAGATCATGCTGCTGCCGCGCGAGCAGCGCACCGTGGAGAACATGCGGGCGGCGTTCGAGGACTCGGACTTCGAGAAGATGGAGGAAATCCGCAACCGGATCGACACCATCGTCGGCGATCCCGACACCGCGAAGAACCTCAAGGCCTGGTACGGTCAGCTCTGCAAGCGGCCGTGTTTCCACGACGCCTATCTGCAAGCGTTCAACACCCCGGGCACCCATCTGGTCGATACCGACGGCAAGGGCGTCGAGGAGATTACCGAGAACGGGATTGTCGTCGCCGGCAAGGAATATCCACTCGACTGCATTATCTACGCGTCGGGCTTCGAGGTCGGCACCGAGTACAAGCGGCGGGCGGGGTTCGACGTGGCGGGCCGCGACGGCATCAAGCTGTCGGACTATTGGGGCGAGGGCATGCGCACCAAGCACGGCATCCACGTCCATGGCTTTCCGAACCTGTTCTTCGTGCAGCCGACGCAGGGCGCCAATCTGATCTCCAACGTGCCGCACAACCTGACCGAGGCGGCGCGCACCATCGCCTTGATGGTCGGTCATGCGCGGGACAATGGTTTCAAGGAGATCGAAGTCAGCAAGGACGCCGAGGACCGCTGGATCGAACTGCTGCTGACTGCGGTCGGCCGCATGATCGGCGGCCCCGATTGTACGCCCGGCTATTACAACAATGAGGGACGCGAGCCCGGGCCCGCGGCCAAGCTCAATGTCGGATATCCGGCGGGTGCACTGGCCTATTTCAAATACATCGATGAGTGGCGCAGCAGCGGCCGGTTCGAAGGCCTGCAATTCCGCTGAGTGACGCGCGGACGGGACGGATTTCCGCCAAACGAGGGAGTGCTCGAGTATGACCCAGACAAGTGCAGGTGAACCATCGCACGAGGCTCCGAAGGCGGCGTCCGCGCCGGTCATCGCGCAGCACGAAGCGACCCTGAAGGCGCTGCCATTCGCCGACACCAGGGATTTCGATGATGCCGCGCGCGGCTTCCTCGGCACCATCGAGAACGCGCGCGTCACCTCGGCGCAGGGACGGGTGGTCTGGAGCCTCGAGCCTTACGGCTTCCTGTCCGAGGAGAAGGCGCCC
This sequence comes from Bradyrhizobium sp. UBA2491, assembly GCF_002341725.1. Classification (NCBI taxonomy): domain Bacteria; kingdom Pseudomonadati; phylum Pseudomonadota; class Alphaproteobacteria; order Hyphomicrobiales; family Nitrobacteraceae; genus Bradyrhizobium; species Bradyrhizobium sp. UBA2491. The sequence goes on from NZ_DDOP01000059.1 coordinate 131,682, forward strand.
GCGACCGTCGATCCGAGCCTGTGGCGGCAGTCGCGGCTCAACATGCACCACGGCCTGTTCGAGGTGGTGCCGGGTGTCTACCAGGTGCGCGGGCTCGACATCGCCAACATGACGCTGATCGAGGGCGACAAGGGCGTCATCGTGGTCGACACCCTGACCTCGATCGAGGGTGCGCGCGCCGCGATGGAATTGTACTTCCAGCATCGCGGCAAGCGGCCGGTCGCCGCCGTCATCTTCACCCATACCCACACCGACCATTGGGGCGGCGCGCGCGGCGTGCTCGACGACGCCATGCTGGCGGCGGGCGTGCCGATCATCGCGCCGAACTTCTTCATGGAGCACGCGGTCTCCGAGAACATCATCGCCGGGCCGGCGATGCTGCGCCGGGCGCAATACCAGTTCGGGCCGTTCCTCGCCAAGGGCGTGCGTGGCCAGGTCGATTGCGGCCTCGGCAAGACCATGGCGGCGGGCGGCGTGGCGCTGCTGCGGCCGACCGACCTGATCATCGCGACTGGCGACAAGCGGGTGATCGACGGCGTCGAGTTCGAATTCCAGATGGCGCCGAACAGCGAGGCGCCGGCGGAGATGCACTTCTTCATCCCGCGCTACAAACTGTTGAACCTCGCGGAGAACTGCACGCACAATTTCCACAATCTGCTGCCGTTCCGCGGCGCCGACGTGCGCGACGCGCTGGCGTGGTCGAAGTATCTCGGCGAAGCCTTGCAGATGTGGGGCGGCAAGGCCGAGGCGATGTGCGGCCAGCACCATTGGCCGGTGTGGGGGCGCGAGCGGATCGACACCATGATCCGCGAGCAGCGCGACCTCTATAAGTTCGCGCATGACCAGACCATCCGGCTGATGAACCATGGGCTCAATGCCGCCGAGATCGCCGAGACGATCCGGCTGCCTGCGAGCTTAGAGGGCGCCTGGCACGGCCGCGGCTATTATGGCCATATCAGGCACAATGTGAAGGCGATCTACCAGAAGTATCTCGGCTGGTACGACGCCAATCCGGTCAATCTCGATCCCTTGCCGCCGGTCGAGGCCGGCAAGAAATATGTCGAGTATATGGGCGGCGCCGATGCGATCCTGAAGCGCGCCACGGCTGATTTCGCCAAGGGCGAATTCCGCTTCGTCGCGCAGGCCGTCAGCCATCTGGTGTTCGCCGAGCCCGACAACACGGCGGCGCGCGCCCTGCTGGCCGATACGTTCGAGCAGCTCGGCTATGCGGCCGAGAGCTCGACCTGGCGCAACGCCTATCTGTTCGGTGCCCAGGAGCTGCGGCAGGGCATGCCGAAGACGCCGCCGCGCTCGCCGATGCCGCGCGAGACGCTGGCTGCACTGCGGACCGAGCAGCTTTGGGACGTGCTCGGCATCCGCCTCAACGGCCCCAAGGCCGAAGGCAAGCGCATCGTGTTGAACTGGAGCTTCACCGACACCGGCGAGAGCTTCGTGCTCAATCTCGAGAATTCCGCGCTGACCTATGTCAAGGGCGCGCAGGCGGCCGATGCGCACGCCAGCTTCACGCTGGCGCGCAGCGTGCTCGACGTGGTCATCGCCAAGCTGACCACGTTCCCGGAAGCGGTCGGCGCCGGCAAGGTCAAGGTCTCCGGTGAGCCGCTGCGGCTCGGCGAGCTGATGATGCTGATGGACGAGTTTCCGCGGATGTTCGAGATCGTCGAGCCGAAGCGGACGGTGGTGAGGTAGAGCTGCCGAACGTTGACCGTCACCCTGAGGAGCGCGCTCTCTCGCGCGTCTCGAAGGGTCGACGGCCACCGGCCGGGCCGTGCATCCTTCGAGATGCGCTTCGCGCTCCTCAGGATGACGGTTGACGAGTGTGCTCTCAAATCCCGAGATATGCCGCCTGCACCTGCTTGTTGTTGGCGAGTTCGGCGCTCGTGCCCTGCATGATCACGTTGCCGCTTTCCAGCACATAGGCGCGCTGCACCAGCGACAGCGCGCGGCTGACATTCTGCTCGACCAGCAGGATCGCGGTGCCCATCTTGTGGATCTCGCCGATCTTCTCGAAGGTCACGTCGGTCATCACGGGTGCAAGGCCGAGCGAGGGCTCGTCCAGCATCAACAGGCGCGGCTTCAGCATCAACCCGCGGCCGACCGCGACCATCTGCTGCTCGCCGCCGCTCATGGTGCCGGCCAGTTGTTTCCTGCGGTCGGCGAGCCGCGGGAAGATGCTGTAGACCAGCTCCATCGTGCGCGCGCGATCCGCCTTGGCTTTCGGCACATAGGCGCCGATCTCGAGATTTTCCTGCACCGTCATTTCCGGAAACACCTGCCGGCCTTCCGGAACATGCGCGATGCCGAGCTCGGGGATCCGGTAGGGCGGCAGCGTGGCGAGATCGACGCCGTCGAACGTGACCTTGCCGGCGAACAGTTTGACGAGGCCGGAGACCGCGCGCAGCGTCGTGCTCTTGCCGGCGCCGTTGGCTCCCAGAAGGCCGACGGCTTCGCCGGCGCGAATCGAGATGTTGACATCGGTGATCGCGGGGACCGAGCCGTAGCTGGCGCTGACGCCTGAGAGCTCAAGCATGGGCGTCTCCCGGAGGATGCACATAGGAGCCGAGATAGGCGCGGATCACTTCCGGATTCTCCACGATTTCCTTCGGTGCGCCCTCGGCGATCTTCTGGCCATGGTCGAGCACCACGATGTGGCGCGCCACCGCCATGATCGCGCGCATGACGTGTTCGACGATCACGATGGTCAGGCCGCTCGCGGAGAGCTTCCTGACCAGCGCCACTGCCTGGTCGATCTCGGCCGGATTGAGCCCGGCCATCACCTCGTCGAGCAGCAGGATCTTCGGCTGCGTCGCCAGCGCGCGGGCCATCTCGAGCCGGCGCTGGTCGATCGTGGTGAGGTCCTTGGCCGGGGTCTGCTCCTTGGCGCCGAGGCCGACGAATTCGATCGCTTCGAGCGCCTTGGTGCGGGCGGCGGCGATGTGGCGGTCGCGCAGGAAAGCGCCGGTCATCACATTGGCCAGCACCGTCATTGCGCCGAACGGCTTCGCCACCTGGAAGGTGCGGGCCATGCCGAGCGCGCAGACGTCGTGTGGCTTGAGGCCAACGACTTCGTGGCCGAAGGCGAGCACCGAGCCGGAGTCCGGCCGGTGAAATCCCGTGATCAGATGAAAGCTCGTGGTCTTGCCGGCGCCGTTCGGCCCGATCAGCGCGACGGTCTCGTTCTCCTGCACGGTGAAGCTGACGTCCTGCACGGCGCGCAGGCCACCAAAGCGCTTGCTGAGACCCTTGATCACCAATGCTTCCGCCATCGCACCGACCTCAGGCACGCGCCGGCTGGCGCCGGCGGAAACGGTGATAGAGGTCGGTCGCGAACCCGATCAGTCCGGTCGGCCGCCACAGGATCACCGCCATCAGGATCAGGCTGTAGACCGTGAGCTGGATGCCGCCCACCGAGCTGCCGAGCCAGCTTTGCAGCAGCGCCGAGGTGGTTTCCAGCAGCACGGTGCCGATCACCGGTCCCCACAATGTGCCGATGCCGCCGACGATCGATACCAGCGCCGCTTCGATCGAGACGTTGAAGCTGAACGCGGTCGCCGGATCGATGAAGTAGATGTACTGCGTGTAGAAAGTGCCGGCGAGCGCGGTCAGGAACGCGCTGATCATGTAGATGTCGCGCTTGATCTTCGGCGCGTTGACGCCGACCGCCTCGGCGGCGTCCTCATCCTCCCCGATCGCGACGAGATAGTAGCCCATCCAGGATGTCTCGATCCTGTGGGTGATCCAGAGGCCGACGACGAGCAGCCCGAGCACGACGTAGTAATACGAGGACTTCTCCTCGAACTGCATCATCAGCGGCGCGCTGCCGAGGTTCGGGATTGTGGTGCCTTCGGCGCCCCAGGCGAAGTCGCGGAACTTGAGGAAGATCAGCATCAGCACCTGGGCGGTTGCGATGGTCGCGATGGTGAAATAGGGGCCGCGCAGGCGGAAGCACAGCCAGCCGATCGGCAGGCTCGCGAGCATCGCTACCACGCCGCCCGCGATCATCCCGATCCAGGGCGAGATGCCGTAATTCACCTGCATGATGGTCGAGGTGTAGGCGCCGAGGCCGAAATAGGCGGCGTGCCCCAGCGAGAGCTGCTTGGCATAGCCGCCCATCAGGTTCCAGGCGACGCCGATGAACGAGAACAGCAGGATGCGGATGAAAATGTCGATCGCAAACGACGAGGAGACGATTTGCGGCAGCGCGAGCATGACGACCGCGCCGATCGCAAGCCCGAGCCATTTCAACGTGCCTGACGTCTGCATCAGCGGCTCCTCCTGGCGCCAAGGCCGCTCGGCCTGAAGGCCAGCGTCAGCAGCAGCAGCGCGAATACCACGATCAGCCCGGAATCGGCGCCGACGAACTGGATGCCGAGCGATTCCGCGATGCCCATCATCAGGCTTGCGATCAGCGCGCCCATCACATTGCCGAGCGTCCCCATCACGACGGCAACGAACGCCATCAGCACGAACACCTGGCCGACGAACGGATAGGCCGAATAGAACGGCATCAGCAGCGAGCCGGCGGCGCCTGCGAGCGCCAGCGCAGTGCCGAACGCAACCGCAAACACGCGGTTCGGATTGATCCCCATCAGCATCGCGACATCGCGGTTCTGCGATGCCGCGCGCATGGCGCGGCCGAGGTCGGTGGTGTGCAGGAACACCCAGAGCAGGCCGCTCAGCGCCATCGCGACCGCGAAGGCGATCAGCTTGGCCACCGGAATGTACAGGCCGCCGATGTGCCACGCCTCATCCGAATAGGAGGTGTGGACGGTGCGGTAATTGGCGCTGAACAGCATCAGCGAGAGGTTCAACAGCAACAGCGACAGCGCAAAGGTCAGGAAGATCTGCGGCATGTCGTTCGGCCCGAGCACCCGGCGGATCAGGAAGTGCTGGATCAGCACACCGGCCAAAAACAGCACCGGCATCGAGACCACCAGCGAGACCAGCGGATCGATGCCGAACTGGGTGGCGAGGAAGAACGAGATATACATCCCGATCATCACGAACTCGCCCTGGGCGAAATTGACGATCTTGACCACGCCGAAGATCAGCGTGACGCCGATGCTGACGAGCGCGTAGATACCGCCGATGAGCAGGCCGTTGATGACGGCCTGGGCCAGTGTCTCCCACATCTGATCCGACCGCGGTTCAGGTCTTCATCAGCGGGGCGCGGGCGTCTTCCTTGGGGAAGACGCTGACGAGATCGGCGTTCTGCCATTGCACACCGACCGGACGGCCATAGACGTTCTTGCCGTCGGGCCCGAATTTCACCTTGCCGCCCGGCGCCATCGCCGCATAACCCGAGGAGACGTCGAGCGTCGAGAGCGCCTCGCGCACCTTCTTCGGATCGGCGGAGGCGGCACGCTCCAGCGCGTCCGCCAGCATGAAGGTCTGCGCCACCAGGCCACCGGCATATTCGAAGGCGAATTCGCCGGTGCGCTTCTTGAACTCGACATTGACCTTCTGCGCATCGTCGCTGACGTCGTGGTTCCAGTGCGCGACGCCCTGCAGGCCCTCGGCGGCTTTGCCGACATTCTTGTAGAAATCCGGCATCACGAAGCCGCCCGAGCCGCCATTGATCGCGATGTTGAGCCCGACCTGCTTCACCGTACGCACGATCAGGATGAGGTCGTTGAGATAGGACAGCGAGAACAGCGTATTGGCGCCGGAGGCCTTGACCTTGTTGATCAGCGGGCTGGCGTCGGTGAAGCCGGCCGAATAAGGCTCGAACATCACGATCTCCACACCCTCACCCGGCGCCAGCTCCTTGAGCCCGTTCGAGGTCGAGGTGCCGAACGCGGTGTTCTCGAAGATGACGGCGACCTTGGCCTGCTCGCTGACCAGCTTGGCCATCTGCAACTGCGCCTTGGCGAATTGCGAGGCGCGCGCGAACGGCGTGAAGGTGTAGCTGCGTCCCTTGTTGAGCTGGTCGGAGCTCGAGCCGGTGATGATCGGAACCCGGGCGCGCTCGCACACCTCGCTCGCGATCAAGGTCAGTGCGCTGGCGTAGCAGCCGTGGATCGCCGACAGCTTGTTGCCTGATATCAGGCGGTCGGTCTCGGTGCGGGTCACCGTGGTGTCGCTCTGCAAGTCGGAGATGATGAGGTTGAGCTTGGCGCCGCCGAGCGATTTGATGCCGCCGGCCTCGTTGACCATGTCGACCGCGAGCTTCGCCGCGGCGACGCAGCCGGTGCCGATCTGCGCCATGCTTCCGGTGGTCGGATAGAGCGCGCCGATGTTGATCGGGTCGGCGGCCCAGCCTCGTAGCGGCACCGCGCCGAATGCGCCGGCCGCGAGCGCGCCACCGGTCCTGGCGAGGAATTTGCGGCGGTTCAGCTTGGTCCGTGAGGCCTTGGTCGGCGCAGTATTATTAATGGCCGGCGGCTTGCGGTCCCCTGTCATGGCGTTCCCCCTGTGCGACCACGGCCCGGTTGCTCCGTCCGCTCGCTTATTATTTTTTGCTCAAGCGGGGTGCATAAGAGCACGTAATCCGGCAATCGCAAAGGCGATATCGGTTATGCCTTGAGGAAACGCTGCAACGATAGTTGCGTCGCAGCAATCGCGCAGCGCGCCCACGGGAGCGGTTCACTGCGTGAGAGTTGCCGTAAGGGGAGCACAATATTATTGACAATCGAATGAGCCAACGGACCGGCACTGGCAGTGCCGGCCGGCCCGCCGGATCATTCGATCGGCCGCTGAACGGCTACTCGGCGCTCGCCACCAGCTTGAAGCGCGGCTTGGCTTCCATCAGGCTGCGGTAGGCGGCGAGATAGTCGAGTGCCATCCGCCGCGCGGTGAAGCGGGTCTCGAACTGCTTGCGGATGGCGTCGCGGTTGAGCGTCGACAGGCGGCCGACCGAGGAGACCGCGCTGAGCTCGTCCTCGACGATGAAGCCGGTCAGGCCGTCCTCGATGATCTCCGGCACCGAGCCGCGGTTATACGCAATAACCGGCGTGCCGCAGGCCATGGCCTCGATCATCACGAGCCCGAACGGCTCCGGCCAGTCGATCGGAACCAAAAGCCCGATCGCGCCGCTGAGAAAATCCGGCTTCTCACGGTCGCTGATCTCGCCGATGAACTCGACCAGCGGATTGTTCGTGATCAGCGGCTTGATCAACTCGTCGTAATATTCCTGATCGGCCCGGTCGACCTTGGCGGCGATCTTCAGCGGAATGCCGCAGCGGGTCGCGATCTTGATCGCGCGATCGACGCCTTTCTCCGGCGCGATGCGCCCGAGCACGGCGAGATAGGATTGCCTGGCCGGTTGCGGCGTCAGCAAATTCTCCGGCAGGCCATGATGGATGGTCCGCACCCATTGCGCCTGCGGCACCGGCCGCCGTTGCGCGTTGGAGATCGAGATCACCGGGATCTTGGAGAAGGTGTTGAAGACGGGTTGGTGCTCCGGCAGGTCGAGCCGTCCGTGCAATGTGGTGACGAACGGCGTCGGCTGCCGCGCGAACAACGACCACGGATAGTAATCGAGATGGCAGTGCAGGAAGTCGAACTCGTCGTCGTCGGCCTTCTGCCGCACGCGTTCCAGCATCACCATGTGCAGCGCGTTGGGATCGCGGACGGAGCCGTCGAGGCGCAGTGCCTTCGGCCAGGTCGCATCGAGCTTCGCGGAGGTCTGTGAATCGCCACTGGCGAACAACGTCACGTCATGTCCAAGTGTTACAAGTTCTTCGGTCAGCCAGTGCACGACCCGTTCGGTGCCGCCGTACAGCTTCGGGGGAACAGCCTCTGTCAGCGGGGCAACCTGCGCGATGCGCATTTCTCCGTCTCCTGTTTGTAATGTGGATGTACCCTCAGCCCTCTTGAGATGGCACCGACATGCCGAAGACGGGAACGTTCTCGCACGTGCGAGGTTCCTTAGGTGTGGGAGTTCTGCCGCTTCTTTCTTCCATCACACTGTGGTCTTGCTGATGCCATCTCGCTCCAACAGGTTTTTGCCGACGCCAGCGTTGCAAAAATGTTGCGCAGTGATGGCTGCACCAAGGAATCCCGCCGTCGCCGTTCACGTCATCGTGCGCGAGAATTTCGACTAAAAATTTCTCGTTCACCCTCAACAGGTTTGCAGGACGTCATGGATCATCTGTCAGGTTATGCGCATCGCCCATTTCCATTCGTGCTGCGCTATCTGCGCCGGCGGCTCCCCTCGCATGTCGTGATCTTGTCCGCCGTCGTTGCGGCCGTTGCCTGCTCGGTAGGCACGCAGTACGGCGTGAAGAATCTGGTTGATGCTTTGTCGGCGGGGCCATCATCCGCAAATGGCGTATGGCTGGCATTCGCTCTGCTCATGTCGCTGATCGCGGCTGACAACTTCCTGTGGCGGATCGCGAGCTGGACCGCGAGCTACACCTTCGTCAGCGTCACCGGGGATCTCCGCCGTGACATGTTCCGCCATCTCACCGGTCACGCGCCGAGCTATTTCACCGACCGGCTGCCGGGCATGTTGACCAGCCGGATCACCGCGACGTCGAATGCGGTGTTCACCGTCGAGAACATGTTCGTATGGAACGTGTTGCCGCCTTGCATCGCGACCTTCGCGGCGATCGCCTTGGTTGGAACTGTTAGCCTGACAATGTCAGCCGTGCTGATCCTGATCGCGGGAACCATGGTGGTGGCGATGTTCCGCATGGCCGCCGCCGGCCGGCCGCTGCACGACGCCTTCGCCAATACGGCTGCCGCCGTCGACGGCGAGATGGTCGACGTGATCAACAACCTGCCGCTGGTGCGCGCGTTCTGCGGCCTCGGCTACGAGCACGACCGCTTCGATGCGACCGTGAACCGGGAACTCGTCGCGCGCGGCCGATCGCTGCGCTATCTCGAAAAGCTCCGGCTCGTTCACGCTGCCGTGACGGTGATTCTCACGATCGCGATGCTGGCCTGGGCGCTCTCGCTCTGGCAACAGGGCCAGGCCACCACCGGTGACGTCGTGCTGGTTTGCACGCTCGGCATCTCGATCCTCAGCGCGACCCGCGATCTCGCCGTTGCTTTGGTCGACGTCACCCAGCACGTTGCCCGCCTCACCGAGGCGCTGGCGACCTTGTTGCAGCCGCACGAGCTGAAGGACCATCCGGAAGCCGAAGCGCTGGTCAAGAGCGGCGCGGCGATCGCCTTCAACAACGTCTCGTTCCGCTATCCTGGCGGCTTGCAGGTGTTCGAGCGCTTCGGTCTGCGCATCCAGCCCGGCCAGCGGGTCGGACTGGTCGGCCAGTCCGGCGGCGGCAAGTCAACATTGTTTACCCTTTTGCAGCGCTTCTACGATGTCGAGCAGGGCAACATCACGGTCGACGGTCAGGACATCTCCCGCGTCACCCAGCAGAGCCTGCGCGCGGCGATCTCGGTGGTGCCGCAGGACATCTCGCTGTTCCATCGTTCGATCCTGGAGAACATCCGCTACGGCCGGCCGGACGCCACCGACGACGAGGTGCTGCGAGCCGCGATCGCGGCGCGTTGCGACTTCATCGAGAGCCTGCCTGAGGGCATGAACACCATCGTCGGCGATCGCGGCGTCAAGGTCTCGGGTGGACAGCGCCAGCGCATCGCGATCGCGCGCGCTTTCTTGAAGGATGCGCCGATCCTGCTGCTCGACGAAGCCACCGCGGCGCTCGATGCGGAATCCGAGGAGGCGATCCGCGAGGCGTTGTCGCGGCTGATGCGCGGGCGTACGGTGGTGGCGATCGCGCACCGTCTCGCGACGCTGCGCAGCTTCGATCGCGTGGTCGTGTTGCAGGGCGGCCGGATCGTCGAGGACGGTCCGCCCGATATCCTGGTGAAGGGAAGGGGTCCCTACCGCGACCTCGTGGCGCGCGAAATGGGCCGCCTCTCCACCAGCGCGGCCTGATCCCCGCGTCATCAAGCATGTGCTTGCGTTCCCGTGCGTTCGTGGAGCCCGGACTCGAGCTGAAGAAAGTCGCCAGAGGTTCAGATGGCAGCTGACGTCGTTACGCAGATCATCACCGCTCGCATCACTGAGCACGTCGCCGAATCGCCGTTCTATATCCCGATGACCGGGCCCGCGGCGCGGCCGCGGCGCTCGCTCAAGCATGACGACACCTTCATCGTGCTCGACAGCCATGGCGATATCGGCGCCTCGGCCGGCGGGCCGGACGGCCTGTTCAATGCCGACACGCGTTACCTCGCGCGGCTGGAGATGGTGCTGGAGGACGTGCAGCCATTGCTGCTCGGCTCCAACATGCGCGACGACAATTCGGCGCTGACCGTCGATCTCACCAATTCCGACGTCTATCGCGACGGCCGCCTGACCTTGCAGAAGGATACGCTGCACATCGTGCGCTCGATCTTCCTGTGGCGCGGCACCGCCTATCAGCGCATCGGCTTGCAGAACCACGGCGAGCAAGTGGCGAGCTTCGACCTCACGTTGCTGTTCGACAATGATTTCGCCGATTTGTTCGAGGTGCGCGGCGAGCGGCGGCCGCGGCGCGGCATAGGGTCGGGCAAGCTGCTTGGCCCGACCGATGTGGCGCTGGAGTATCGCGGTCTCGACGAGCAGACGCGGATCACCGCGCTGCATTTCGATCCGCGGCCGACGCGGCTGTCGGTCAACGCCGCGACCTATCATTTCGACCTCGAGCCCGGCCGGGTCACCTCGCTGTTCGTCGCGGTGTCCTGCAACAAGCCGATCATGCAGAAGCCGGTGCCGTTCTTCCGCGGGCTCCTGGCGCACCGCCGCGAGATGCGCAATTGCTCGGCCGGTGCGGCCTCGATCGAGACCTCGAACAACATCTTCAACGAGGTGCTGTGCCAGGCGATGGCCGACCTCAACATGCTGATGACCGAGACGCCGCAGGGCCGTTACCCTTATGCCGGCATTCCCTGGTATTCGACGACATTCGGCCGCGACGGCCTGATCACCGCGTTGCAGATGCTGTGGGTCGATCCGCGGATCGCCAGGGGCGTGCTGAAGCGGCTGGCGCTGTTCCAGGCCAAGGACGTCGATCCATTGGCCGACGCCGCGCCGGGCAAGATCCTGCACGAGATGCGCGGCGGCGAGATGGCCGCGCTGCGCGAGGTGCCGTTCGCGCATTACTACGGCAGCGTCGATTCGACGCCGCTGTTCGTGCTGCTGGCCGGGCTCTATCTGGAGCGCACCGGCGACGTCGAGACGTTGCGCGAATTATGGCCTGCGGTCGAGGCTGCCTTGCAATGGATCGACGGTCCCGGCGATCCGGATCGCGACGGCTTCGTCGAATATCAGCGCGCGACCGAGGAGGGCCTCCGGAACCAGGGTTGGAAGGACTCCTTCGACGCCATCTTCCACGCCGACGGCAGGCTCGCCGAAGGCAACATCGCGCTGGCGGAGGTGCAGGGCTATGTATTCGCCGGCAAGCAGCTTGCCGCGCGCGCGGCGCGCCGGCTCGGCCTCGCAGACAAGGCCGCCACGCTCGATGCCGAAGCCGAGCGGCTGCGCGAGCGGTTCGAGCAGGCCTTCTGGTGCGAGGAGCTCGGCACCTACGCGCTTGCGCTCGACGGCGCCAAGCAGCCGTGCAAGGTGCGCACGTCGAATGCCGGACAGACCTTGTTTTCGGGCATGGTGCGCCAAGACCGCGCGCGACGGGTCGCTGCCGATCTGATGAGCCAGAGATTCTTCTCGGGATGGGGCATCCGCACGGTCGCCGCGGGCGAGGCGCGCTACAATCCGATGTCGTATCACGACGGCTCGATCTGGCCGCATGACAATGCGCTGATCGCGCTCGGATTGGCCCGTTACGGCCTCAAGCATTCGGTCGCGCATCTGTTCAAGGGGCTGTTCGACGCCGCGAGCTATATGGAGCTGCGGCGGCTGCCCGAACTGTTCTGCGGCTTCCGTCGCGAGCGCCGGCGCGGCCCGGTGCTGTATCCCGTGGCCTGCGCGCCGCAGGCCTGGGCGAGCGCGACACCGTTCACCTTGCTGGAGGCCGCGCTCGGCCTCGAATTCGATACCGCGCGTGGCGAGATCAGGCTGCGCGATCCGTGCCTGCCGGAGTTCCTCAATGAGGTGGTGCTGCGTGATCTGAGGCTCGGTGCCTCCAGCGTCGACCTGAGGCTGCGTCGTCACGGCGACGAGGTGTCGCTCGAAGTGCTGCGCACGCGCGGCCAGATCCAGGTGTCGATCGTGCTGACGCATTGAGCGTCCGTGCGCAGCGGCAAATCGTGGGGAGAGGTACATGCGTCCGAGGGTGATGATTTTATTGGTCGCAGTGGCGCTGCTGACTTGCGCCAACGTCCGCGCCGGCGACGACGCCGCCCCGGCGCCAGCTCCGCCAGCGGCGGCCCCGGCGCCGCCGGCGCCGAAGGATGCGGCCAAGGAGCCGTCGCCACCGCCATCGGTGACCGTGATCGGCGCGCGCGATGCCCACGGCATTCTCGGGCGCGATGTGCGCAGCTCCGCCAATGAAGACATGGGCCGCATCGTCGACGTCATCGTCGATCGCGACGGCAAGGTTCGCGCCGCCGTGATCGATTTCGGCGGGTTCCTCGGCGTCGGCAGCCGCAAGATCGTGGTCGACTGGAACGCACTGCGTTTCGCCGGCGTTTCCAGCAAGAGCGACAGCATCACGCTCGACCTCAACAAGCAGCAGGTCAGCGCTGCGCCGGAATACAAGGAAGATACACCGCTGATCGTGCTGGGCGCGGCCGGCAATCTCCATCCATGGGATTACGAGCATTAGGGGGCAGAAGCTGGTCGCGCGTCCGAACTCTTCCTTCGAGGCGGTTGGCGACGATCGTGGTGAGCGGTCAGCCGGCACCAATGTCGTGCCGCTGGTGCCCGATCGGCCCGATCCGGGGCAACCGCGCGCGCCATCGCGCGAAAGCCAGCGCGGGCTCGACTGGTTCATCTTCTTCCTGGCCGACGTGCAGACCGGGTTCGGCCCGTTCATCGCGGTCTATCTGACGACGCAGAAATGGACCCAGGTCGAGATCGGCTTCGTGCTCTCGATCGGCGGTATCATCGGTCTGATCGGTCAGATGCCGGGCGGCGCGATCGTCGATGCGGCGCGCTCGGAACGGGTGGTCGCGGGCTGCGCGGTCGCCGCGATCGGATCGGCCGCGCTGGCCTATGCGCTGTGGCCGATCTTTCCCGTGGTGACGCTCGCCGCGACGCTGCACGCGCTTGCGAGCTGCGTGCTGGGACCGGCGATCGCCGCGATCAGCCTCGGTTTGGTCGGGCCGCTTGCGATCGGCGAGCGGCTCGGCCGCAACGCGCGCTTCGCCTCGCTCGGCAGCGGCTCGGCCGCGGCGCTGATGGGCGCCTGCGGCTATTTCCTCTCCAGCCGTTCGGTGTTCCTCGTCACCTTCCTGTTGGCGATCCCGACGCTGCTGGCGCTCGCGCGGATCCGCGAGCGCGAGATCGATATCGCGCAGGCCCATGGCGCGGTGAAGCGCGAGGTGCCGGACAAGAAGGCGACCAGCGTGCTCGGCCTGGTCCGGCAGCGCTCGCTGCTGATCTTCGCCGGCGCGATGATGCTGTTCCAGCTCGCCAACGCCGCGATGCTGCCGTTGATGGCGGGCGTGGTGACGACGCGGTCGAGCCAATGGGCGCCGGTCCTGATCGCCGCCTGCATTATCGTGCCGCAGGCGATCGTTGCGCTGTGCTCCCCGTCGGTCGGCCGCAAGGCGCAGGCCTGGGGCCGCCGGCCGCTGCTCCTGATCGCATTCGCCTCGCTGGTGATCCGCGGTCTGTTGTTCGCGACGGTGCGCGATCCCTATCTGCTCGTCGTGGTGCAGGTTTTCGACGGCATCACCGCGGCGATCTTCAGCGTGATGGTGCCGCTGATCGTGGCTGACGTTGCGTTCGGCAGCGGCCATTTCAACCTGGCGCAGGGCATCGTCGGCACCGCGGTCGGCATCGGCGCATCGCTCAGCACGGTGCTGGCCGGCTTTGTCAGCGACAGGCTCGGCAGCGGCACCGCTTTCATGGGCCTGGCCGGGGTCGCTGCGCTCGGGCTATTCATGATCTGGCTGGTGATGCCGGAGACGCGGCGGACGGCATGACAGCGAACGAGGCCGCATCGGCCGCTATCTTCCAGGCCCCGGATATCCGCAATTATGGGCCGGTTTCGTTCGCACGGAACCTTCCTCCTGCATGCGCCGTCATATATGAGTGATTTGCTGCTGGAACGAGCCGATGAACCAGCAGCCAAGCACCCGGCGTGACAGCGGTTAATCAATCCAAAATCGGGATCTGATAGAGATCGACGCAGCGCGGGCAGGCACTTCGACTGAGGAATGGCATGATAAATCGAACGACGACGGCGCAGGCCACCGGAGCGATGCGGCGTTGGGGGAATCCCGCCTTTGTGACCTTCGCGGCCATGGTCACATTCGCGTCACTGACCGGCGGCGCCGCGGCCAAGCAGCAGCGCCCCGCGGCGACCGTCGAGGCGACCGCGCCGCGCGCGGCCGGCGAGCCGATCATGGCCATCGTGTCGATCAAGTCCCAGAAGGTCACGTTCTACGATGCCGACGGCTGGATCTACCGCGCGCCGGTGTCGAGCGGCGTCAAGGGACGCGAGACGCCGGCCGGCGTCTTTGCGCTGGTCGAGAAGGACAAGGACCACCACTCGACCATGTATGATGATGCCTGGATGCCGAACATGCAGCGCATCACCTGGAACGGCATCGCGTTACATGGCGGCCCGCTGCCAGGCTATGCAGCCTCCCACGGCTGCGTCCGCATGCCCTACGACTTTGCCGAGAAGCTGTTCGACAAGACGCAGATCGGCATGCGCGTGATCATTGCGCCGAACGACGCGGCTCCGGTCGATTTCACCCATCCGGCGCTGTTCGTGCCGAACGCACAAGCCATCGCCGCTGCTCCGGCGCGTGCCGAGACCCTGACCCGCGAGGCCGCGGATGCCGCCAAGGCGGCCGACGAGGCGAAGAAGGCCTCCGTGGCCGCGACCAAGGAAGCCGCATTGTTCACGCCGGCCTCCCTGCGTAAGCTGGAAAAGGCCAAGACCCGGGCCGACGCCGAGGTGGCGCTCGCCGACAAGACGCTCGCCAATGCCAAGACCGACCAGGCCAAGGCGCGCGCCGAAGATATGAAACAGAAGGCTGCCGCCAAGGCGGCGGCTGCCACCACGCAGTTCGAAGCAGCCCAAGGCGACGCCAAGCCGAAGCTCGATGCCGCGGCCGCCGCGAAGGACGCCGCCAAGGCCGCCGAGACCAAGAAGGCCGATACCCAGAAGGCGGCCACCGAGGCGAAGCTCGCGCTCGAACCGGTCTCGGTCTACATCAGCCGCGCCACGCAGAAGCTCTACGTCCGGCGCAACACCCACAAGGCGTGGCCGGATGGCGGCGAGGTGTTCGATTCGAGCATCGAGGTTCCCGTCACCATTCGTGATCCGGACCAGCCGATCGGTACGCATATCTATACGGCGGTTGCGCGCACCGACAGCGGCCTGCGCTGGACCGAGGTGACGATCGACGACGGAGACAACGCCAAGGACGCGCTCGACCGCGTCACCATTCCCCAGGATGTGCTGGATCGCATTGCGCCGACCGCGGTGCCGCGCTCGTCGATCATCATCTCGGACGAACCGCTGAGCGCCGAGACCAACTATCGCACCGAGTTCGTCGCTGTCCTGAGCAACCAGCCGCAGGGTGGTTTCATCACGCGCAAGCCGACGCGGCCGGCAGAAACCGACGACATGGTCGCGAGCGGGGAAGATGACGGCTTCGGCTTTTTCTCGCCGCGCAACTGGAATCCGCAGGGGCCGACCCGATACGGCAACCCGCAGGCTCCCACCCAGTACGGCGAGCCGCAGGTTTACGGCAATCCTCAAGCCGCTCCGCGCCGGCGCGGTGGCCAGTACTATTATCAGTCGCAACGCGACTGGTGGTAGGGCGTCGGATTGATCCGGGATAACTGAACGATCGGACGGCGGTGCGACACCGCCGTCCGGTTGCGTGCCGCCGTTACGGGCGAGCTTCCAGGATCAGGTTGAACGGCGTTTCCGCGGCGCGGCGGAAACGCGAGAAGCCGCCTTGGCGTGCCACGTCGCGCAGTCGCGCCTCTCCGGCCTGCGCGCCGAGTGCAAGACCGACCTCCTGGTCCAGCGATGCCGGTGTGCAGATCATCGTCGACGCCGCGTAGTAGACGCGCCCGACCGGATTGAGGTTGTCCTCCAGCCGATCGTTGGCGAACGGCTCGATCAGCATGCAGGTGCCGTCGTCGGCGAGGGTGGAACGGGTATGCTTGAGGGCGCCGACCGGGTCGCCCATGTCATGCAGGCAATCAAAGAAGCACACCAAATCATACCCCTTGGCAGGGAATGTCTTGGCGGAGTGCGTTTCGAAGTGGACTCGGTCTGACAGTCCCGCCTCCCGTGCGGACATCTGCGCCGCCTGGATCGAGCCGTCGTGATAGTCGAAGCCGTAGAAGGTTGATTTCGGAAACGCCTCTGCCATCAGCCGCGTCGAGACGCCGTGCCCGCAGCCGATATCAGCGACGACGGCGCCTTTCGTCAGCTTGTCGACGACGCCTTCGAGCGCCGGCAGCCATTGCTGGACCAGATAGTGCTTGTAACTCGTTCGGAAGAAGCGGGCGGTGCCGCAGAACAGGCACTCGCTGCGCCTGTTCCAGCCGACTCCCTTGCCGGTCTTGAATGCGTCGGTGATTTTCGGCTCGTCGAGAAAGGTTGCGCCGACCAGGTTTCCGATGGCGCCGAGGAACACCGGGCTGTCCTCGTCGGCGAGCGCGAGTGCCTGCTCGGGCAGCATCGAGAATTCTCCGGAGCTCCTGTCATATTCGACGTAGCCGGAGGCGGCCTGTGCCGAGAGCCACTCCTGAACGTAGCGCTCGGCCGTTCCGGTCGCCTTGGCGAGCGCCGAGGCATTCATCGGTCCTCGCTGCGCAAGCGTCTTGTAGAGGCCCAGTTTGTCGCCGACCAGCATCAGCGAGGCGTTCAGGGCGGCCCCAAAGTCACCAACCATCTTTCCCATGAATGAATTGAGACGCTCTTCGTTGACATCCATGATGTTTCTCCATCGCAATCGCGTTTTGGCAAAATGTCCGTCATTCGCAATTTCATGCGTACGCTATCGTCCAGGCACGCAGCCTTGGGGCGGCGTGAGTGCCTGAAAGGTTCGCTGCAATGAAGTGATTGTTACCGGGCTCGCTGGGATCCCAGTCGATGTGACGTCACAGGCGCAGGAACCGCTGGTTACGCCGCGCGCGGCATGATCAGCCGTTTGTACAGCGCGCTATAACAGGCGGCCGACAGGTCCCAGCTGTAGGACTTGGCCATCGCGCTGGCGCGCATGGCGTTGAGGCGGTCCTTGGCGCGATAGGCGTCGAACGCGCGCCGGACGCCGCCGAGGAAAGACTCCGCCGACGGTTGCGCGAACAGGAAGCCGGTTTCGCCGTCGGCGATGGTTTCCGCGAGCCCGCCGGTCTGGTGGCCGATCGGCAACGAACCGAAACGCTGCGCATACATCTGGCTGAGGCCGCAAGGCTCGAAGCGCGACGGCATCAGGGTGAAGTCGCTGCCGGCGAAGATGCGGCGCGCCTGCGCGTCGTTGAAGCCGATGATGACGCCGATCGCGTCCGGCCGCCGCCGATGCGCAGCCACCAGCGCGTCTTCGATTGCCGGCTCGCCGCTGCCGGTGACGACGATCTGTCCGCCGTCCCGGATGATCTCGTCGGCGGCCGACAGCACGAGGTCGACGCCCTTCTGATGCACCAGCCGCGCGACCAGGCCGAAGATCGGCCCGCGCGAGACGGCGAGCCCGAATTGCCGGCGGACATAGTCGGCGTTGGCCTGCTTGCCCTTCCAGTCGCCGGCGCCGAACGGCTGGGCGAGCTGCGCGCAATGGCGCGGGTCCCAGCTCTCGTCGATGCCGTTCAGGATGCCGGTCAGCTCTGCGGCGTCGGAGCGGGCACGGAGCAGGCCCTCCAGCCCGCAGCCGAGCTCAGCGGTCGTGATCTCCTTCGCATAGGTCGCGCTGACCGTGGTCAGGTGCGAGGCGTAGACGAGGCCGCCCTTGAGGAAGGAGAGCTTGTCGTAGAACTCCAGCCCGTCAATGTGGAATGAGCTTTCCGGTGCGCCGATCCGCCGCAGCGAGTCCCGCGGAAACAAGCCCTGATAAGCGAGATTGTGGATGGTCAGGATCGACGGAATCCGTAGTTGACGCCAGGCGAGGTAGGCCGGTGTGAGCGCCGCCTGCCAGTCATTGGCGTGCACGAGGTCGGCTGCCCAATTCTTGTCCAGCGTGCCGGCTGCAAGTTCGGCAGCGGCGGAGGCAAAGCGGCCGAAGCGGATGTCGTTGTCGGGCCAGTCGCGACCGGACTCATCGCCATAGGGATTGCCGGGCCGGTCATAGAGCTGCGGACACAGCAGCACGTAGACCGGCAGCCCGTCCTTGGTCGATGCGCGGCCAAGCGTGCAGGCCGGCATCTCTGCGTGCGCAGGGCATTGCCCAACGATTTCAATATGTGTGAACTGTTCGACCACGTCCCGGTAACCGGGAAGCATGATCCTGACGTCGCTCCAGGGGCGGAGCGCCCGCGGCAATGCTGCAGAGACGGCGGCAAGCCCGCCCACGCGGACGAAATCGTCCATCTCGGTCGTGACGAATAAGACCTTCAACAAGCGCCCTCGTTCCAGCCCATGACAGGGGCCATGCAAGATCGGGTCCAATCTGCCTTTGAGTAAAATGCAAGACCGCCCGCGGGCCCGGTCTGGACGAGACGCTTTCCTGTCGGGGCGGCTCACTTTAGGGTCCACGCCACGCCAAGGAATGACGAAGCTGGAGGAAGCCTTGCCAACGACAATAGCTGCTGACGATGAGGGGAATTTGACACGGAGCTTTGAAGGCCTTCGCGTGCTCGATTTTTCGACCACGATCGCCGGACCTCATTGCACGCGGATGCTCGCCGACATGGGCGCGGAGGTGATCAAGATCGAGCCCGCCGAGGGCGAGACGATGCGGACGCGGCCGCCGCTGCGCAACAATTGCTCGACGGCGTTCGGCCAGCTCAATATCGGCAAGCACAGCCTGGTGCTGGACCTGAAGTCGCCCGCCGGCGTCGAGGCCGTGCGCCGGCTGATCGCGACTGCCGACGTGCTGGTGGAGAATTTCCGTCCCGGTGTGATGCGTCGGCTGAAGCTCGATTACGCCTCGGTCCGCGACATCAACCCGAAGCTGATCTTCTGCTCGATCTCGGGCTACGGCCAGACCGGCCCGTCGGCGGAATTGCCGGCCTATGCGCCGGTGATCCATGCCGCCTCGGGCTACGAGATGGCGCATCTTGCCTATCAGCCGGGCCGCTCGCGCCCGGACTATTGCGGCATCTACCACGCCGACGTGCTCACCGGCGTCTATGCGTTCGGCGCGATCTCGGCTGCGCTCTATCAGCGCGCCGCCAGCGGCAAGGGCCAGCATATCGACGTCTCGATGCTGGAATCGATGCTGAGCCTGACCCTGAACGAGTTGCAGTGGTCGCAATTCGAGGTGAAGCAGACCCAGCGTCCGATGTTCGGCCCGATCGAAACCACCGACGGTTACGTGATGGTGGCGATCGCCAGCGAGAAGACGTTCCAGAACCTGATGCAGGTGATCGGCCGGCCCGAATGGGTGTCCGACCCGCGCTTCGCCAAATATTCCGATCGGCGGGAGAACTGGGCGGATCTGATGGAGGGCGTCGAGGCGTGGTCGCGCGCGGTCAGCACGCAGGCCTGTCTCGTCGCGCTCAACGAATATGGCGTGCCGTCGTCGGCCTATCGCACCGTGCGCGAGGCGCTCGCCGATCCGCAGATCGCCCATCGCGGTGCACTGGCCGAGGTCGAGGATGGCGGCGGCAGCTTCAAGGTGCTCAACCTGCCGTTCCGGATGTCCGGTGCAACGGTCGGTGCCCGCAAACGGATGTCGACGCTGGGCGAGCACACGCTGTCATACCTGAAGGAGATCGGTCTCTCCGACGATCAGATCGCAGGATTCGCGGCGCAGCCGGCCAAGACCGCACGCAGCTAGAATGAGCAGCTGAGTTCATGATGCGATCCGACAGGATCGCATCGTGATCTCCCTGCGGCTTTTCATCCGTTTTACGGTCTTGTCGCGCGCAGCGATTCCAGACAAGCTGCTGCCCAACAGACGACGATCCGGAACACCGGACGTCGCCCACCTGGGAGGGAGCATCGATGAAGCTGGCCGGGCGCGCGCACGCGGTTGCGCGCATATTTCTTGTGGCGGGATTAGGTGCAGTGGCGTCAGCTGTACCGGCCCATGCGCAGAAGCAGGGTGGCACGCTGACCGTTGGTCAGGAGCTCGATATCCCCGGCTTCGATCCGCTGAAGGTCGGTGTCTACGACACCTCGGCCAACACCGCGGCCGCCGCGATCTTCGACACGCTGATGACGCTCGACGACAAGGGCGAACCGAAGCCGAAGCTCGCGCTGTCCTGGGAGCATTCCGAAGACTTCAAGACCTGGACCATCAAGCTGCGGCCCGGTGTCAAATTCCACGACGGCACGCCGTTCAATGCGCAGGCGGTCAAGGAGAACTTCGACCGCCAGAAGGACCCGGCCAACAAGTGCCGCTGTGCGTTCTACATCACCAGCATCAAGAGCGTGGACGTCATCGATGACCTCACGGTGCGCTACAATTTCAGCGACCCGGCGGTGAACTTCCCGGCGACGCAATCCATTCAAAGTTCCAACAACGTGATGCAGTCGCCGACGGCCTGGAAGACCAAGGGCGATGACTACAACCGCAATCCCGTCGGCACCGGTCCCTACATCCTGAAATCCTGGACCGCCGGCGACCGCATGGTGCTGGAGAAGAACCCGGACTACTGGGACAAGGGCAAGCCCTATCTCGACCGCATCATCCTGAAGCCGCTGCCGGATGCGCAGTCGCGCTTTGCCTCGCTGCAATCGGGTGAGGCCGACGTCATCTGGGACGACGAGTACGACGCCGACAACATCGTCAAGGCGCAGAAGGACAAGAGCCTGACCGTGCATACCTATGCGGGCTCGGGCGCGCAGGTTTATGCGTTCAATACCAAGGCGCCGCCGTTCGACGACGTCCGCGTCCGGCAGGCGCTGGTGATGGCGCTCGACCGCAAGAAGATTTCGCAGGCGATCACCAATGGCCTGGCGCGGCCGGCCAGCAATCCCTATGGCGACGGCTCCTGGGTGAAGTGCAAGGACGACGGGGCGCTGCCGGAGGACATCAACAAGGCCAAGGCGCTGCTCAAGGACTACGGCAAGCCGGTGGACTTCAAGATGATCGTGTCGGCGACGCCGCGAGGTCGCACCGTCGGCCAGGTGCTGCAACAGATCTGGAAGCGGGCCGGTGCCAACATGGAGATCGAGCAGGTCGATCAGGCCACCATCGTGCCGCGTGCCTTCATGCGCCAGTTCCAACTGACACCGTGGCGTATCGTCGATCTCGCCGATCCCGATCCGCAGATGTACGCCAATTTCCACACCGGCAGCCCGGTGGCGCTGGCGAACTTCTCCGATCCGGAACTCGACCGGTTGCTCGAGCATGCGCGGACCACCGCCGACGTTGCCAAGCGCACCGAGGACTATTGCGCGGTCAGCCGCCTGATCAACAAGGAAGCCATCTGGTTCTGGACCTTTCAGAACACCTACTATGCGATCTCGAGCGCGAAGGTGAAGGGTGTGCCGAAGATGTTCAACGGGGTGCTCGACGTCTCCGACGCCTGGAAGGAATAGCGGTTCATGCTGTTCTTCGTCGCGCGCAGGCTCCTGTATCTGGTGCCGGTGCTGATCGCGGTCTCGGTTCTGACCTTCGTGATCGCCTCTCTGCTGCCTGGCGATCTGGCCTATGTGATCCTCGGCGATCAGGCGACGCCGGAGAACGTCGCCGCCCTGCGCCACGACATGGGGCTCGATCAGCCGATCTGGCTGCGCTATCTGGGCTGGCTGTGGCACATCCTGCAAGGTGATTTCGGACGATCGTTCCGCACCGGGCAGACCGTGTGGCAGGCCGTCAGCGAGCGCATTCCGGTCTCGTTCGAGCTGATGATCCTGGCCGAGCTGATCGGACTTGCGATCGGCGTGCCGCTCGCGATCGCCTGCGCGGCCAAGGCCGGCAGTGCGTTCGACCGCTTCATGACCGGTTCGGCCTTCGGCATGCTGTCGGTGCCGACCTTCCTGTCCGCGATCCTGCTGATCTATCTGTTCGCGGTCGAGCTGCGGATATTGCCGGCGACCGGCTACGTGCCGTTCACCGAGGACCCGGTCGCCAATCTGCGCTTCATGGTGCTGCCGGCACTGACGCTCGGGCTTGCGGAATGGCCCGGCATCATGCGGGTGCTGCGCTCCGACATGATCGCAGCGCTTCAGGAGGACTACATCGCGCTCGCCAAGGCGAAGGGACTGAAGCCGTCGCGCATCCTGTTCGTGCACGCGCTGAAGCCGTCGTCGCTGACGCTCGTTACCATCACCGGCATCAATATCGGCCGGCTGATCGGCGGCACCGTCATCGTCGAATCGATCTTCGCTTTGCCGGGGATCGGCCGTCTGCTGGTCGGCGCGATCTACACCCGCGACCTCATCATCCTGCAAGGCGTGGTGCTGCTGGTCGCCGCGGGCTTCGTGATCATGAATTTCATCGTCGACATGCTGTACGCTCTGCTCGACCCGAGGATCCGCCATGGCCACGCTTGAGCTCAGCCTCGAGGACGAGGCCGGCGCGGCACCGGCCCGTCGCCGTCGCAGGCTTGGCTTGCTGTTCTGGTTCGCGATCGGCTGGATGGTGCTGGTGTTCGCGGTCGCGATCTTCGCCGACCTGTTGCCGCTGCCGAGCCCGACCGACATGGACATGCTCGAACGAAGGGCGCCGATCTCCGCCGAGCACTGGCTCGGTACCGACGGGCTCGGCCGTGACGAGCTGTCGCGGCTGATCTATGGGGCGCGCATCTCGCTGATCGTCGGCCTGTGCGCGCCGATGATCGGGGTCACCATCGGCGGCGCGCTCGGCATGCTCGCCGGCTATTTCCGCGGCCGTTTCGAATCCTTCGTGGTCGGCAGCATGGACGTGCTGCTGGCGTTCCCGCCGCTGATCCTGGCGCTTGCAGTCACGGCCTATCTCGGCCAGTCGATCTTCAACCTGACCTGCATCCTCGGCGTGCTCGGTATTCCCGCCTTCATGCGGGTGGCGCGGGCTGCAACCCTGTCGCTGGCGCGGCGCGAATTCGTCATCGCGGCGCAGGCGCTCGGTGCCACGCACACCCGTATCCTGCTGCGCGAGCTGCTGCCCAACGTGCTGTTGCCGCTGCTCGCCTTCTTCCTGCTTGGCGTCGCGGTCACCATCGTGGTCGAGGGATCGCTGTCGTTCCTCGGCCTCGGCGTGCCGCCGCCGATCTCGAGCTGGGGCAGCATGATCGGGGAGGGACGCGAGAGCCTCGAGGTGGCACCACAGCTCGCCTTCATTCCGGCGATCGCGATGTTCCTGACCGTGCTCGCCTTCAACCTGATCGGCGACACCATCCGCGCGCTGACCGACCCCAGGCAGGGTGCGCTATGAGTAGCGTGTTGCTCTCGGTCGAGAATGCGGTCGTCGACCTGCCGACGCCGCGCGGCAATCTGCGGGCGGTGGATCATGTCGATCTCGCCGTCGGCGCCGGCAGGACGCTCGGCATCGTCGGCGAGTCCGGTTGCGGCAAGACCATGCTGTCGCGCGCGATCCTGCAATTGCTGCCCAAGAAGGCCAAACTGTCCGGCCGCGTGATGTTCGATGGGCAGGACCTGACAAGGTTGTCCGCGGAGAAATTGCGCAAGCTGCGCGGCCGCTCGCTCGCGGTGGTGTTCCAAGACCCGATGACCTCGCTCAATCCGGTGTTGACCATCGGCACCCAGTTGATCGAGACCATCCAGGAACATCTCGAGCTCGATCTCGCCCAGGCGAGGCAGCGCAGCATCGAACTGTTGGCGGCGGTCGGCATTCCCGCGCCCGAGCAGCGCCTGGCGCAATATCCGCACCAGCTCTCAGGCGGCATGCGCCAACGCGTCGCGATCGCAGTCGCACTGTCGTGCGAGCCGAAGCTGCTGATCGCGGACGAGCCGACCACCGCGCTCGATGTCACGATCCAGGCCCAGATCCTCGATCTCCTGGCGCGCGAGCAGCAGCGCCGCCACATGGCGATGATCATCATCACCCATGATCTCGGCGTGGTCGCCGGCCGTACCGATGAGGTCGCGGTGATGTATGCGGGCCGCGTCGTCGAGCGCGCGCCGACGCCTGCCTTGTTCAAGCGGATGCGGATGCCCTACACCGAGGCGCTGCTCGCCGCGCTGCCGAAGCTCGACGTCGCGCCGCATACGCCGCTGCCGGCGATCTCGGGGCGGCCGCCCGATCCGACCCGGCCGCTCAAGGGCTGCTCGTTCTCGCCACGCTGCCGCTATTCCGCCGAGCGCTGCGGCGCGGAGAAGCCGCAGCTCAGCCCGGCGGAGACACCGGAGCATCTCTACGCCTGCTTCCATCCGATCGCAGCAGGGGTTGGCGCATGATGTTGCAGGCTGCATCCAACCCGCTGATGAAGGTGGAAAACCTCGTCGTTGAATACTCGGTCGGCGGCAAGACCATCCATGCGGTCTCCGACGTCAGCCTCGAGATCGGGCGGGGCGAAACGCTCGGGCTGGTCGGCGAATCCGGCTGTGGCAAATCCACGCTCGGCCGCGCGGTGCTGCAATTGCGTCAGGCGGTTTCCGGCAAGGTGCTGTTCGACGGCCACGATCTCACCACGCTGAAGGGCGAGGCGCTGCGCCAGATGCGCCGGCGCGTGCAACTGATCTTCCAGGACCCGATCGCCTCGCTCAATCCGCGGCGGCGGATCGGCGACATCGTCGCCGAACCGCTGGTGATCGCCGGCGTCAAGGATCCCGAGGAACGCAAGCGGCGGGTGGCCGAGGTGTTGTCGGCGGTCGGCCTCGACCCGGCGCTGGTCAGCGGCCGGCTGCCGCATGAATTCTCCGGCGGGCAATGCCAGCGCATCTGCATCGCCCGCTCGCTGGTGCTCAATCCGGAGTTCGTGATCTGCGACGAGCCGGTGTCGGCGCTCGACGTTTCAATTCGTGCCCAGATCCTCAATTTGCTGGAGGAGATGAAGGCGCGCTACGGCCTGACCTTGCTGTTCATCGCCCACGACCTTGCCGTGGTGAAGGCGGTCTCGGATCGGGTCGCGGTGATGTATCTCGGCCGGCTCTGCGAGGTCGGACCCTCCGAGCAGTTGTTCGCGCGGCCTGCGCATCCCTATACCGCGCTGCTGATCGAGGCGATCCCGGTGCCCGATCCGGATGTGCGCCCGACCCAGAGCGTGCCGGTCGGCGAACCGCCGTCGCCGATCGCGCCGCCCTCCGGCTGCCGCTTCCGCACCCGCTGTCCGCGGGCCGATGCGCGTTGTGCCAGTGAGGTGCCGGACCTGCGCATGGTTGCGCCCGGCCAGTTCGCGGCTTGCCATCATCCGCTGGTCTGAACAATGAGCCTCGGAATTGGCTTGCGAGCCGGTCGCATGGCGGCTTGCTCGAAAACGGGGGCATCAACGTTTGTCCCCGGAGGGCAGGCGTGGCAAGGTCCGCTGCAACAACAAGCTTCGGGAGAACAGCGATGAAGAGTTTCCAGGTCGTCGATTTCAACGCCCCCTTGAAGGAGGTCGATCAGCCGACGCCGCAGCCGTCGGGCACGCAGGTGCTGATCAAGGTCAAGGCCGCCGGCGTCTGCCACAGCGACCTGCACATCTGGGAGGGCGGCTACGACCTCGGCCATGGCCGCAAGCCGCTGTCGCTCAAGGATCGCGGCGTCTCGCTGCCGCGGACGATGGGGCATGAGACGGTCGGCGAAATCGTGGCCTTCGGCCCCGACGTCAAGGACGCCGACAAGGGCGGCCTCAAGATCGGCGACGTCGCGCTGGCCTATCCCTGGCTCGGCTGCGGCAAATGCCCGACCTGCCTCGGCGGCGACGAGAACATGTGCGCGATCAAGCCGAATGCGCTCGGCGTCTATTGCGACGGCGGCTATGCCGATCACATGACGGTGCCGCATCCGAAATATCTGCTCGACCTCGGGGGGCTCGATCCGGTCACCGCCGCGCCCTACGCCTGCTCGGGAGTCACCACCTACAGCGCGCTGAAGAAGGTCGAGAAGGATCTCGACACGCCGATCGTGATCTTCGGCGCCGGCGGCCTCGGCCTGATGGCGCTGTCGCTGCTGAAGGCGATGGGCGGCAAGGGCGCCATCGTGGTTGATATCGACGCCAAGAAGCGCGAAGCGGCCGAGGCTGCCGGCGCGCTCGCAACCGTCGACGGCAAGGCGCCGGATGCGCTGGAGCAGCTCGTCAAGAAGGCCGGCCAGCCGATCCGCGCCGCGATCGACCTGGTCGGCAAC
The DNA here is from genome assembly GCF_002341725.1 of Bradyrhizobium sp. UBA2491. Lineage (NCBI taxonomy): Bacteria > Pseudomonadati > Pseudomonadota > Alphaproteobacteria > Hyphomicrobiales > Nitrobacteraceae > Bradyrhizobium > Bradyrhizobium sp. UBA2491. The sequence goes on from NZ_DDOP01000059.1 coordinate 158,061, forward strand.
GCCCAGACCTCGCAGCTCGGCTTCGACTGCCTGACCAAGGGCGGCAAGCTCGTGATCGTCGGCCTGTTCGGCGGTGGCGCGACCTGGGCACTGCCGCTGATCCCGATCAAGGCGGTCACCATCCAGGGCAGCTATGTCGGCAACCTCCGCGAGACCCAGGAGTTGCTCGACCTCGTGCGCACCAAGAAGATTCCGGCGATCCCGGTCACGCCGATGCCGCTGGCGAAGGCGAACGAGGCGCTGACCAATCTGCACAAGGGGCAACTCGTCGGCCGCGCCGTGCTGACGCCGTAGGTATCGGCCGTCAGTGCGAGGAGCCAACGGGTCGCGCGAACGCGCGCCCGATGACAGGCTCCGCGACCAAGCAATCCATATCTCCGCAGGCTGCGGCATGGATTGCTTGGCGTCGCTCGTAATGACGGACGCAACGTTACCTGTCGACTACCGGAGATACCCCATGCCCGCCAACGACACGCTCCACATCGCCGTTCTCGGCGGCGACGGTATCGGCCCCGAGGTGATGGCGCCGGCGCTCGAGGTGCTGCGCAAGATCGAGGCATCGGCCGGCCTCAAATTCCGCTTCACCGAGGCGGCGGCCGGCGCCGGCCACTACAAGGAGACCGGCAAGTCGATGCCGGAGAGCACGATCCGGCTGTGCGAGGAGGCGGATGCGATCCTGCTCGGCGCCTGCGGATTGCCGTCGGTGCGCTATCCCGACAACACCGAGATCGCGCCGCAGATCGAATTGCGCATGATCTTCGATCTCTATGCCGGCGTGCGGCCCGCGCGATTGATTCCGGGCGTGCCGAGCACGATCGTCGGGGCCGACCAGAAGGGCATCGATCTCGTCGTGATCAGGGAATCCACCGAGGGCCTGTTCGCCTCGATGGGCAAGGGCGTCGTCACCGACAGCGAGGCGCGCGAGACGATGGTGATCACGCGCCACACCTCCGAGCGGCTGTTCCAGTTCTCGTTCCGGCTTGCCGAGCGTCGCAAGGCGCGCGGCAAGGCCAATAGCGGGCTGACCTGCGTCGACAAGGCGAACGTGTTCAAGGCATTCGCCTTCTTCCGCAACATCTTCGACGAGACGGCGAAGCGTCATCCCGACGTCAAGGCCGATCACCTCTACATCGACGCGACCGCGGCTGCGCTGGTGAAGCGCCCATGGGACTTCGACGTGATGGTCACCGAGAACATGTTCGGCGACATCCTGTCGGACCTCACCGCCGGCCTGATCGGCGGCATGGGCATGGCGCCGTCAGCCGATATCGGCGACCGCTACGCGGTGTTCCAACCTTGCCACGGCACCGCGCCCGATATCATGGGGCAGGGCAAGGCGAACCCGACCGCGATGATCCTGTCGACTGCGATGATGCTGGACTGGCTCGCCGACAAGCACGGTATCGAGAGCGCCGCTGAGGCCGCCGAAAACATCGAGCGCGCGGTCGACAGGGTCTATGCCGACGGCATCAAGCCGTTCGAGTTCGGCGGCAGCAGCGGCACGGCCGATGTCGCGAAGGCCGTGCTGGCGGCGCTTTAGCGCCGCGACTGAGGGGGCCGAAGCCCCCTCGTGACGGTTAGCGGCGATGTCCGCCGTGATGTCCACCACCATGATGTCCACCACCATGATGTCCGCCGCCGTGGCGGCCGCCATGATGGCGATGACCGTGATGGTGGCGAGGCTGGACGTGCGGACGATGATGCCATCCGTGATGGCGCGGACCGTAATAGCCGTAACCGCCCGGCTGCCAGTAGCAGCGGCCCCAGCGGTCGCAAACCTGGCGCACCTTGTCGACGTTGGAGGTTTCGCCTGCGATGTGGCTGGCCTGCGGAAGTCCGTTCGGCACCGCCGATGCCGCGCCGGACATCAGCACTGCGCTGCCAAGCGCGGCCAGTCCAATAACAGCAAGCTTGATATTCATTGAGATCTCCTTGGTTGAAGCCTGAAAACGTCCATGCGGCCGCTTGGTTGCTGCGACAAAAAAGACGAGCACGTGCACTTGGTTTGAGGTGCGATGGTTCAACGCAGGAAATGCGGGGGTTGTGAGATGACACGGCGCGCGGGCGACAATTGGCCGCGCGACAGAATGGCGACGCACGCATCGGCCCCGATGTCCCGGGCGTTCAGAGCCCGCCGCGAAAGTCGGCGCAAATGCGTCGCCATGCGCGGCCAAACAAAAAGCGCTGCCATCGTGGACGGCAGCGCTTCGACATCTTCCTGGTCGGAACGGCATGTGGCGGTCGCGATGACCGGCCACAGCTCAGTCCCGGCGGCGTAGCGGATCGCGTCGCGGCACCGCGATCCGATCCGTGGCTCAGTCCTCGTTGGCGGCGATCGATTCCATCAGCGACACCAACTGGCGCTGCACGGTCTGATCCTTGATCTTGCTGTAGGCGCGCAGCAACCGGAGGCTGAACGCGCTGTCGAGGAACAACAGGCTCTCGACTTCGCGGGCCTTGTTGTCGCCATCGTAGAAGAAGGTGACCGGCACATCGAGCGCGGTCGCAATCTGCTGAAGGCGGGCGGCGCCGACGCGGTTGACGCCCTTCTCGTACTTCTGAACCTGCTGGAAGCTGACACCAAGCTTGTCGCCGAGTTCAGCCTGCGAGATCTTCTGCTCGACACGGCGCAGGCGAATTCGCTTGCCCAACTCAATGTCCGGCTTGCCGGCACTGCGCTGCTTCATCTTCTTTGCTGCTGATCTGTTCATTCTTGTGACCCGTCCTTCAATCGGAAATCCCTGGCCCGGCTAGGTCAGGGACACGTTCATGATGTACCGCGTTAAGCTCGAGTGGATCGTCGGTTCGTCGTGAACTACGAAAATCCAGGAAGATCGCGGGATGGTATCCAAGCGCACATCCGGGTTGGAAGCGTGCGTATTTGGAAGCACCCAATTACCGACACGGCCGACTACCTGAAGTCGATCGCGCCGAGGTGTCTATCAACACCCCGCCCTCTACATTTGGCAAAATATTGACCAAATCACAACTAGCGCGAGTTTGATCGACACAGATTTTGCGCGCATGCTTACCGGGCGGCAATGCATTGCGCCCGTAGTTCTACGGGCAACTATATTGTACGGGCGTCTTAGTATGGATGCAACCCCAGCTAGTGCAGCCTGAGGTCGCGCAGACGGTGCGCGGTTGCTTGACTGAATCGCCGGGGATGAGAAAGTTTGAGGTAAGTGCAAGTCAGGCTTTCGGAATGTTGCTGGACAATTACCCAAAAGTTCTGAATCATCGGGAACAATTGTGCGCCTACGACATTCCGGCGAATCCTGGCGGGAGAGGCCAATGAAGCGGAAGAAGGCCACGCCTCGACTCTACCTCGCGGCTTCGGGAGTGGAAGATATGCCGGTCGCAAATGCGGAAGAAAGGTTGCTGGCGCTGCTTGCAACCCTGGAAGAATGTCAGGCTTTTCTGACCGACCGGGCCAGCACGGAAACGGCGCGGCTGTTGTCGCTCGCCATCCTCGAACTCCGGATGGAGCTCCACAAGGTGACCGATTCCGAGTTGAAGGCCCTGTGTGACATGATCGCGTCGGACGATCACACCGAGGAGCCGGCGGCGCTGAAGCGGCTGCCGCCATACTTGAAAATCGTCAAATAAGCCCGCTTCGAAGCAAGTCATCCGGGATCAACTGACGTACCCCCGCGCACCACGCGGGGATTTCGTTTATCAGCGAGCGCACGATTCCGAAGCTTCGTGAGCCCAGTGGTGAGGCCATTGCGCCCGAGTTCCTGCGCGCAGCCTCCGCGCAAAGGCGGTCTGCGTTTCTCTCGATTGAAGACTTCGCTTTTGCGGAACCTGCCTTAGCCCGCGGTGACGTCGACTGCCTCGCTGCCTTCGAGCACCCGGCGGGCCTGGTCACGGTCCAGGTCACCCTCCCACGCCGCGACCACGACGGTGGCGACGCAGTTGCCGATCAGATTGCCGACCGCGCGCGCCATCCCGATGAACCAGTCGACCGAGAGCACCAGCACGAGGCCGATTGCCGGGATGCTCGGCACCGCGTTGAGCGTCGCTGCCAGGATGACGATCGCCGAGCCCGGAACGCCGTGCGCGCCCTTCGAGGTGATCAGCGACACGCCGAGCACCAGCAGCAGGTCGCCGAACGACAGCGGGGTATTGGTCGCCTGCGCGATGAACACGACCGCGAGCGTCAAATAGATCGAGAAGGCATCGAGATTGAACGAGTAACCGGTCGGGATCACGAGGCCGACAACCGAGTCCTTGACGCCGAGCCGCTCCAGCTTGCGCATGACCTGCGGCAGCACCGCGTCGGACGATGCGGTGGCGAGCACGATCATCAGTTCCTCGCGCAGGTAACCGAGGAACTTGAGCAGGTTGACGCCGGCGAGCGCCATCACCCCGCCGAGCACGCCGAGCACGAACACCGCGACCGCGACGTAGAACAGCGCCACCAGCGATAGCAGCTGCTTCAGCGAGCCGACGCCATATTTGCCGACCGTATAGGCGACGGCGCCGAGCACGCCGATCGGTGCGAAGCGCACGATCAGGCCCATGGCGCGGAACAGCACGGTCGAGACCGCATCGATGAAGGAGGAGATTCGCTCGCCCTTCTCGCCGCCGACCAGCGCCAGGCTGACGCCGAAGATGATCGCGAAGAACAGCACCTGTAGCACGTCGTTGCGCGACAGCGCGTCGAACGAGGTGGTCGGGATGATGTTGAGCAGGAAGCTGCCGACGCCTTCGCCCTTCAGCTTCTGCGCGTTGCTGGCATAGTTGCCGAGCGCCTTGGCATCGAGCGTCGAGGTATCGATGTTCATGCCGTGGCCGGGCCCGAACAGATAGGCGAGCAGCAGGCCGACCACCAGCGCGACCGTCGTCATCGTCTCGAAATACACCAGCGCCTTGACGCCGACGCGTCCCACCTTCTTGAGATCGCCAGCGCCGGCGATGCCGTGCACCACCACGCAGAACACGATCGGTGCCACGATCATCGAGATCAGCTTCAGGAAGGCATCGCTGAAGATCTTCAGCCCGATCGCGAAATCCGGTGCGGCCATGCCGATCACGATGCCGAGCAGCAGCGCGACCAGCACCTGGACGAACAGCGACGTATAAAGCGGCTTGCGGGCCGTGGTGGCTTCCGCTGCGATGGTCGACATGACATCCCCCTGTCTCTGGCCGTTATTCCTGCCGGCCGGACCCGCGACATCTTAGCAACTTGCGTGCCAAGATGTCGCAGGATTGGTGTGAATATCGGTCAATCGCCGACGTCGAGGGAGCTGGTCAGGGTGTAAACGACGCCCTGGGGCAGGAAGTCCACGGTGGCTTCGCCGCCGAGTTGGTCGCGGGCACTGCGCTCGATCAGCCGGGAGCCGAAGCCGCGCCGCACCGGTGCCGTGACCTGTGGTCCGCCGGCCTCGGTCCAGATCATCCGGAGCTTCGGCTCGGGGCCTTCCTGCAGCATTTCCCAGTCCAGCGTCACCGTGCCGGTGTCGTTGGACAATGCGCCATATTTGGCCGCGTTGGTGGCCATTTCGTGCATGATCATCGACAGCACCAAAGCAAGCCGTGGCGACAGCGGCACCCGCGGTCCGAACATCTTGACCCGCTCCGAAGCGTTCAGCAGATAGGGCCGCAGCACGCGGCTGACCACGTCCTGAAGGTCGGAGCCCTGCCATTTGTCGGTCGAGAGCAGATTGTGGGCCTCGGCGAGCGCGCCGAGCCGCCCCTCGAATTTCTCGCGTTCGGCGCGGCTCGCGCTGCGGAAGGTCTGCGTGGCGATCGATTGCAGGATCGCCAGCGTATTCTTGACCCGGTGGTTGAGCTCCTCGATCAGGAGGCCGTGCAGCATCTCGCCGCGCGCGATCGTGGTCGCCATCCGCACCGCGAAGCCGAGGCCGACCAGCAGCAGGAAGCCGCCGATCACGCTGGTGATCGCCAGCGAGCGCCACAGCGGCGCCACCAGCGAGCCCTCGGAGATTCCCGCGGCGACGGTCCAGCCGGTGACGCGCGACCGGGTGAAGCCGGTGATCAGGGCCACGCCTTCGAGCGAGACGGTCGGCAGCGTCGCTTCGCTTTGGCGGAACATCTCGGCAAACAACGTCGGCGAGGCGCGCTGTCCGATGGTCGCCTGCGGATTTGGCACACGGGCGAGGTTGACGCCTTCGCTGTCGAAGATCGAGATGGTCCAGTCCTGGTTGAGGCGCTGCTTCTCGATCATGGCCTGGAAGACTCCGATCGGCGGACTGAAGGAGATGTCGTAGAGCACCTCGCCGTCGCGGATCACCGGCACCTCGACGGTGATGATCAGGCGCTGCTTCACCGCGCCGAAGAACAGGTTGGAGTATTGCGGCTGCCGGGTCGCAAACACCTTCTCGACGATCTCGAGATTGTTGCGCGGCGGCAGGCTCGCGGTATCCGGCGTCAACGAGGAGAACGCCTGGTGTCCCGTGCGGTCGGCCACCAGCACCACGCCGTCCTTGCCGTATTGCTCGAGAAAGCCCGCGGCGATGCGACGAAAATTGGCGAAATCGCCGTCGCGCAGCGAGTTGGTCAATGCCAACACCTGCAGGCCGCCGGTCATCCGCTGCATTTCGGCGTCGAGCAGCAGGCGGATGTTGCGGGCGGTCTCGAGCACGCGCTGCGTGGCGGCCTGGCGGTCCCGCTGGTAATTGTGGAAGACGATACCGACCGCGAAAATGATCAGCGGTAACATCGTTCCCGCGACCAGAAGCGCGAGACGCACTGGCAATGTCAGTTTCGGCACGAAGTCCCCGGGTCGGTGCCCATTTGCGGTGAGCTTAGGGGAAGCGGGAAATATCCGCCAAAGGAAATGACTGGTGGTCGGAAAAGTTCCGCGGCGCCGCGAGCATGATCCGGAAAAGTGTGAAGCGGCTTTTCCGAAAACATCATGCTCACATGAGCTGCGCGCCGCGGAATAACGTCAGGTCAGAGGTTGCTCTCGGTGATCGCGGCGTAGACCATGGTACGCAGCTCGCGCCGCAACGGATAGGCGCTCGATGGCAGCACCTGGGTCATGAAGATCGTGATCAGCTCTTCGGCCGGATCGATGAAGAAAGAGGTCGTCGCCGCGCCGCCCCAGTTGAATTCGCCCGGGCTGCCCGCGATCAGCGTCTGCGCCGGGTGCATGGTGACGGCGAAGCCGAGGCCGAAACCGATTCCGTTATAGGCGGCTTCGGCGAACATCGAACGCGACATCGCCGGCAGGTCGACGCCGCCGGGTAGGTGGTTGGACGCCATCAGCTTCAGCGTCTTCGGGCCGAGCAGGCGGACGCCGCCGAGCTCGCCGCCATTGAGCAGCGCCCGGCAGAAGGTCAGATAGTCGGCCGCGGTCGAGCACAGCCCGCCGCCGCCCGAGATCAGCGAGGGCGGTGACAGGAACGTGCTGGTCGTCGGATCGTCCTGCAAGGTCAACGTGCCCTTGCGCTCGGCGGCGAGCGGGTTGAAGCCGCCCTGCGGATCGGCGGAATAGCAGGCCGCAAAGCGGTGCGCCTTGTCGGCCGGCACGAAGAAATCGGTGTCGTTCATGCCGAGCGGCTTGAAGATCCGCTCCTTGAGGAATTGCTCGAACGGCATGCCTGCGATCTTGCCGACGAGATAGCCGAGCACGTCGGTCGAAACCGAGTAATTCCAGGCTTCGCCCGGCGAGAACTCCAGTGGGATCTTCGCCAGATCCTCGATTATGCCGTCGAGCGTGCCGGCCTTGATGACCTCGCCGATCTTCTTCTCGCGATAGGCGGCGTCGACATTGGAGCGCTGCTGGAAGCCGTAGGTCAGGCCCGAGGTGTGGCGCAGCAGGTCGACGATCTGCATCGGCCGCGTCGGCGGGCGGGTCAGGAAGGCGGGCGCGGTGCCGGCGACGAACACGCCGAGGTTCTTCCATTCCGGGATGTACTTTGCGACCGGCTCGTCGAGCGCGACCTTGCCTTCCTCGACCAGCATCATGAAGGCGACCGACGTGATCGGCTTGGTCATCGAATAGATGCGGAAGATCGTGTCGTCCTTCATCGGCGCCTTGCGCTCGAGGTCGGCGAAGCCCTGGACGGTGGAATGCACGATCTTGCCGCGGCGATAGATCAGGAGCTGGGTGCCGGGAAAGCGGCCGGAATCGAGATAGCGGCTCTTCAGATGCGCTTCGAGGCGATCGAGGGCTGCGGTCGACATTCCCGCGGATTCGGGCGAGGCAGGCGTGGGGGCTAACATCGGGCGTTTCTCCGGCTGCGAGGCCGCCTTGATAGCCGAAAAGTGTCCGTTGCACCAATCGGCCGCCGCTTACCGGCTCCGGGCCGGTGGTGTACGCTCGTCCCTGCAATCGCGCCCTCAAGGGCCCTAAGGGGAACGCCGAGATGACCCAGTTCAACGAAACCGAGCTCACCGCAGCCGTAATCCGCAGCTTCGACCAGACGCCCGATCCGCGAGCCAAGTTCCTGTTGCAGGAATTGGTGAAGTCGCTGCACGACTATGTGAGCAAGACCAATCTCACCTTCGAGGAGTGGGACCACGCGATCGGTTTCCTGACTCGCACCGGACAGAAATGCACCGACATCCGCCAGGAATTCATCCTGCTCTCCGACGTGCTCGGCGTCTCGATGCTGGTGGACGCGGTCAACCACAGGGATCGCGACGGCGCCACCGAGACCACCGTGCTCGGGCCGTTCTATGTCGGCGAGCACAAGGTGACGCCGCACGGCACCGACATCTCGGCGAGCCTGCCCGGCGAGCGCATGTTCGTGCAAAGCCGCGTCACCGACCTCGACGGCAAGCCGCTGGCCAATGTGCCGGTCGATGTCTGGCACGCGGACGATGACGGATTCTATGACTCGCAGAAGCCGAGCTACGCGACCGAGGGCGCCTCGTCGCGGGCGCGCTTCATCACCGATGCCGACGGCCGTTTCTTCTTCCGCACCATCGTGCCGTGCAGCTATCCGATCCCGACCGACGGTCCGGTCGGCCAGATGATCACGCAAACCAACCGCCATCCGATGCGGCCGGCGCATGTGCATTTCCTGGTCAACGCCAAGGGCCATGAGCCGTTGATCACCCATGTCTTCATCGAGGGCGACGAGTACATTGACTCCGATGTGGTGTTCGGCGTGAAGGACGAACTGATCGCCAAGGTCGAACGGCGCACCGATCCCGTGATGCCCGATGGCCAGCGCTCGGACGGCCCGTGGAGCCTGATGAGTTACGAATTCCATGTGAAGCCCGGCGGCGGCATGGCGCCCGCGCCGCTCGGCACCAAGGTCACCGAGGACGCCTGATCGCTATCATCAAAAGCGCCTGCTCAATCCTTGTGCGACGCACAAGGATTGAGCGAAGCGCAAGTTTTGGCAGCGCGCGCACCGTTCGCATGCGCTGCGACAAGTTGCGCAAAACATTGCGGTAAAATCCATTTTTGCACTGCGGTAGCTTGGCACAAGGCTTGAATAGTGAGCTGCCGACGCCATTGAAGCCGTCCCTCGAGGCCACCCCATCGGAGTTCTGACGCCGCCAGACCGGGCCTCCCCGGTGCATGCCCTGTTGCGCCCTGCGCGCGTCGCGATCCGGCGGATGGTGCTCGACGCACAGCCGCATCACCGCAACGCAACGACGCAGAGGACGACCGATGACCAAGCCCAGCAACACGCCCCCGAACCGTGCGATCAGTCGTCGCCGGCTCCTGAAGGCAACCAGCGGCGCCGCCGCGCTGCTCGCCGCAGCCAAGCTCAACTTTCCCGCCGGCGCGTTCGCGCAGGGTGCGGGTCCCGAAGTGAAGGGCGCCAAGCTCGGCTTCATCGCGCTGACCGATGCCTCGCCGCTGTTCGTCGCCAAGGAGAAGGGCATCTTCGCCAAATACGGCATGCCCGACGTCGACGTGCAGAAGCAGGCTTCGTGGGGCACCACGCGCGATAATCTGGTGCTCGGCTCCGAAGGCAATGGCATCGACGGCGCGCACATCCTGACGCCGATGCCGTATCTGATTTCGGCCGGCAAGGTGACGCAGAACAATCAGCCGACGCCGATGTACATCATGGCGCGGCTCAATCTGAATGGTCAGTGCATCTCGGTCGCCAAGGAATATGCCGACCTCAAGATCGGCGTCGACACCGCACCGTTCAAGCCGGCGCTGGAGAAGAAGAAGGCGAGCGGCAAGGCCATCAAGGCGGCGATGACGTTCCCGGGTGGCACGCATGATCTGTGGATCCGCTACTGGCTCGCCGCCGGCGGCATCGATCCCGACAAGGACATCGAGACCATCGTGGTGCCGCCCGCGCAGATGGTCGCCAACATGAAGGTTGGCACCATGGACTGCTTCTGCGTCTGCGAGCCGTGGAATTTGCAGCTGATCCATCAGGACATCGGCTACACCGCGATCACGACCGGCGAGCTCTGGGACAAGCACCCGGAGAAATCGTTCGGCCTGCGCGCCGCCTGGGTCGACAAGAACCCGAAGGCCGCCAAGGCGCTGCTGATGGCGGTCATGGAAGCCCAGCAGTGGTGCGAGAAGGCCGAGAACCGCGAGGAGACCGCGGCGATCTGCGCCAAGCGGCAGTGGATCAACTGTCCGGTGGAAGACATCACCGATCGCATGAAGGGCAAGTTCGACTACGGCACCGGCCGCGTGGTCGAGAACTCGCCGCAGCAGATGCGGTTCTGGAAGGACAACGCGTCCTATCCCTATCAGAGCCACGATCTCTGGTTCCTGACCGAGGATATCAGGTGGGGCAAGTATGAGGCGGGCTTCGACACCAAGGCGCTGATCGCCAAGGTCAACCGCGAGGATCTCTGGAAGGAGGCCGCCAAGGAGCTTGGCGTCACCGACATTCCGGCCTCGACCTCGCGCGGCAAGGAGACCTTCTTCGACGGCAAGGTGTTCGATCCTGCCGATCCCGCCGCGTACCTGAAGTCGCTGTCCATCAAGCGTGTCGATGTCTGAGCCCGACAGGGCCGCGCTCTCTTGCGCTGCCCGTCGCCTGACCATGGAGATTTTTGTTCAATGTCGATGCCTGCCATAAAGACCGAACTGTCGGCGGTGGCGATCCCGCAGGCCGCCGCGGCGCCGGTCGTGACCATGACACCGAAGCGCGCACCGCGTACCGAGACCTACGCCAGGATGGCGAAGGAGACCGCGGCGCGTGTGTTGCCGCCGCTGATCGTGATCGCGCTGCTGCTCGTCGTGTGGGAGTTGATCTGCCGGCGCGCCGGCTCCAGCCTGCCGCCGCCGTCAAAGGTGTTCAAGGACACCAAAGAGCTGATCCTCGATCCGTTCTTCGACCATGGCGGCATCGACAAGGGCCTGTTCTGGCATCTCTCCGCCAGCCTGCAGCGGGTCGCCTATGGCTACTCGCTGGCAGCGATCGCCGGCATCGCGCTCGGCACGCTGGTCGGCCAGTCGGTGTGGGCGATGCGCGGGCTCGATCCGTTGTTCCAGGTGCTGCGCACGATCCCGCCGCTTGCCTGGTTGCCGCTGTCGCTTGCCGCGTTCCGCGACGGCCAGCCCTCGGCGATCTTCGTCATCTTCATCACCTCGGTCTGGCCGATCATCATCAACACCGCGGTCGGCATCCGCAACATCCCGCAGGACTACCGCAACGTCGCCGCGGTGGTGCAGCTCAATCCGCTGGAGTTCTTCACCAAGATCATGATCCCGGCGGCCGCGCCCTACATGTTCACCGGCCTGCGCATCGGCATCGGCCTGTCATGGCTCGCAATCGTTGCGGCCGAGATGCTGATCGGTGGCGTCGGCATCGGCTTCTTCATCTGGGATGCGTGGAATTCCTCGCATATCAGCGAAATCATCCTGGCGCTGTTCTATGTCGGCATCATCGGCTTCGTGCTCGATCGCCTCATTGCGGGCGCGGGCAAAGTCGTGACCCGCGGCACGGCGGCGAACTGAGGAGGCAAGACATGCAGGCCTATCTGAAGCTCGACCACATCGACAAGACGTTTGCCCGAGGCAATGTCACGACGGAGGTCCTGAAGGACATCAACCTGACCATCGATCAGGGCGAATATGTCTCGATCATCGGCCATTCCGGCTGCGGCAAGTCGACCTTGCTCAACATCGTCGCCGGCCTCACCGGCGCCACCAATGGCGGCGTGCTGCTGGAGAACCGCGAGGTCAATTCGCCGGGACCGGATCGCGCCGTCGTGTTCCAGAACCACAGCCTGTTGCCGTGGCTCACGGTCTACGAGAACGTCAAGCTCGGCGTCGACAAGGTGTTCGCCAGGACCAAGAGCAGGGCCGAGCGAGAGGCCTGGGTGATGCACAATCTCGGCCTGGTGCAGATGGCGCATGCCAGGGACAAGCGGCCGAGTGAGATCTCCGGCGGCATGAAGCAGCGCGTCGGCATCGCGCGGGCGCTTGCGATGGAGCCGAAGGTGTTGCTGCTCGACGAGCCGTTCGGCGCGCTCGATGCGCTGACCCGGGCGCATCTGCAGGATTCGGTGATGGCGCTGCACCAGAAGCTTGGCAACACCATCCTGATGATCACCCACGACGTCGACGAGGCGGTGCTGTTGTCGGACCGTATCGTGATGATGACCAACGGCCCGAGCGCGCGGATCGGCGAGGTGCTCGAAGTGCCCTTGGCGCGTCCGCGCAAGCGGCTCGAGCTCGCGACCAACGCCAGCTACCTGAAATGCCGGCAGCGCGTGCTCGAATTCCTCTATGAGCGGCACAGCTTCGTCGAGGCGGCATGAGCAAGCCACGGCCCACGTGAAAGGTTTTTCTGCCCCGCCGCAATGGCGCTGCGGGAAACATCGTGCACGGAGGCACACATGACGGAAGACCAGGTCAAGCTCGTCCAGGAGTCCTTCAGCAAGGTTGCGCCGATCTCGGCGCAGGCGGCGGTCACCTTCTATGACCGGCTGTTCGAGGTCGCGCCCGGCGTGAAGGCGATGTTTCCCGCTGACCTGACCGAGCAGCGCAAGAAGCTGATGGCGACGCTCGCCGTCGTGGTCAATGGCTTGAATGATCTGCCGTCGGTGCTCCCCGCCGCGAGCGCGCTCGCCAAACGTCATGTCGGCTACGGCGCCAGGCCCGAGCACTATCCGGTGGTCGGCGGCGCATTGCTGTGGACTCTCGAGAGAGGCCTTGGCGAAGCCTGGACGCCCGAAACTGCCGCCGCGTGGACCGCGGCTTACGGCACGCTGTCCGGATACATGATTGCGGAAGCCTATGGCAGCGCGCAGGCAGCGGAATAGGCATGTTGTCGTCGGCGCACGCCGCGACGTCTGTTCCGCTGCGAGCGGAAACCTAACCGCGTCATTGCGAGCGAAGCGAAGCAATCCAATCCTCCGCTTGCGGAGGAATAGATTGCTTCGTCGCTATCGCTCCTCGCAATGACGAGAGGATCGATCTATGGTCCACCCCGTTCCGCCAACGGGTGAACCAAAAATGATGTTCCTGGAAACGCCGCCGAAACTGATCCCGACCGACATCTTCTCCGCCATGCCGGCCGACTTCCGCCGCAAGGTGGCGAGCGAATGGGCCGATGCCAACCGGCCTGGGGCGGTGACCGACTGTTTCATCGAGGGGCCGTCGTTCGATGCCGAGGGCAATCTCTACATCGTGGACATTCCGTTCGGCCGCATCTTCAGGATCGCGCCCGACAGGACCTGGTCGCAGGTCGCCGAATATGACGGCTGGCCGAACGGGCTGAAGATCGACGCCAGCGGACGGATCCTGATCGCCGACTACCGGCACGGCTTGATGGAGCTCGATGCCGGCACCGGCAAGGTCACGCCGCTGCTGCGGTCGCGCAATTCGGAGTCGTTCCGCGGCTGCAACGATCTGCACATCGCCACCAACGGTGACATCTATTTCACCGACCAGGGCCAGACCGGCCTGCACGATCCGACCGGCCGGGTCTATCGGTTGCGGGCGGGCGGCGCGCTCGACTGCCTGATCGACACCGGCATCAGTCCGAACGGCCTGGTGCTCGATCCGCACGAGGCGGTGCTGTTCGTCGCCATGACGCGCGACAACGCGGTGTGGCGTGCGCCATTCATGAAGGACGGCAGCGTCTCCAAGGTCGGCCGCTTCTGCTCGCTATTCGGCCCGAGCGGGCCCGACGGCATGACGATGGACAAAGCAGGGCGGTTGTTCGTCGCGCACGCCTCGCTCGGCCACGTCTTCGTGTTCGCGCCGAACGGCGAGTGCATCGCGCGGATCAAGTCCTGCGCCGGACCAAGCTGCACCAATGTCGCGATCGGTGGCTCCAACCGCGACCGTCTCTACATCACGGAATCGGCGACCGGCAGCGTGCTGGTCGCCGACATCAGCGGGCTCGGCTAGTCCGCCGATGTCCGGCGTCGCCTAGGCTGCGGCGCCGCGCCGTTCGGGAAACGGCGAATGATAGAGCCAGGCGAGCTTGTCGCAGAACTGCTCGAGGCTGGTCTCCCGCATCAGCTGGTTGCGCAGCAGCGCGTGCACGCCGGCCGGATGATAGACATGGGTGCCGAGTTCGCGGGCTTGCAACTGGACTCGCGCCGTGCGCATCAGCCGGACCTGCCGGTATCTCTCCAGCGCAGGTTCGAACGCGTCGGGTATGTCGCCCAGCAAGTCCGCGAGCCAGACCGCATCCTCCAGCGCCATGCAGGCGCCCTGCGCAAAATATTGCAGCATCGGATGCGCGGCGTCGCCGAGCAGCACCACGCGGCCGTCGACCCAGCGCTCGATGGGGTCGCGGTCACAGGTCACCCACGCCTTCCAGTCCTTGCCGTGGTGAATGATCGCCTTGGCGCGGGGATGGATGTCGCGGAAATTCTCCAGGACTTCGTCGTGGCTCACCGGCCTGGCCGCGAAAGCCTCCAAGGGATCGTTGTGGCAAGTGATGGCGAGGTTGAAGACCTTCCAGCCGGACAGCGGATAATGCACCAGATGGCACTTCGCGCCGGCCCACAAGGTGGCAGCGTTCCAGCGCAGATCCTCCGGCATTTGCTCGGTCGGGATCACCGAGCGGTAGGTGGTGTGGCCCGCGATCCGCGGCGGACCGTCATCGACCATCTGCTGGCGAATCCGCGACCTGAGCCCGTCGGCGCCGATCAGGAGGCGGCCCGTGACGCGCTCGCCGGATTTCAGCCGCGCCACGACTGCGGTGCCGTCCTGGTCATATCCGACCACGTCGCAATCGCTGCGCAGCGTGATGGCGGGATCGGCCTCGCAGGCGCGCAGGAAGATGCTGTGCAGATCGCCGCGGTGGACCACCGCATAGGGATTGCCGAAGCGGCGGCGGAAATAGTCGGTCAGGTCGACGCTGGTGATCTCCTCGGCGGAGATCGCATCCATCAAGCGCAGCTGGTCGATGAACACCGCGGTCGCGCGGGCGGCATCGCCGAGACCGAGATGGTCGAAGGCATGGAAGGCGTTCGGGCCGAGCTGGATGCCGGCGCCGATCTCCTGATAGCGCGCGGCGCGCTCCAGGACGGTGATCTGGAATCCCTTGCGGGCCAGCGCGACCGCAGCCGCCAGTCCGCCAATGCCGCCGCCTGCGATGATGATCGGATCCCTGCGCATGTCCTCTCCCTGATGGTTGCTATTTCCTCGGTATCTTGCGCCGGCGCCCCGCCATGGCTTTGGCTTCGGGTTTCGATTCCCGCGGCTCCTTCGGCGTCGCCGCGGCGGGCACCTCGATCAGGCCGGCCTCGACCTCGTGCTCGAGCCGATCGAGATTCTTGTAGAGTTCGACCAGCAACTGCTTGAGTTCGGCGGCGGCCTTCGCCGACATCGCGCCGGTAGCGACCTCTTCGTAATATTGCGCGATCGGCATCAGCCGGCCGGCCAGTTCGGCGCCCTTCGGCGTCAGCGCGACCTGCAGGCTGCGTTGGTCGTTCTCCGGCCGGTCACGCGTCAAGAGCCCGGCGCGGCTCATCTCGGCGACGATGCGCGACAGTGTCGAGACATCGGCCGAGGTCAGCTCGGCGATCTCGCCGAGCCGCAGCGGATGTCCCTGCTCCGACAACGCGGCGAGCACGCGGTACATCGGCAGCGTCAACTTCTCGTGACGAATGACGCGGGAAAACAGATCGCCCATCCGCACGCCCAGTCGGGCGAGCAGATAGGGCAGCGAATTCGAAAATCGATACATGGGCTTAGGTCCGGGCTTGAGTCCTGGCGGGAGGTCTCCGCCCGGAATAGCCGCCGGTCCTCGCATCGACAACAGTTGCATATCAATTATTTGCATTTGCAACATTACCATTGACAAATATCTGGACCGGATGTCTCCTCCTGTCAACACGGAAACGGGCCCGAGCCGGAAAGGACGACGCCATGCGGGGAAAGATCGCGCTGGAGGAGCACTTCGCCATCGAGGAGACGGTCAAGGACAGCGCGGGCTTCTCGCCGGCCGACGACTGGACCGAGCTCAAGGCCCGGCTGCTCGACATCCAGGACCGGCGCCTCGCCGAGATGGACGCGCACGGCATCGAGATGATGCTGCTGTCGCTCAACGCGCCGGCGATCCAGGCCATTCCCGACGTCGAGCGCGCGCTGGAGCTGTCGCGTCGCGCCAACGATTTCCTCGCCGAGCAGGTGGCGCGCCGCCCGCAGCGCTTCCAGGGCCTCGCCGCACTGCCGATGCAGGATCCCGAGGCCGCCGCGCGCGAGCTCGACCGCTGCGTCAGCGCGCTGAAGTTTCGCGGCGCCCTGGTCAACGGCTTCAGCGAAGTCGAGGGCCATGACGGCGCGCTGTACTACGACCGCAAGGAGTTCTGGCCGTTCTGGTCGGAGGTCGAGCGGCTCGACGTTCCCTTCTATCTCCACCCGCGCAATCCGCTCGCGAAGGACGCCGCGATCTATGAGGGCCATCGCTGGCTGATGGGGCCGACCTGGGCGTTCGGCCAGGAGACCGCCGTGCATGCGCTGCGACTGATGGGCTCCGGCCTGTTCGATGCCCACCCGAGGCTGCAGATCATCATCGGCCATATGGGCGAGGGCCTGCCATATTCGATGTGGCGGGTCGACAACCACAACAAGTGGATGCGCGCGCAGAACGTCTATCCGGCCAAGCGCAAGATCGCCGACTACTTCCGCGAGAACTTCTACATCACGACATCGGGCAATTTCCGCACCCAGGCCCTGATCGACGCGATGCTCGAGATCGGCGCCGACCGCATCCTGTTCTCGGCCGACTGGCCGTTCGAGAACATCGATCACGCCGTCGAATGGTTCGACACCGCGACCATCTCCGAGGGCGACCGTTTCAAGATCGGCTGCGGCAACGCCCGCAGGCTGTTCAAGCTCTAGGAGTGCGCCGTCCAACCTGCCGCAGAGCAGGGCGCATCTTCAGTTGCAAGGGAGGAAACCGTGAGCACTTCGCCTGAACTCGACGTGCACGAGGAATTGTCCGGCGCGGCCATCGGCCGGCTGCACATCGTGCTCGGCATCCTGATCACGCTGATCACGCTGTTCGATGGCTACGACACGTTCAATCCGGCCTATGTCATTCATTACGTGGCCAAGCCGTGGGGCCTGTCGCCGAGCCAGGCGGGCTTCCTCGTGAGCTCGGGCCTGGTCGGATTCCTGTTCGGTGCGATCGGGCACGGCGCGGTCGCCGACCGGCTCGGACGCCGTGGCACGCTTCTGGTCGGGCTTTGGGTCGTCAACGTCTTCACGCTCTTGACCGCGACCATCGGCAACGACTTCTGGAGCTTTTGCGCGCTGCGCTTTGCGACCGGCCTCGGTCTCGGCGTGCTGCTGCCGCTGGGCACGACCTTCGTCAATGAGCTGGCGCCGCGCCGCGTCAGCAACGCCTTCTCGCTGTGGGGCGTGACCCTCGGCTGGTCGCTCGGCGGCGTCTTCGCCGGGCTCGTCGGCGTCTATTTGACGCCGCATTACGGCTGGCAGATCCTGTATTATCTCGGCGCGCTGTCGATCCCGCTGACCCTTGTCGCGCATGCGGTGCTGCCGGAAAGCCCGCAATTCCTTGCCGTGCGCCGCCGCACCGGGGAGCTGCGCGCGCTGCTCGGGCGGTTGCGTCCGGAGCGGGCGGCGCTCTATCGTGACGCCGCCTTCGTTTCGGCCGATGCCGCGAGCATGCCCAATCCGGTCGCGGCGCTGTTGAGCCCGCGCTATCGCCGCGTCTCGCTGACGATCTGGATCACCGCCTTCCTCAGCCTGTTCGCGATTTTCGGCCTGACCGGCTGGATCCCGACTGTCATGCAGAAGCGCGGCGAGAGCTTTGCAGCGTCATTCGGCTTCGGCGCGCTGATGCAGGCGATGTCGTTCGTCGGCGGGTTGACGCTCGCGATGCTGGCCGACCGCAAGATGGCGCTGACGCCGCGCTACCTCGCGACATGGTGGCTGATCGGCGGCATCGCCGTGCTGGCGCTGGTGTTCGTCAGCGGCCATGGCGTCAATCTCGCGATCGTCGCGGTCGCAGGTTTCTGCATCATCGGCGCCCAGCATGTGCTCAACAATTTCACCGCCGGTTCCTACGAGACGCTGCTGCGAGCCAGTGGCGTCGGCATGGAGCTGGGCGTCGGTCGCGTCGGTGCGATCCTGGGACCCTATGTGATCGGGCTGCTGCAACAGGCGACCGGCGGCCCCGACGTCGTGTTCTGGGCGATCGGCGGGGCTGCGATCGTCGGCGCGTTCGCGATCGGCTCGCTTGGCCTGGCCACTGTGCCGCGGCACGCGACCGTCGACGGCGCGCCCGCGGAGTGATCTCCACGAAAGGAGTACTCATGTCGAGTTCTACCCGTACCGCCGCAGATGCCGGCGCGGCACGACTTCCGGGATCATCCCTGGTGCTGCTGTTTGCGCGACTCGCGATCGCGCCGCTGTTCCTCTACAGCGGCATCGGCAAGGCGATGGCATTCTCCGCGACTGCCGCCCGGCTCGGCGCAGCCGACGGCCTTGGCGCCCTGCTGGCTGGTGGCGCGATGGCGGTCGAGCTCGGCTGTGGCGCGGCGCTGCTGCTCGGCCTGTTCGCACGTCGGGCCGCCATCATCCTGTTCCTGTTCACGATCGCCGCGACCTTGATGTTCCACAGTTTCTGGGCCGCGCCCGAGGCGCAGGTCGTCACCCAGACCATCAACTTCCTGAAGAACCTCGGCCTGCTCGGCGCGCTGGCGCTGATCGCAAGCTACGGCCCCGGCAGCTACGCGGTCAGCGGCGGCAAATAGGCCGCGCTCAGCCGCGGCCGACGATCAGCTTCAGCGAACCGTCGAAGAATGGCTGCGTCCGGAGATGGCCATGGGTCCGATCCCAGCGTCCGGACTTCAGGTCGTCGCGCAGCCTGTCCTCGAATCGTCGCGTCGTCGCATCGTCGACAAAGCTCCACGCCGAGCAGGCCAGCCGCGCCATCGGATCGAGCAGCATCTCGGGCCGGCCGTAATACGCCTCGTTGAATCCGTCGGCGCAGTCGAGCGGGATCGGCACCGGTCGGATCTCCGACCGTGCGCCGAGCGCGCGGGCGATCGCGGCGGGAGGTGGATAGCGGCCGGCCTCGGTTGCGATCACATCGGGACAGTAGTCGTGCAGCCAGAAGCGATTGAGCTCGGCGGGTTCGCAGGTCATGATGACGACGGGCCCGCGCGTGACGCGCCGCATCTCGCGCAGGCCGGCGGCGAGATCCTTCCACTGGTGCACCGAGAATGTCGACATGCTGGCGTCAAAGGCGCCGTCCGGAAACGGCAGCTTCTCGGCGACGGCGTCGATCGCCGGCGCCAGCGAGGCCGGGCGCTGGCTTCGCATCGAGCTCGACGGCTCGACTGCCGTCACGGCGCGATCGGTCGGCTCATATGATCCGGCGCCGGCGCCGACATTGAGCACCGTCTGCGCATCGCCGAGCGCGTCGGCGATTAGCGCGGCGATGCGCGGCTCAGGCTTGCGGAACTGGCCGTAGCGATTGCCGACCAGTCCATAATTGGCGTCGCCGGCGCTGCCGTCTTGATGTCGTGGTGCGTTGCTTTGCATGGCTCTCATCGGGTCGCGGCGAGGCCGCGGGTCAGTTCGTCTTGTGCGAGACGTTCTTGGCGACGGTGTAGCATTGCAGGCCCTCGGTGCCGCCCTCGCGGCCATAGCCGCTGTCCTTGACCCCGCCGAACGGCGTCTCCGCGACGGAGGCGACGAAATGGTTGATCGAGAGGTTGCCGGCCTCGACGCCATCGGCGAGACGCTCCGCGTTGGCCGCCGAGCGGGTGAAGGCGTAGGCGGCCAATCCGAACGGCAGCGCGTTGGCCTTCTCGATCGCCTCATCCAGCGTCTTGACCGGATTGACAAGCGCCAGCGGGCCGAACGGCTCCTCGTTCATCGCGCGTGCATCGTCAGGCAGGTCGGCGATCACCGTGAGCGGAAAATAGTAGCCGCGATTGCCGATCCGGTGGCCGCCGGCCAGCACCCGCGCACCTCTGGCCCTGGCATCGGCCACCAGCGTCTCCATCGCCTCGATCCGCCGCGAATTGGCCAGCGGTCCCATCTGGTTTGCGGGATCGAGCCCGTTGCCGACCTTGAGCGCGGCCGCCTTCTCGGCAAACGAGGTGGCGAACTGTTGATAGATCTGCTCCTGTACGAAGAAGCGCGTCGGCGCGACGCAGACCTGTCCGGCATTGCGCGACTTGCCGGTCACGGACGTTGCCGCGGTCGCGACCGGATCGACATCGTCGCAGACGATCACGGGCGCATGGCCACCGAGCTCCATGATCGCGGGCTTCATGTGCTGGCCCGCCATTTCGGCGAGGTGCTTGCCGACCGGGATCGAGCCGGTGAAGGTCACCAGACGGATTCGCGATTGCGGGATCAGATACTCGGAAATCTCGGCCGGGTTGCCGAACACCAGATTGAGCACGCCCGGCGGCAGGCCCGCATCGTGGAAGGCGCGAACCAGCTGCACCGCGCCGGCCGGGGTTTCCTCCGACGCCTTCAGGATGATCGAGCAGCCGGACGACAGCGCGCCGGCCACCTTGCGGGCCGGCGAGCTCATCGGGAAGTTCCACGGCGAGAACGCGGCAACCGGGCCGATCGGCTGCCGCAGCACGGTATGGCGCATGCCGGGCTCGCTCGGGATCACCCGGCCATAGAGCCGCTGACCCTCGGTCGCATCCCATTCGATGATGTCGCAGCCGCGGAGGATCTCGAGCTTCGCCTGCTCGATCGGCTTGCCCTGTTCGAGCGTCATCGCAACCGCCATCTCGTCGACGCGTGCGCGGATCAGGGCCGCGGCCTTCAGGATGACCTGCGCGCGTTTCGCCGGCGCGGTCTTGCGCCAGACCGCAAAGCCGCGCTCAGCCGCGTCGAGCGCATGGTCGAGATCGGCGCGGGTCGCGGTCGGCACCGTACCGAGGATGCTTTCATCGGCGGGATTGATGATCGGCGCGCCGTCGGCGCGCTTCCAGTGGCCGTCGATATAGAGTTCGATCTCTGGATAGGTCGTCATCGGCGATTCTCCGCTCTTGTTGTATCGTGATGGAAGCTGCGCGGGTGCGCAGGCTCATGCCCCCGCGCTGGACCGGAGCGCGCTGTCGGTCGGTGCGATCGACTGAAGCCAGTCGCCGAACACCTGTTCCGCTTGCACGGCGACGGTTCTGGCCAGCGCCTGAGTCCTCCCGCGCAGCTCTGATATCGAGACCTTAGCCGCCGCCAGTTCGACGGCGTGGCCGACATACCATTCCTCGAGCTGCCGCGGATCGGCCTCGAGATGGAATTGCAGCGCGAGCGCGTTGCGGCCCCAGGCGAAGGCCTGGTTCTGGTAGTTGGCGTTCGAGGCCAGCCGCACGGCACCCACGGGCAGGTCGAACGTATCGCCATGCCAGTGCAGCACCTCGTTTTGCAGGTTGCGCAGGCAGGATGATTTGCTTTCCGGCGTCAGCTCGATCGGCCCCCAGCCGATTTCCTTGACTTCACCCGGAAACACCCGGCCGCCGAGCGCCTGCGCGATCAGCTGTGCGCCGAGGCAGATGCCGAGTGTGGGCAGGTCGCGGCGCAGCCGCTGTTCGAGCAGCGCGATCTCGGCGGTGAGGAACGGATATTTGTCGGTCTCATAGACCCCGATCGGGCCACCGAGCACGATCAAGAGATCGGCCTCCCGGATCGCGCGATCGGAGAGATCATCCACCGGCGCGTCGCAGAACGACACGCTCCAGCCGGCACGCTCCATGATCGGGGCAAGCAGCCCGAGATCCTCGAACGCCACATGACGGATGGCAATGGCGGAGCGGCGTGGTCGCATCGGTGACGTCCAGTCTGTCGTTATATAATCACAAATATAGCGTAGCGGATCGCGACGAGTCCAGCCGCCGCCGGGCGAGGCCGGTCAGCGATCGGAATGCATCTTCTCGAGGAAGTCCTTCACGCCGCTGACCGCGCCGGTGTTGGAGGCGACGTAACCGGGAAGGGCGCCCACCGCCTTGTGAAACTCGCGGCTCTTCATGATGTCGAGCACGCGCCGCATCGGATCGGTATCGAGGAAGGTGCGCTTGCAGACGAAGAAATAATCTTCCGTGAGCAGCCGGATGAAGTCGAGGCCGAACTGTCGTGCGGCGGCCTCGACGCCGAAGCTCGCATCGGCCATGCCGCTCGCGACATAGGCGGCGACCGCGGCGTGGGTGAATTCCATGTGCTGGGCGCCGTTGATCCGGCTCTCGGGGATCCTGTGCAGCGCCAGCAACTGATCGAACAGCATGCGCGTGCCGGAATCATGGTCGCGGTTGACGAAGCGGGCCTTGCGGTCGACCAGGTCCTTCAGCGCCGTGATCTTCAGCGGATTGCCGCGTTTCACCATCAGGCCCATCTCGCGGGTCACGAAATGGATCACGCGGTCCTCGCGCGGATCGAGCCACTCGCGGCAGGCCTTGATGCCCTGCGCCCGCAATTCGCCGCGCGGCAGATGCACGCCCGAGAGATCGCAGGCGCCCTGCGCCAGCGACACCAGCGAGTTCTGGTTCGAGACATAGCGCAGATCGACGCCCATGCCGCTCTCGCGGTCGAGGAACTCGCGCAGCTTGGAAACCGCGAAGCCATGGCTGGCATGGACCCGGATCACCTGCGGCCGCTGCTCGAGGAACGGCTTGATCTCGGTGACCAGCTCCTGCGCGAGGTTCTCGAGTTGCAGGCTGAGCCGCGCCTGCATCCGCTCGCCCGCCCACACCAGCTTCTCGCCGAACGCCGTCAGTTTCGAGCCCTTGCCGCGCTGCGTCTCGACCAGCGGAACGCCGAAGAAGGCGGACCATTGCTCAATCAGGTTCCAGACGTGGCGATAGGACAGCTGCGCGTCGCTGGCGGCGCTGGTGATCTTCCCGGTCTTCCTGATCTCGTTGAGGATACCGAGCATCACGACCACGGTCTGCGGTGAGTTCTCCTTGCGGAAGCGCCAGACGGTCTCGATCTCGATCTGAAGCATCGCCGATATCCAGTTATGAACTTGATTTCATATACTGGTATACCAATAGGCACAAGATATCATATTTACTGTTGATCGAAGCCTCCTACGTTCAATGATGACACCAGGAGGAAATATGATGTCTGTTGCATATGACTATGGACACGAACGCCAAGCCCCCGCGGCCCAAGCCCCGGCACTGAAGGACGAACTGCTGCTGATCGACGGCGCGCGGGTCCGCTCGCTCTCCGGGCGGACCTTCAAGTCGCTCAACCCGGCCACCGAGCAGGTGATCGCGACCATCGCGGAAGGCGATGAGGCGGATGTCGATCGTGCGGTCGCTGCCGCCCGCCGCGCCTTCGAGGGCCCGTGGCGTACGATGCGCGCCGCCGAGCGCGGCCATATCCTGCTGAAATGGGCCGAGCTGTTGAAGCAGCACACCGACGAGATCGCGGCGCTCGAGAGCCTCGATGCGGGCAAGCCGATCGCGGCCGTGCTGCGCCAGGATTTCCCGGCCGCCATCGACACGCTGACCTATTACGCCGGTTGGGCCGACAAGATCAGCGGCGACGTCGTCTCGGCGCGTGACGACGCGCTGACCTACACGGTGCGCGAGCCGGTCGGCGTGGTCGCTGCGATCGTGCCGTGGAATTTCCCGCTGATGATCGGGATGTGGAAGCTCGCCCCGGCGCTCGCCTGCGGCTGCACCATTGTGATGAAGCCCGCCGAGCTGACCTCGCTGTCGGCACTGCGGATCGCCGAACTGGCGCTCGAGGCCGGTTTGCCGAACGGCGTGCTCAACATCGTCACCGGTCCTGGCCGCACCGTCGGCGAGGCGCTGGTCAACCATCCCGATGTCGACAAGGTCACCTTCACCGGTTCGCCCGGCGTCGGCCGCGGCATCATGAAGGGCGCCGCCGGCAACTTCAAACGGGTCTCGCTCGAACTCGGCGGCAAGTCGGCCAATGTGATCTTCGACGACGCCAATCTCGAAGCTGCGGCCAAGGCCGCCGCGGCCGGCATCTTCTTCAATGCCGGTCAGGTCTGCTCGGCCGGCTCGCGCGTGCTGGTACAGGAGCGGGCGTATGACGAGGTGGTGGAGCGGCTGGTTGCCCGCGCCGA
This sequence comes from Bradyrhizobium sp. UBA2491, assembly GCF_002341725.1. Lineage (NCBI taxonomy): Bacteria > Pseudomonadati > Pseudomonadota > Alphaproteobacteria > Hyphomicrobiales > Nitrobacteraceae > Bradyrhizobium > Bradyrhizobium sp. UBA2491. The sequence continues at coordinate 182,477 of NZ_DDOP01000059.1, forward strand.
GGCGTTGCGCATCGGCGATCCCGCGGATCGCGCCACCGCGCTTGGCCCTGTGATCTCGGAGAAGCAGATGCGCTCGATCCTCGACTATGTCGAGATCGGCAAACAAGAGGGCGCGCAGCTCGCCACCGGCGGCACACGCGTCGGCGACCGCGGCTATTTCATCAGCCCCACGGTGTTCGCCAATGTCGCGCACGAGATGCGGATCTCGCAGGAGGAGATCTTTGGTCCCGTCGTGAGCGTGATCAAGTTCAAGGACGAGGCCGATGCGCTACGTCTCGCCAACGGCACCGCCTACAGCCTCGCCGCCGGCGTCTGGAGCGCCGACATCGGCCGCGTGCAGCGCTTCGCGCGCAAGGCCCGCGCCGGCACGGTGTGGATCAACACCTATGGCTACACCGACGTGCGCCTGCCCTGGGGCGGCGAACGCGACTCCGGCCTCGGTCGCGAGCACGGCACCGCCGCGCTCGACAACTTTACGGAGCCGAAGGCGGTGTGGATGAACCTGAACGTCTGACGATCGTCAGGAGGCGCGAGAACGCGCGACAAAATTGCTGTCGTCCCGGCGCAGGCCGGGACCCATAACCCCAAATCCATGTTGTTGGAACACGCTGGGGCCGCAGCAACGTCCGCGACTGACCTTTGTGGTTATGGGTCCCGG